>NZ_VCKZ01000484.1 GCF_005889745.1 Actinomadura geliboluensis
CCGCCCGTCCCGGCGCCCGCGCCGCCCGTCCCCGCGTCGCCCGTCCGGGCGCCGGGGTCCGCGCATTCGGCGTCCAGGACCCTGCCGGTGTTCGGCGGGAAGCGGCAGCGGATCGAGGAGCTGGAGGCCGAGAACGCGGAGCTGCGGCAGTGGCTGGAGCGGCTAGGCGGGCTCGACGCCCCCGGCGTCGCCGCGGAGATCGCGCGGCTGCGGGACGAGGCCGCCGAGGTGCGGCGGCAGACCGCGGAGAAGCGCCGGGAGCTGGCGCGGCTGCGCAAGGACATCGTCGAGACGCAGGACCTCGCCCTGCTGCAGGAGGCGGGGATCTACGAGTACCAGCATCCGCTCGAGGACGTCGTCGCCTACAAGGCCGAGCTGGCCAAGGTGAAGGACCGGATCAAGTCCATGGCGAGTGGCGGCGAGGCGGTCGTCGGCGCGACGCACTGGACGGTGAACGGGTCCGCCGCGCAGGGCGCGAAGATGGTGCGGGACTTCTCCAAGCTGATGCTGCGGGCCTACAACGCCGAGGCGGACAACCTCATCCGGACGATGCGCCCCTACAAGCTCCAGTCCGCGATCGACCGGCTGGACAAGACGGCGCAGACGATCGAGCGGCTCGGCAAGACGATGGACATCCGGGTCGGCCGCCGGTACCGCGAGGTCCGCGTCCGGGAGCTGCGGCTCACCGCCGACCACCTCGCGAAGGTGGAGGAGGAGAAGGAGCGGGTGCGGGCCGAGCGGGAGCGGCAGCGCGAGGAGGACAAGGCGCGCAAGGAGTTCGAGCGGGAGAAGGCCCGGCTGCTCAAGGAGCGCTCGCACGTGGAGTCGGCCCTCGCCAGGCTGGAGGCCAACGGGGACGCGGCGGGCGCGGCCGACCTGCGGGCCAAGCTCGCCGACGTCGAGGCGGCCATCGACGACGTGGAGGGCCGGGCGGCGAAGGTGCGGGCCGGCTACGTGTACGTGATCTCCAACATCGGGGCGTTCGGCGAGCGGATGGTGAAGATCGGCATGACGCGGCGGCTGGACCCGATGGACCGGGTGCGGGAGCTCGGCGACGCGTAGTTCTTCTACGCGACGCCCGGCGAGGTGCGCGAGGCGCTGGAGCGGGTCGCCGGCAGCCACCTGCTGGAGTACACCGAGGTGCCGGAGGCCGAGGAGTTCCGGCAGAGCCGCAGGTAGCTCAGGGCGACTCGAAGAGGGCGCTCACCGACTCGCCGTTGTGGATGCGGCGGACGGCCTCGGCGAGGGCCGGGGCGATGGACAGGATGCGGAGCTTGTCGCTGCGGTCGCCGTTCGGGACGGGGACCGTGTTGGTGCAGACGATCTCCAGGACGTCGGGCTGGGCGGTGAGGCGCTGGAGGGCGCCGGCGGCGAACAGGCCGTGCGTGCAGGCGACGCGGACGCTGCGGGCGCCCAGTTCGCGGAGCCGGTCCAGCAGCTCCAGGACGGTGCTGCCCTTGGCGATCTCGTCGTCCAGGACGATGACGTCGCGGTCGGCGACGTCGCCGATGACGGAGCTGATCTGGACGCGGTCGTCGGGGAAGCGCTGCTTGGCGCCCGCGGCGACCTGGACGCCGAGGAGGCGGGCGAAGGCCGCGGCCTCCTTGGCGTTGCCGAGGTCGGGCGAGACGACGGTGGTGCGCGACAGGTCGTACCCGCGGAAGTGGTCGGCGAGTTCCCGCAGCGCGTGCAGGTGGTCGACGGGGACGGAGAAGAAGCCGTGCACCTGCGGCGAGTGCAGGGTCATGGCGAGGACGCGGCTCGCACCGGAGGCGACGAGGAGGTCGGCGACCAGGCGCCCTCCGATGGAGATGCGCGGCGCGTCCTTCTTGTCGGAGCGGGCGTAGGAGTAGTGCGGCATGACGACGGTGATGCGGCTCGCGGACGCGCCGCGGGCCGCGTCGCACATCAGGAGCAGCTCGACGAGGTGCTCCTGGACGGGCGCGACGAGCGGCTGGATCAGGAAGACGTCCCGCTCCCGGCAGTTGGCCTGCAGCTGCACCTCCAGGCAGTCGTTGGCGAACCGGTCGACCCGGGACGGGCTCAGCGGCACCCCGAGGTGCGCGCAGACCTCGGCGGCCAGTTCCGGGTGGGCGCTACCGCTGAACACGGCGATCTCTCGCACGAACCGCTCCTCACGTGATCGTCCGGGGTCATGCTAGAGGTCGGTGGTGGGGAGGGGTTCGCCGGTCTCCAGCAGTGTCTTCAACCCGGACAGGACGTGCGGCCAGCCCTGCCGCGACATGGCGAGCAGCGCCTCGCCCGCGCGGTGGACGACGGTAAGCCTGGTGGTGGCGCCGGCCGGCTCGATGGTGAAGGACACCGTTGAGCGGGGTTCCGCCATGAGCGCGCGGCGGGTCTCCTCGTCCACCCCGACGCTCTTCGCCCATTCGGGCGTGAAGGTGTGCCAGGTGTAGGACAGGCGGCTGCCCGGCTCGGCCTCCAGGACGGTCTGCTCGGGGTCGGCGGTCACCGCGTCCTCTTCGTGCCAGGTCATGGCCGAGCCGGGCGCCCAGTCGGTCTCGAAGGCGACGCCCCAGTAGCGGCGGGTGGCGGCGGGGTCGGTGAGGGCCTCCCAGACGCGTTCCGGCGCGGCGTTGATGTAGATCGTGTAGACGAAGTCGTCCGCGGTCATCGGCCTGCTCTCGGGGTGGTCTAGGGCTTGCGGCCCACGCCGCCGTAGGCGTCGACCGGCTCGGGTTCGCCGGGCGTGTCGGGGCGCCAGTGCGTCACCGGGACGATCCCGGGCTCCTCGATCTCCAGGCCCTCGAAGAAGCCCGCGATCTGCTCGGGGGTGCGCAGCACGAGCTGCGCGTTGCCGGAGGCGTTCCACACGTCCACGATCCGGTCGGACGCCTCGCCGTGGACGACGTTCGTCCCGTCGTACATGGCGAAATAGCTGCCGGACGGCACCGCGGACAGCAGCCGCCGCACGATCGCGTACGCCTGCTCGTCGTCGGGGACGAACTCCAGGATGCCCATCAGCGTGAACGCGACGGGCCGGCTGAAGTCGAGCGTCTCCGCGGCGCCCTCCAGGATGCCCTCGGGCTCGCGGAGGTCGGCGTGGATGTAGGCGGTGTGCCCCTCCGGGGTGCTGGTGAGCAGCGACCTCGCGTGCTCCAGGACGAGCGGGTCGTTGTCGACGTAGACGATCCGCGACTCGGGCGCGGCCCGCTGGGCGACCTCGTGGGTGTTGTCGACCGTGGGCAGGCCCGTCCCGATGTCGATGAACTGGCGGACGCCCGCCTCGGCGGCCAGGTGCCACACCACCCGGTTGAGGAACAGCCGGGAGGCGCGGGCCAGCCTCGCGACGTCCGGCAGCATGCCGAGGATCTGGTCGCCGACCTCCCGGTCCACCGGATAGTTGTCCTTGCCGCCCAGCCAGTAGTTCCAGATGCGCGCCACGTGCGACACGCTGGTGTCGATGCCGGGGCCGGGGCCGGATCTCTGCTCGCTCATGCACACCTCCTGCGGTGTCCCTTCCCGGCCCCGGCGCCCGTCAGTCCTCGCCGCCGTCGTCGTCCGGCTTTTCGGTCTTCTGGGTGAGGACCTTGCCGGACGCGGCGTCCACCGTGACCTCGTGCTCGGCGCCGTCCTTGCCGGCCACGTCGACCTCCCAGACGGCCTTGCCGTCCTCAAGCTCGAACTCGGCGGACGTGACGTGCCCCTGGACGGCCTTCAGCGCCGCGTCGGCGGCGGCGGGCGCGCCCACCGACGCCTTGCGCAGGGCGGCGGCCTCCGCGGCGTCGTCGCCGTCCTCGTCGGCGCGGTCGGTCAGCACCTTGCCGTCGCCGGAGTCGACGGTCACGTCGTGCCAGGTTCCGTCCTGGGCGAGGACGTCGAGCTCCCAGACCGCCTTGCCGTCCTCGTCGTCGAGTTCGGCCTCCGCGACCGTCCCGGGCACCTTCTTCAGCGCGGCGTCCGCCGCCTGCGCGAGCGCCACCTCCGGAGCGGCGGCCGCGCCGCCGGGCCGGTCGTCGGACGGGGCCGCGGCCGCGGCCGGCGCGTCCTGCGCGGTGGCGAACGCGGCCGTCGTCCCGCCGGCGGCCAGCACGCCCGCGGCGACGGCCGAGACCAGCAGCCCGCGCTTGGTGACCAGGCGCCGTGCGTTGTTCTTCATCGAGTTGCACCTTCCGTTCGGTTCCGCATTGCGAGACCCACGTTGGTGCGTCTTCCTGTAGCCCACCTGAAGCAACCTGAAGCCGCCTTCAGGTGGCGTTTGGCAGGCTGGGGGGCATGCGCCTGCTGATCGTGGAGGACGAGAAGCGCCTGGCCACGTCCCTCGCGCGGGGGCTGACGGCCGAGGGCTTCGTCGTGGAGGCCGTCCACGACGGCGCGGAGGGCCTGCACCTGGCGCTCGGCGGCGGCTACGACCTGATCGTCCTCGACATCATGCTGCCGGGGATGAACGGCTACCGGGTGTGCGCGGAGCTGCGGGCGGCGGGCGACGAGACGCCGATCCTGATGCTGACCGCCAAGGACGGCGAGTACGACGAGGCGGAGGGCCTCGACACCGGCGCGGACGACTACCTCACCAAGCCGTTCTCGTACGTGGTGCTGGTGGCGCGCGTCCGCGCGCTGCTGCGCCGCCGCACGCGCGGCGCCGCGCCCGCGATCATGCTCGGCGACCTCACCGTGGACCCGGCGGCGCGGCGCGTCTTCCGGGGCGACGCGGAGGTGGAGCTGACCGCCAAGGAGTTCGCCGTCCTGGAGCACCTCGCCGCGAACGCCGGCCAGGTCGTGTCGAAGGCGCAGATCATGGAGGCCGTCTGGGACTTCGCCTACGACGGCGACCCCAACATCGTCGAGGTGTACGTGAGCGCGCTGCGCCGCAAGCTCGACGTCCCGTTCGGGCGCCGGTCGATCACGACGGTGCGCGGCGCCGGGTACCGGCTGGCCCGGGACGGGGGCGCCTGACATGGCGCGCCGCCTCGGGTCCGTGCGGGCCCGCACGACCCTGGGCGCGACGGCCGTGGTGGCGGGCGCGCTGGTCGCCGCCGGGCTCGCGGTGGTGCTGCTGCTGCGCGCGAACCTGGCCGGCCAGACGGACCTGCGGGCGGAGGTCGCGGCGCGGGAGGTCGCGGCGCAGCTCGCGGCGGGCACGCCGTACCGGAGCCTCGACCTGCCCGACGGCGAGGACCATCCCGTGCAGGTCGTCGGCGAGGACGGCCGCGTGCGCGCGGTGAGCGAGGACCTCCAGGCCATCCACGGCACCGGCTCCCCCGGCGTCCGGCCGGGCGCGGCCGCGCGCGGCGGCGGCGATGACGACCACGGCGACGACGACCCGGGACGCGGCGAGGTGTCCGGGGACGACCCGGGGTTCAGCACGGGCCGCGCGACGGTGGACGGCCAGACGGCCGAGTACCGGTTCGCGGCGGTCGAGGTGACGACGCCGCGCGACGAGACGGTCACCGTGTACGCGGGCGCCGACCTCGCCGCGGCGCGGGACGCGACGAGCACGGTCACCCGCGCGATGCTCGCCGGGCTGCCGCTGCTGCTGGCGGTGGTCGCCGGCGTGACCTGGCTCGTCACGCGGCGGGCGCTGCGGCCGGTGGAGGCCGTCCGGGCGGAGCTGGCGGAGATCACCGCGTCCGGCGACCTGGCCCGGCGGGTGCCCGTGCCGGACGCGCGGGACGAGATCGCCGACCTCGCCGCCACGACCAACGAGACCCTCGCCGCGCTGGCGGAGTCGGTGGCGCGGCAGCGCGGCTTCGTCGCGGACGCCTCGCACGAGCTGCGCAGCCCGATCGCGTCGCTGCGCACGCAGCTGGAGGTCGCCGCCGCGCATCCGGAGCTGCTCGACGTGGACGGCCTCGTCGAGGACGTCGTGCGGCTCCAGCATCTCGCCGCCGACCTGCTGCTGCTCGCCCGCATCGACGCCGGCGAGCGGCCCCCCGCCCGGCCGGTCGCGCTCGGCCGGCTCGTCCGGGACGAGCTGGACCGCCGCGCCCCCGGCGACCGCGTCGCCGTCCAGGCGTCGATCGAGGGGGACCCGCAGGTCATGGGCGTCCCGGGGCGACTGGCCCGGGTGGTGGGCAACCTGCTCGACAACGCGCAGCGGCACGCGGACGCGGCCGTCCGGCTGTCGCTGCGCGAAGAGGCGGGGTCGGCGGTGCTGCGCGTCGCCGACGACGGGCCGGGGGTGCCGCCCGCCGACCGCGAGCGGATCTTCGAGCGGTTCGTCCGGCTGGACGACGCCCGCAGCCGCGACGAGGGGGGCGCCGGGCTGGGCCTCGCCATCGCCCGGGACCTGGTCGCGGCGCACGGCGGGAGCCTCACCGTCGGCGAGGCCCCCGGCGGCGGCGCCCTGTTCGAGGTGCGGCTGCCGGCTACTTGAGGAGCTGGCGGGCCATCACCATGCGCTGGATCTGGTTGGTGCCCTCGTAGATCTGGGTGATCTTGGCGTCGCGCATCATCCGCTCCACCGGGAACTCCCGCGTGTAGCCATAGCC
>NZ_VCKZ01000485.1 GCF_005889745.1 Actinomadura geliboluensis
CCCCGCGGGGCCCCGCCCGCCGGCCAGGCGCCCCAGGGGTCCGAGCGGTCCCCTCCTCCGCTCGGCCGCCCTGGCGAGCAGCCCGTCCAGCAACTCGGGCGCCGGCCCGGCCAGCTGTTCGAGCTGCTCCCGCTCGACCCGCCCGAGCAGTGCGGGCAGGCCGGCCAGCCCGGCGAGCTCGTCCCGGCAGGCGGGGCAGCGTTCCAGGTGGCCCTCCACCTGGCTCCGCTCGCCGGGGTCGAGCGCGCCGAGCACGTACACGCCGAGTGAGGTGCGCACGTCCGTGCAGTCGTTCATGGCGCCAACCCCCGCTCCTCCAATGCGAGCTTGAGCGCCCGCAGTGCGTAGAAGGTGCGGGACTTCACCGTGCCGGGCGGGATGCCGAGCGTCTTGGACGCCTCGGCCACCGACCGGCCCTTGTAGTAGGTCTCTACCAGGACGGCCCGGTGCGACGGGCTCAGCCCCGCCAGGGCCTCGGCCACCGTCCAGGACTCCAGCGCCCGGTCGATGTCGTCGGAGCCGTCGGCCGTCATCATGACGTGCTCGTCGATCCCGGTCTCCGGCGGCCGCGCGCGCTTGGCGCGGTGCGCGTCGACGACCAGGTTCCGCGCCACCGTGAACAGCCACGGCCGCACGGGACGCCCCGCCAGCGCCTCCGGATGCCGCCACGCGCGCAGCAGCGTCTCCTGCACGACGTCCTCGGCCTGCGTCCGGTCCCCTCCCGTCAGCCGCAGGACGTACCCGAGGAGGGGACCTCCGTGCTCGCTGTACAGGGCGCGAAGCAGACCCTCATCGGCGGTCGGACCCACACCACTGTCACGTACGCCCCGACCGGGCGGTTCACCGCCGGCGCGGACTATCTGCGGCCCTGCTGGAGATCGTTCAGGTGGACGTTCTCGGCCGTCGCGGCGACGCGCAGCCCGTCCGGCGTCGGCTCGATGTGGCTGATCCGCGACCCGACCGGCAGGTCGGCGACCGGCACGACCCAGGTGAGCTGCTTCTTCACCAGCGCCAGCGGGATCTGCGCGGCGCCGTCCGACCCCACCGAGACGGGCGAGATCGCGATGCCCTTGGCGGTCGGCTGCACCTCCACGACCGCGGTCCCGGAGACGGGGAAGCCGAGGATGCTGCCGGTGAGGTCGACCGAGAGGTCGTCGCCCTTGGGCCGCAGCGCCGTGACCTCCTTCGGCGCCTCCTTGCGGATCACGTCGTAGGGGATCACGGCGGACGCGGTCGCCGTCTTCGCCGTGACGTTCGCGGAGCTGCCCTTGCTGACCTCCGACAGCGGCGCGTTCACCCCCCGCATGTCGACGGTGACGCCGGAGACGGTGACGCCCTGCTCCGTCCAGTCGCCGATCTCGACCTCGATGTGCTCGTACTCGCCGCCGACCGCCTGCGTCAGGAACGGGATGCCGTGGATCGTGACGTCCGGCCGCTGGGACAGGTTGTACTGCGCCGCCACCTGCTCGCCGATCTTGTCCTGCGCGACGCGCACGCCGAGCCGGTCCGCGGCGACCAGCACCACGGCCACGAAGATCAGCAGTACCAGCAGTACCTTCCGCATGTCTCTCCTCCGACGACGGCATGCGATCGCCACACCTTAATGCGGGTTCACACCGAATCGGGACACACCGGAAAATGACCTTGCGTCACCCGCCCGCGAACGGCGGCAGCACCTCCACGACCCCGCCCTCGGGCAGGACGACCGAGGCGTGCGGCCGGCTCCCGACCGGGTCCCCGTCGATCAGGAACGAGCTCCGCCGGACGACCCGCGCGAACTCCTCGTCCCGCCCCGCCGACGCCGCCGCCAGCGCCTCCGCCAGCGTCCCCGCCTCGTACGGCTCCTCCGGCGTGCCCGCGGCGGCCTTCGCCGCCGCCCAGTACCGCATCGTCCCCTTGGCCATGGGACCAGTATTCAACGTCCTGCCCCGGGGCCGCCGGGGACCGGTCCGTTATGCTCTGGAGGAGGGATCCGGGCGACGAGGCCATGGAGTTCATCCGAAAGGCCCTTCATGGTCGCCTCGTCGTTGAGTCGCCGACCCTGGGCGGGGCTGGGGAGATGAGCCGTCCGGGTCCTACGTCTTTGGACGGGAGGCGGCACTTGAGCAGCCTGCTCTTGCTGACCAACGCGTTGGAGCCCTCCGACGAGGTCCTGCCCGCGCTCGGACTTCTGCTGCACTCGGTGCGCGTCGCCCCCGCGGAGGCGTCCGCGCTGATCGACACGGACCCGGCCGACGTCGTGCTGGTCGACGCCCGCCGCGACCTCGTCCAGGCCAAGAGCCTGTGCCGGCTGCTGCGCACCACCGGACTCGACTGCCCGCTGCTTGCCATCGTCACCGAGGGCGGCCTCGCCGCTCTCAGCCCCGAATGGGGCCTGGACGACGTGCTGCTGCAGACCGCGGGCCCCGCCGAGGTCGAGGCCCGGCTGCGCCTCGCCGTGGGCCGCGCCGCCGCGGGCACCGACGACGACGAGGTCCCGGGCGAGATCCGCAGCGGCGACCTCACGATCGACGAGGCCACCTACACCGCGCGCCTGCGCGGCCGCGTCCTCGATCTGACCTTCAAGGAGTTCGAGCTGCTGAAGTACCTCGCCCAGCACCCGGGCCGGGTCTTCACCCGCGCGCAGCTCCTCCAGGAGGTCTGGGGCTACGACTACTTCGGCGGCACCCGCACGGTCGACGTCCACGTCCGGCGCCTGCGGGCCAAGCTGGGCGCCGAGTACGAGTCGCTGATCGGCACCGTCCGCAATGTCGGCTACCGCTTCGTCCCCGACCACCGGCCCGGCGACGCCGAGGAGAAGACCCCGGCCCGCGCGTAGCCTCCGCCAGGCCGCCCCTACCGCAGGACGGCTCCGGTCCTCGGGTCGAGGAGGACGCGGCGCGCCTTCGGGCGGTCGAAGTCGAACAGGTGGGCGAGGGTTCCGGCGCGGGCGTCGAAGGACGCGCCGCCGATGCGTCCGGTGCGCCAGTTGTCCTCGATGAACCGCAGGATGGACGCCTGTTCGAGCAGGTGGTGGTCCACGTGGTCCGCCTTCGCGTAGGGCGAGACCACCAGCATCGGGAGGCGCTGGCTCGGGCCGCAGCGGCCGTCGTGGCCGCCGGCGGCCCGGACGCGGCGGCAGGCGGGCTCGTCCTGGGCGGCGTCGTCCGAGCCGTTCGTGATCCGCGGCCGGGCGTGGTCGTACCAGCCGTCGGAGTCGTCGTAGGCGAGGACCACCGCGGTCGACGCCCACTCGGGCGACCGCTGGATCTTGTTGATCGTGGTGGCGATGAACCGCTGCTCGTCCAGCGGGTCCGAGTAGCCCGCGTGGCCGTCCTGGTAGGCGGGGGCCTTCAGGAAGGAGACGGCGGGCACGGTGTGCGCGGCCAGGGCGGTGTCGAAGTCCGTGAGGTCGTACTGGTTTCGCCTGGTCCGTCCGGCCGATCGCGGCGGGCGACGAAGGCGGCAGGTGCTTCTCGTTCGCCGTGGACTTGTAGTACTGGAACGGCTCGTGGTGCGGGCTGTAGTCGATGACCCGGTTGCCGCCGATGTTGGCGTGGGCGGAGCCGCACACCTTGTAGCCGTTCTTCGTCCCGGTCGGACGGAATCCGCCCTGGAACCAGCCCCACGTGACGTTCTTGGCGTTGAGCAGGTCGCCGATGTTCCGGCCGGTCATCACGGCGAGGTTGTTGTCGGACGTGTGGCCGTCGTTCGAGCAGTCGTCGAACGCCGGGTCCGGGTCGGTGATGACCGTGCCGATGCCCTCCGCGTTCGGGGACATCACCACAGAGGTGTCTGACACCTTCTGGTGCGTTTTCGGGTCGACCGCGTAGCCGCCGTACGTCTGGCCGGAGACCAGGTTGAGCGCACCCGGCGTGGACGGCCCGAAGACCGAGTCCCACGAGTTGTCGCTCATCGCGTAGTGCTGCGCGTAGTTCCACATGGCGGTGACGGTGTTGCCGTCGAAATAGTCCATGACGAGGCCGGGTTCGCCGAACAGGACGGGCTGGCCCGTGCACTTGTCGTGCTCGGTGAATTCGACGAACTTGTTCATGCGACCGCCGTTGACGGCTTTCTGCTCGGCGGCGTAGCCGTGGTTCTGGTCGCAGGTGAGGGCCTGGGAGTGCTTCAGCCGCTTCGGGTTGAAGCGGTTGGGGTTCCGCTTCAGGAGTTTCTTCGTCAGGCCGTTGGCCTTCGGGGTGTTCCGGGCGGCGTGGAAGGGCGTGCCGTCGGTGTTCGCGGCCCTCGGGTACATCCCGAAATAGTGGTCGTACGAGACGTTCTCGCCGTAGATGACCACCAGGTGCCTGATCGGCGTCAGCGGCGGCTCCGGCGGCGCCTGCGTTTCCGGGCTCCCGGTGGCCGCGCGGGAGTCGTGCACCGGGCGGCAGGCGGTTCCGGACACCGCCAGCACCCCGGCCGCCACCGCGGACGCGGCCAGCACTACGGGCCTGCGCATGTCCCCTCCTTCTCCGCCGACCGGCTCGTCTACATCAGCAGAGCCCTTCCGAAGTGGTCGGAGGCGTCCACGACACCCGGAAGTGCGAAGAAATAACCGCCGCCGAACGGAGAGATGTAGTCGGTGAGGGGCTCGCCCCGCAGGCGCTCCTGGACGGCCTCGAACTGGCGCGGCGGATCCTGCTGGTAGCAGGTGAAGGCGAGCCCCATGTCGAGGTCGCCGGCCTCGCCCACGCCCCGGTCGTAGTTCCAGGCGCGGCGCAGGATCCGGCTGCCGCCGGTCTCCGGGACGCGCGGGTTCGCGCGCCGGATATGGCTGGTCAGCGGGATGACCTCGCCGATCGGGTCGCGGGCGTAGCGGGGGACGTCCCGCTCGCGGGTGCCGTCGAGCGGCGCGCCGGTCTCGCGGGCGCGGCCGAACATCCGCTCCTGCTCGGTGAGGGAGACGCGGTCCCAGAACTCCACGAGCATCCGGATGAGCCGGACGACCTGGTACGTGCCGCCGGCCGTCCAGGCGGGCTCGGATCCGTCCCGCGCGGCCCAGACGAGACGGTCCATCTCGGCGCGGCGGGCGGTGTCGGGGTTGGCGATGCCGTCCTTGAAGCCCATGAGGTTGCGGGGCGTCCCGGACGGGCGGGGCCGGCTGGTGAATCCGCTGATCCGCCACCGGACGCGCATCGCGCCGCGCGTGTGCCGGCAGACGTCCCGCAGCGCGTGGAGGACGGTGTCCTCGTCGGCGGCGCCGAAGCGCAGCAGCAGGTCACCGTGGCACCAGGCCGGGTCGAGGTCGTCGTCGGGGAACGTCCGCATCGCCGCCAGCCGTGCCGGGCGCCGCGCGGCCAGGCCGAAGCGGTCGTCGAACAGCGACGCGCCGATGCCGACCGTCAGGGCGAGGCCGCCGGCCGGGACGTCCGGGCCGAGGACGCCGGAGTCGGGCGGCGGCCCGGTCACGCCCACCTGGGCGGGCGCGCCGCCGCTGGTCACCGCCCTGGCGCGGGCGGTCAGCGCGCGGAAGAGATCGGCGAGTTCGGCGCGCTTCTCGGTGAGCACGTCGCACGCGGCGATGATCGCGCGCGGCTCCGGCCCGTCCAGGATCCCGGCCTGGTGGACGCCGTGGAACCCGCGAGCGCCCGGTCCCGCGGGCGGCGGCGCGCCTCGGGCGACCGCGCCCGTGACCCCGGCGGCCATCGCGCCGCGCAGGAACGTCCGCCGCCCCGGCGCGGTCACGGGGTTCTCCGCACTTCGGCGATGGTCGCGACCGATGACAGCCGTTCGACGAGTTCGCCGATCGCGCCGTCGATGCGTTCCCGCTCCATGGTGGTCAGCCGGGCCAGGGGCGTCCAGTGGCCGTGCCTGTGCTCCGCCCTGATCAGGCGCGCGGCACGGTCGAGCCAGGCGTCGATCGCGGTGAGGTCCATGCGGTCTTCGAGCAGGGGGCGGAGCGGTGCGAGGACGGCCCGCGTCCCGTCGAGGTTCGCGGCGGCCGTGGCGAGCGTCGTCCCGCTGTCCTGGTCGGCCTTGCCGGTCAGCTCGAACTGGAGCGTGTTCTCCAGGATCTCGTGCGCGCGGAGGCCGAGATCGTTCGGGTCGATCTGCTGCTGCGGGAAGGCGTCCCGTAAGGCGGCGACATCGTGGGCGAGCCGGTCGGCCGGAGCGCGCAGCGAGGCTGTCGGCTCGCCGTGCCACAGCCCCCGTTCGACCCGGTGGAACCCGGTGAAGCCGGGATCGCGCACGCCGTCCGGCAGCCCGGCCGGGCGCCCGTTGATCTCGTCGGCGGCGTCCCCGAACGTCCCGTAGGCGGCGCCGAGCCGTTCCCACGCCAGGTGCGCGGGCAGCCATGCCCTGCGCGCCGCGCCGAGATCCCCCGATCGGACGGCGTCGCGCAGCTCGTCCGTGCGCTGTTGCAGCGTCCGCAGCCCTTTGACGATGTAGGCGCGGTAGGCGCGCACCGCCGGATACAGGTCGTTCCGGGCTGTCTCTTATACACATC
>NZ_VCKZ01000486.1 GCF_005889745.1 Actinomadura geliboluensis
GCTATGCGGGCGAGCGTCTCGTCGGGGGCCGCGGCGAGTTCGAGCTGGATCTCCGCGATCGAGCGGCCTTCGGCCTGGCGGCGTTTCACCGCGACGAGCTGGAGGAGGTGGCGGTGGCCGTACAGGGCGTTGCGGCCGCGCCGGGCGAGCGGCGGGTCGACCAGGCCGATCGTGGTGTACCAGCGGATCAGCCGGGCGTTGGGGAGGTCGCGCACCCGGCCGCTGACCTGCGCGGCTCCTTCCGCCGCGAGAGCGGCGGCGGCGCGTTCCGCCAGCTCGCCGATGGTCCAGGTACCGTCCATGGCTCGATGATGACACTGTCATCGTGACACTGTCAACTGCGATTTGGTGATCGTTTCGAGGAGGTAGTCGCGCCGGCGTTCGTCGGGGACTCGGGGTGTCTGCCTCGCGCTGGAGTGGACGGCAGTGCCTGTCGGGTCGGGCGATGCGCGGGAGCCATTCGCGGGAGACGCCTCGGTCCCGTGAGGTGTGGAGTGGGCGGCGGGCCCGTGGGGCCGGGCGATGTGCGCGATATTGGCGATCTCCGATGATCATCAGCCGGAGCGCGGCGGACCTCCTCGCTCCGGCTGATGATCGGCGCACGAAAGGTTGATTTTGTTGATGTTGGAGTGATCCTTCGTAAGGCAAGTGGGCCGATTCCAGCACTTCACTCTGTGTCGCAGTAGGGGTGCTCATCGAGATGCTGTGCTGGTCATGGCAAGCGTGCGATAGTTGCAGTATGTCGGTCAAAGCGCGCAAATCGCTCTATTGCGACACTCCGTCGGAGTCGCCATGAGTGGTACATGAATGGGGTTCGGTATCCCAGTTGGATCTTCTGAAATGGCCAGTAAAGAACGCGAAGAGCCTTTACCTTTTCCGGTATGAACGACCATCTCCTGGTCGAGGCGCTACGCGAGCGCGATCCCAGCGCCCCGGCCGCGGTGTACGACGCACATGCCCACCGGCTCTACGCGTACTGCTGGTTCCAGTTGCGCTGCCGCGACACGGCGCAGGTCGCCCTGCGCGACACGTTCATCGTGGCGGAGGCGCACATCGGCAAGCTGCGCGATCCTCACCGGTTCAAGGCGTGGCTCTATGCCATCGCCAGGCTGGAGTGCGCTCGGCACATGCCGCTGCGGAACAAGACCCCGGACATGCCGGTCGCCAGCCACGACCAGGAGGATGTCGACCAGCGCATCACGGCCTGGCACGCGGTCCTGGCGTTACGTCCGATCTCGCGAGAGATCCTGGAACTGAGCATCAGGCATGGACTGCCGGTGCCCGACCTGGCCGTGGTTCTGGGCCTGTCCTTGAAGGGCGCCCAGGATGCGCTGGACCTCGCACGGGTCGAGCTGGAGGACGCGCTGGTCGCGGAGATGCTCGTGCAACAGGGTCCTTATGGCTGCGGCAGGCGTGCGCTGCTGCTGCGAGAACGGTCCGGCGAGCTCGATCACGACCTGAGCGGACGGCTGAGACGGCACGCGGAAGCCTGCTCCGTCTGCGGTTCGCTCCGCCCCCGCTCGGTCTCGGCGAGGAAGGTGTACGGGCTGCTGCCGGACGCGCGTCCGGCAAAAGAAACGCGGCTCCGTGTCATGAGCTGCTTTCTGGACCCCGAGCTGGTGGGTTACAGGCTCTTCGTCGCCACCCGCGTCACGGAGTTCACCTCCGATGGCTTCCCCGTCCAGGACCTGCGGTCGAAACGGGGCACCCGCCAGAGCGGCGGAGGCTCATGGCTCGGCCGCTTCCGCAAGGCGCCCGCCGCCGCACCGGCGGGGATCGGCGCGCAGGCCGTCCGTGCCGCGATGGTGCTCACGGTGGTGGCGTTCCTGTCCGGCGGTGGGGTCGCGTCGATGTACGGAGTGCTGGGCACCAACGGGAACCCAGCCGAAACGGCCGCCGGTCCGCAGCCGACCGTGGTGCCCGGTGTCTCTCAGACACCGGAGACCAGACGGCCGCCTGAGATGAGCCCGGACGGACCCGGGCCGCTTGACGCCGTCCCTGTGTCGGCCACGTTCCCGTTCGGCGCGCGCGCCTCGTCCGCACCTCCGACGGCCGTGCCCGAACCGCCACCAGTGCCAGTCTCCGGGACCGAGCCCACAACGTCTGCGGGCATCCTGGTCGTCTCACCGCTCTACCTGGACTTGGCAGGAGGTTCGGACGGCTCCATAGAGGTGCGAGCGGAAGACGGACCTGTGGCCTGGCAGACGAACACCCAGGGACCTGTTCAGATACAGCCGTCCTCTGGCCGTCTTCAGTCCGGGCAGACCGTGACCCTGCACGTCCACGTCTCGCGCGGTCCGGACGACCGTGGGGCCGGCACTGTCACCTTCCGGCCGGGCGGCGTCCAGATGCACGTCACCTGGCGGAAGGACGCACCGCCCGACCCCGACCCAGACCCCTCGCCTACGCCGACGGGCTCCAGTTCGGCGAGCCCCTCTGTGCCGCCCGAGACGCAACGACCGGGAAGCCCTCAGCCGACACCGACGGATACGGAGCCGCCAGGAAGCAGTCAGCCGGCGCCGACACCGACACCATCGACCCCTGCGCCGACATCACCCCCTGGCACAGCCCCTGAGGCAACACCGTCTCCGACAGGACGGCCGTCCGACGAGAACCCACCGAGCGTGGGGCCGACAGCCACCGGATGACGGGAAAGTCTCGGCCGTGAACGGCCTGCCTGGAGCGGCGCGTGTACCGACCATTGCCCGAGTCAACTACTCTTCGTAGGTGATCGTTTGCGCTAAGCAGTGCATCCCCGGGGGAGGACGTGCTCATGGCAACCGGCGCAGCAGACACCCGCCACCGCCGTGCGGTGCGGCCCCCCGCCCTGAACACGATGCTGCGGGTGGTCGCCTTCGGCTCCGGCCTGGCCATGGGCATGAGCCTGCTGGTGCCGGCCGCGTCAGCGCGTCCGTCCGCCGACCCCGGCCCTAGCGCGAAGGACCTCGAACGGACCGAACGCCAAGTGCGGGAACGGGCGGCCGAAGTCGGCCGGACGAAAGCCAAGCTCGCGCAGGCGGACGGCGAACTCGACAGGCTCGGCGTCGCCGCGGAGACCGCCATAGAGCGATACAACGGCGAGCGGGTGCAGCTGCAACGCGCTCAGCGCGCGTACTGGGACACCCAAGGCCGTGTTGCCGAGGCGGACCGGAGGGTGGAGGAGAGCAGGGCTGAACTGGCGTCGTTCGCGGCCCGGGTCTACCAGGACAACACCGGCTACGACCAGATCTCGTCAGCGCTTGTCGGCGATGGCGGCCCCCAGGGCTTCATGGACCGTGCGGGGATGGTCCAGATGCTCACCCAACGGCGGGCGGCCATGGTCGGCCGCGTGGAGGCGTCCAAGAACGTCGCGGACGTGTTCCGCCGCCAGGCGGAGGCCGCGTTCGAGGAGCAGCAAGCCGTGACGCGGCGGGCCGAGGAGGCCAAGCGGTTCGCGGAGGAGGCGGTGGCGAGGCAGCAGGCGTCCGTCCAACGCATCGAAGCCGAGAAGCGGCGCCTTGAGCGTCGGCTCGGCGATGCCAAGGCCCATGCTGCTCGCGTCAAGCGCGCGCGGGAAAGGGCGAGGGAGAAGGCCGAGGCGCGCAAGGCACGTTCCGCCTTCGCAGGCTCAGAGGCTCCCGCCACAGGACTGACCTCGTCCGCCGCGCGCGGTGCCATCGCCGCCCGGGCGGCGCTGAAATGGCTGGGCACCCCGTACGCGTGGGGTGGAGGCAACATGTTCGGGCCCAGCCAGGGGTTCGCTCAAGGCGCGGGCACGGTCGGCTTCGACTGTTCGGGCCTCGCCATGTACGCGTGGGACAAGGCCGGTGTACGGCTCGACCATTGGACCGGTACCCAATGGACGTCGGGCCCGCATGTGTCCACGAGCGCGTTGCGCCCGGGGGATCTGGTCTTCTTCGCCACGGATTCGTCCGACCCTGCCACCATCCACCATGTCGGCATCTACATCGGCGACGGCCAGATGGTGGAGGCGCCCTACACGGGGGCCGAGGTTCGCGTATCGAGCATTCACCGCGGTGACCTGATCGGTGCCACCCGCCCGGGATGAGCCGTGGTGCCCATGGACGGCGAGGACCCTTCCGCACGGCGTTCCGTGCGGAAGGGTCCTTACGGGATCGTGTCGCGGGGGCGGCGGGAGCGGATCAGCGCCGTCTGCGACTCCCGGCCCCGGCGCTCAGTGGCCGCCCTGGTCCGCGGCGCGCTTCCGGGAACGCTCGATCTCCAGCTCGGCTTCGACGCGCCCCACCCAGCTGGCGCCCTCGACGGACTTGCCGGGCTCCAGGTCCTTGTAGACCTCGAAGAAGTGCTGTATCTCCAGGCGGTCGAACTCGGCGACGTGGTGGATGTCGCGCAGGTGCTCCATGCGGGGGTCGGTGGCGGGGACGCACAGGACCTTGTCGTCACCACCGGCCTCGTCGGTCATCCGGAACATGCCCACCGCGCGGCAGCGGATGAGGCAGCCCGGGAACGTCGGCTCCTGCAGCAGGACGAGCGCGTCCAGCGGGTCGCCGTCCTCCCCTAGGGTGTCCTCGATGAACCCGTAGTCGGCCGGGTACTGCGTCGAGGTGAACAGCATGCGGTCGAGCCGGATGCGCCCCGTCTCGTGGTCCACCTCGTACTTGTTCCGCTGGCCCTTCGGGATCTCAATGGTGACGTCGAAATCCAAGATGTCCTCCGCTCCCTGCGCGCTCGCAGTGAATAGTCTTCCGGGAGCCCGTGGGTGAGGCCGGCCCCACAGGGCGAGTGTTCCCTCGTATAAGGATGTCGCACGTTGGTGAGTGCTGAGTGGGAGAGGGGCGGTCACGTGCCTGGACGGGGCCGGGCCCTCGTGATTCTGTCGCTGTCCCTCCTTAACGTTTTCACCGTCGCCGCCGGGCTGGCAGTGGCGAAACTCACACCCGAGCGTCATCTGTCCCCGCAGCCCCCCAGCGTGGCGGAGCGCGACCCGGTGCGCGTTCCGGCGTCCGCGGTCGTGGTCCCCGCGGCCGATCCCGCGTCGGGCCGGGCGCCGAACCCCTCCGTCCTGGCTGGACGGCTGGCGCCGCTGATCGGCGGGCCGAAGGCGAAGATCAGCGCGGTGGTCGTCGACGCCGAGACGCGCCGGTCCCTGTACGCGCTGGGTGCCGATCGGCCCGCCACCCCCGCCTCGACGACGAAACTGGCGACCTCGGTCGCGGCGCTGGCCACGGTCGGCCCCGCGTACCGGATCGCCACCCGGGTCGTGCGCGGTACCGGCGGCGGAATCGTACTGGTCGGAGGCGGGGATCCTACCCTGACGGCCCTGCCGCCACGTCCGGGGGCGGGGCATCCGCCCTATGCGTCCCTCTTGGACCTGGCTCGCCAGACGGCTGCCGCGCTGAAGGCCGCCGGTGTGCGAGAGGCGCGCGTTGACTACGACGTGTCCGCGTACCAGGGCCCTTATACGGCGGCTGGGTGGAAGCCCAATTACCTGCCGGACGGCGAGGTCGCGCCTGTGACCGCTCTGACGGTCGATGAGGGCCGCGTCTCCCCGACGGACCCGACCAAGAAGACGAGGGTCTCCAACCCGCCCGCCACTGCGGTGAGGCAGTTCGCGTACCTGCTGTCCAAGCAGGGAATCAAGGCGAAGGCAGGAGAGAGGACGGTGGCGCAGGAGGGCGCCGAGAGGCTCGGCATCGTCCACTCACCGCCGATGACCGCTCTGGTGGAGCACCTGCTGACCGACAGCGACAACGACGTCGCCGAGGCGGTGGCCCGCCAGGTCGCCATCAAGCTGGGGCGTCCGCCGACGTTCGCGGGGGCGGCGCAGGCCGTCCAGCAGGTCCTGGGCCGGCTCGGTGTGGCGGAAGGCGTCTCGGTCAACGACGGCAGCGGCCTGTCGCCGCGCAACCGGATCTCGCCGATGGCGCTGGCCAGGATCGTCTCGCTCGCAGCCGGCGAGAAGCACCCGGAGTTGCGCGCGGCCATCACGGGACTGCCGGTCGCGGGATTCTCGGGGACGTTGAGCCCGCCGCGCTACACCACGGTGGGCAGCCGGGCGGGCGCCGGCATGGTCCGCGCCAAGACGGGCACCTTGGCGGGCGTCAGCACGCTGGCCGGGCTCGCATATGACGCGGACGGGCGGCTGCTCGCGTTCGCCTTCATGGCGGGGGACGGGAAGGGCCCGGTCGATCCCGGCAAGCTGGACCAGTTGGCCGCGACCGTCGCCTCCTGCGGCTGCGGCTGACGCCCTGTGGGGTGCGGGCGCGGCTGGGCCTGCGGGGCGCGGGTGCGGCTGGGCCTGCGGTGCGCGGCAGCCGGCTGGGCCTGCTGGGTGCGGCTGCGGTCGAGCTGCGGTTATCCACAGGTGGGCGTTCTCCTGCGTTGAGGCGTGGGGCGATGCGAGCGTGAAGGGGTACGGTCCGCCCCCGGGTGGGTGGGGCCTGATTTTTGGG
>NZ_VCKZ01000487.1 GCF_005889745.1 Actinomadura geliboluensis
ACGCGGGCCGCCCCCCCGCCCGGCGCGGGCGCGCCTACCCTGCGGGCATGGCCACCGATCCCGCCGACCTCGTCCGCACCGGCTACGACGCCCTCTCCCACCACTACCGAGGCGACCACGAGACGGTCGAGCACTACGACCGCTGGCTCGACGCCCTGCTGGCGGGCCTCCCCCGGCGCGGGCACGTGCTGGACATCGGCTGCGGCTGCGGCGTCCCCGTCGCCCGCCGCCTCGCCTCCGCCGGACACCGCGTGACCGGCGTCGACATCAGCGACGTCCAGATCGAGCGGGCCCGAGCCCTGGTCCCCGACGCCGCCTTCCTCCGTGCGGACGCCACCGACCTCGACTTCCCGGCGGCGTCCTTCGACGCCGTGGTCTGCCTCTACGCGCTGATCCACATGCCGCTCGACCGGCAGCCCCGCCTCCTGCGCGCCATCGCCCGGTGGCTGCGCCCCGGCGGCCGGCTGCTGGCGACCGCCGGCCAGGACGCCTGGACCGGCACGGACGACGACTGGCTCGGCGGCGGCACCACCATGTGGTGGAGCCAGGCCGACGCCGCCACCTACCGCGCGTGGCTCGACCAGAGCGGCCTGGAGGTCACCGACCAGCAGTTCGTCCCCGAAGGCGACACCGGCCACGCTCTGTTCTGGGCGACCCGAACCCGCGGCTGACCGCACGCGGAGCTCGCGCTCCACTGGTCAGGCGGCGGCCGTTACAGGATCATGACCCGCATGGCCCGTTTTCGACGCGATGCCGCACTCGCCCCGTTTCCGCGCGAACTCCTGGACCAGGTTGTACGCGCGCTACTGGACGCGGCGGAGCAGGCACCGATGTCCGAAGGCGGGTTCGCGTTCGGTGACGAGGTCATCGACGACGTCCGCCTGGTGGAAGGCCGGCACCTTGCCGCCGGGGCTCGCTACCGCGCCGAGACGGACGAGCTGACCGCCGATGTGCACGTCCCCGCCTGGAACCGGGTCGGGGAGTCGCGGATCGAGGCCGCGGTCGTCTCCGGCGGGCACACGGTCAACCTGCGGCTGGATCTGCGGATGTCCGCCCGGCGGCTCCACACCGTCCGCGTCACGGGCGACTACCAGGGCCCGAAGCCGTTTCGCGGACTGCGGCGCGCACGGTGGGAAGGCGAGCTGCGGGCCGAGGAGTGGTGGTCCCTCCTCGGGCCGAACACGTCCCCCGTCTCCGTCCGGGTCGTCCACCCGTTCGCCTTCGCCGATCTACAGATCACACGACGCAAGGACAAGCGAGGCCAGTGGACCGTCCGGACCAGGACGCGGTTCGGCGGGCGTTCCCTCATCTGGCCGTTCGCGGCGGTGGGTCTGCTCATCGCGCGGGGCCGCATCCGGCGCGCACTGGACGAGGGCTTCACCGGCGCCGTGTCCGCCTGGAACACCGAAGTGCCCGGCATGGCGAAGCGCGGCTTGCAGGAGCGACTCGACTTCAAGCATCGCGTGACGCTCAAGGCCGTTTCCCGCGAATGGGCCGAAGAATATACAGCAGCCCTCCATCAAGGAATTGAGGGACTGCGCTTCTCCAAGGGCCGGCTCGCCAAGAAAGAGCCCGGCGCCTTCGGCGTCCGCCTTCTCAAGGGAAAGCACATCAACCCCGGCGCCAGGTACCGCATCGCCTTCCTCCCGGAAGACGAAGTCGAGCCGCTCGATGTGCACGTGGCGGCCTGGAAACTCGACGGCCCGAACCGCATCGAGTTCAACAGTCCGGACGACGCGCAGGCGGGCTGGGTCGAGATCGACAGCGCCCGCAGACCTACCGCCGTCCGCGCCGGCTTCACGGGCGCCTTCGAGGGATACTCGCACGTCACAGCGTCGGCCGAGGCCGACGTCGAGCGCTGGTGGGGCGTCTCTCCCGCTCCGCTCCTCACCGGCACCGCCGAGAACCCGGCGGGCGAGGCGACTCTGACCGTCGACCGAGTCACAGCCAACGACGGGGAATGGACGGTGGACGTCACCGCCACCGTCAAAGGCCGCACTTGGGCACGGCACCTGGTCTCAGCCGCCGGGCTCCTGCTCGGTTCCGCACTGACGAAATCGTTCCGCGAAAGCGTGGACACCTACGCCGAGAAATGGAACACCGCCGCCCCTGAAACCGGCGCCCCGGAGCAGGCCGCCGACTCCACCCTCCGCGCCGTCCTCGACCGCTAAGCGTCGCGGGGCAAGGCGACGAAGGCTTCGATCGCATCGGGGTCGCCCCTACAGCTAGGGCTCCAGCCAGACCCCGGCGCGCATGATGACTCGCCCGCTCAGTTCCGGCTCGCCGCGCCAGGCGTGCACGGTCTTCGGGACCACGCGCACATAGACGAAGGAGCCCTCTTCCGTGCGCGGGTCCCACCCGAACTTGTCGGCGAACGCGTCCGCCGCGTCTCGGGGCACCTCCCGGTCCGGGAAGTACTCCGCATGACCTTGGAGGAGCACCACGTCGAAGGTGTCCGGTAGCGACAGGCGCACGCGCGGCTCCTTGCGGACGTTTCGCGCGGTAGCGGAAGCGGCACCCGTGCACATCCACACCGCTCGGCCGTCCCACAGGAACCACAGCGGCACCTGGTGCGGCCCGCGGTCGGGGTGGGCCGTCGACACCCACATGTCCCGCTCGGCGGCGAGCCGCTCCAGGGTGTCGCGTATGCGCTCCGCGCTCTGGCGACGAACGATCCCCGCGCTCTCCATGAGGACCGACCCTAGCCAGGCGGGCGCGAAGCACGCCTGAGGCAATGGACCTACTCCCAGCGACCGATGGACCCCCCGGGTCTCGGGGCCGCCGGCGACCGGCCCTGGCGACTGTTGCCTAAGAAACCCGCATTTCATGGCGTTTCATGCTGATATTCGGGCGGGGCTCGGGTGGTTCGGTGTCCAAGCTGGGGTGGTCTGACCAGGGGCGGAACAGCAGGGGGTTGCCCAGGTCACGGACGCTGGTTATCTTGCTCGCAAATAGATAGGAAACTTTACTGTCAAATGCGGTCGATCGGGGTTCGGGGGAATCCGCCAGCGTCGAAACCGAGGGAGTAGCCCTTGCGCCCCCGCTCTGTTCTCAGTGTCCTCGCCGTCCTCCTGCTCGCCCTGCTCGTCCCGGCCACCGCGCACGCCGCGGCGGGCGCGTCCGCGACGTTCAGCAAGCCCGCCGACTGGGGCTCGGGCTGGGAGGGACGGTTCACCCTCACCAACGGCACCGGCGCCGCGATCAACGGCTGGCGGGTCGAGTTCGACCTGCCCGCCGGGACGACCGTCGGCTCCTACTGGGACGCCCTGCTCGCCAAGAACGGGCAGCACAACACGTTCACCGACCGCGGTTACAACGCCGCCATCCCGGCGGGCGGCTCGGTCACGTTCGGCTTCCTCGGGAACGGTCCGGGAAGCCCGCAGAACTGCACCTTCAACGGCGCGCCCTGCGACGGCGGCCCCACCGATCCGGGCAAGCCCGCGACACCGAAGTCCGTGGCAGTGACCGGCAAGACCGACACCTCGCTCACGCTCACCTGGGAGGCCGCGACGGGCGCGCCCACCGGGTACCGCGTCTACGAGGGCTCGGCGGTGAAGGCGACCGTCACCGGGACGTCCGCCACGATCGGCGGGCTCGCCAAGTGCGAGACCCACACCTACACGGTCAAGGCGTACAACGACGAGGGCGAGTCGGCCGCCAGCGACGCCGTCACCGGGACGACCAGCGGATGCGCGACCGGTCCCCTGCCCCGGCACTTCCTGACCGGCTACTGGCACGACTTCGTGAACCCCGCGCAGGAACTCAAGCTCTCCCAGGTGCCGGACGAGTACGACCTCATCGCGGTCGCGTTCGGCGAGGCCACCGCGCGGGCCGGCGAGGTCGCCTTCCGCGTCGACCCCGAGCTCTCGGCCGCCCTCGGCGGCTACACCGACGCCCAGTTCAAGTCGGACATCGCCGCGCTGCACGCCAAGGGCAAGAAGGTCATCCTGTCCGTCGGCGGCGAGAAGGGCGCGATCCGGGTGGCGGACGGCTCCGCCGCGCAGCTCTTCGCGAACACCGTGTACGCGCTCATGACCGAGTACGGGTTCGACGGCGTCGACATCGACCTGGAGAACGGCCTCAACCCGACGTACATGGAGCAGGCGCTGCGCGCCCTGCGCGCCAAGGCCGGCGCAAACCTGATCATCACGATGGCGCCGCAGACGCTCGACATGCAGTCCACCGGCGCGTCCTACTTCCAGCTCGCGCTGAAGATCAAGGACATCCTCACCGTCGTCAACATGCAGTACTACAACTCGGGCGCGATGCTCGGCTGCGACCAGAAGGTGTACGGGCAGGGGACGGTCGACTTCATGACCGCGCTGGCCTGCATCCAGCTGGAGGGCGGACTGCGCCCCGACCAGGTGGGACTCGGGCTGCCGGCCGGGCCCGGCGCGGCGGGCGGCGGCGTCGTGGCGCCGTCGGCGGTCAACAACGCCCTCGACTGCCTGGCGAAGGGCACCGGGTGCGGCACGTTCAAGCCGTCCCGCACCTACCCCGACATCCGCGGCGCGATGACCTGGTCCATCAACTGGGACGTCACCAACGGCGGCGGCTTCGCCAGCACCGTCGGCCCGCACCTCGACACGCTGCCGTAGGAGGCCGGAGATGCGAAGGATCTGGGTCCTCGCGGCGCTGCTCGCGGGGCTGCTGGTCGGGGTCACGGCCCCGGCGCAGGCGGCGAACGTGCTGGCCAACGCCGGGTTCGAGAGCGGGTCGCTGAGCCCGTGGGCGTGCGACGGCGGGTCGGTCGTGTCCAGCCCCGTCCGGACGGGGAGCCACGCGCTCGCCGGCGGCGTCACGGCGGGCAGCACCGGCCAGTGCGCGCAGACGGTGGCCGTCCGGCCGAACACCGCCTACACGCTGTCGGCCTGGGTGCGCGGCAACTACGTGTACCTGGGCGTGACCGGCGGGACGTCCACGTGGACGCCGTCGGCCGCCGACTTCACCCAGCTGTCGGTGACGTTCACGACCGGGGCGAACCAGACGTCCGCGCAGATCTTCCTGCACGGCTGGTACGGCAACGGGACGTACTACGCGGACGACGTCGTCCTCGACGGCCCCGGCGGCGAGCCGCAGCCGGGCGTCCCCGGAACCCCCGGAAAGCCGCAGCTCGGAACCGTCACCGACACCTCGGTCGCCCTGAACTGGGGCGCGTCGTCGGGGACGGTCACCGGGTACCGCGTCTACGAGGGCGGCACGGTGAAGGCCACCGTGACCGGCGGGACGAGCGCCACCGTCTCCGGCCTGGCGGCGTGCACCTCGCACACCTACACGGTCGCCGCCTACAACGACGTCGGCGAGTCGGCCGAGTCCGAGCCCGTCAGCGCGCGCACGACCGGCTGCGTCAACACCGGTCTGCCCAAGCACGCCCTGATCGGCTACATGCACGCGAGCTTCGCCAACGGCTCCGGCTACGTGCGGATGGCGGACGTCCCGGACGCGTGGGACATCATCGACCTCGCGTTCGGCGAGCCGACCTCGCCGACGTCCGGCGACATCCGGTTCACCCGGTGCCCGGTCGGCGAATGCCCGAACGTGGAGAGCGACGAGGAGTTCATCGCCGCGATCCGCGCGAAGCAGGCGCAGGGCAAGAAGGTGCTGATCTCGATCGGCGGCCAGAACGGCCAGGTGCAGCTCACGACCGCGGCCGCGCGGGACGCGTTCGTCCGGTCGGTCTCCGCGATCATCGACAGGTACGGCCTGGACGGCCTGGACGTCGACTTCGAGGGCCACTCGCTGTACCTCAACGCGGGCGACACCGACTTCCGCAACCCGACGACCCCGGTCATCGTGAACCTGATCTCGGCACTGAAGTCGCTGAAGGCGAAGTACGGCGCGAAGTTCGTCCTGACGATGGCGCCGGAGACGTTCTTCGTGCAGGTCGGGCACCAGTTCTACGGCGGGTCGGGCGGCGGTGACAACCGCACGGGCGCCTACCTCCCGGTGATCGACGCTATGCGGGACGACCTGACCGTCCTGCACGTCCAGGACTACAACTCCGGTCCCGTCATGGGCCTGGACGGCCAGTACCACACCATGGGCGGCGCCGACTTCCACATCGCGATGACCGACATGGTGAAGGCCGGGTTCCCGGTCGCGAACACGGGCCGCACGTTCCCCGGGCTGCGTCCCGACCAGATCGGCATCGGGCTGCCCGCAGCGGTCAGTGCCGGCAACGGGTACACGCCGCCCGCGCAGGTGCAGCAGGCGGTGAACTGCCTGGTGAAGGGGTCCGGCTGCGGCGGCTACACGCTGCGCGGCGGGACGTCCCCCGACCTGCGCGGCCTGATGACCTGGTCGGTCAACTGGGACCGCTACTACGGCTGGGAGTTCATGAACAGCCACGAGCCCTTCCTGAACTCCCTGCCCTGACCTCCCCCTGACCCCCGCGTCCT
>NZ_VCKZ01000060.1 GCF_005889745.1 Actinomadura geliboluensis
CGGTTGGACGGGCTTGGCGCAGCGCCGCCGTTCCAGTTCGGCCATGATGTCGGCCATGCGGGCGCGCATGCGGGCGGTCTGGGTCGTCAGCAGGGACAGCTCCTCGACGAGCTCCGCGTCGCCGATGAGCCCCAACTCCGCTTTCGTCACGGTGTGCAACCTCCTGCTCTCCCCCGCTTCCCCTCGGGGGCCGGACCGAGCCGGTGTTCTCGAATCCATGTTCGACAGTACCGGGTGCCGCCGACATTTTCCGACCGCCCACACCGGTTGATCTTTGCTCGGGCTGGGAATTCCTTTATGGGCATGGTCCGTCCGGTCCCGCGTTCACCATGCGCCCCAAGCGCGGGAGCACCACCTGAGGAGGATCCGATGCCACAGGAGGCAACCGACGCCCGGCGGACGCCGGCCCGTGCCGGCACCAAGCAGGAGGCCCGCCGGCTGCAGGGCGTCCTGGCGGTCGCGGCCATCACCATCGGGGTCGCCGCCCTGTTCCTGGGCTGGTTCCCCGAGACCCACTTCCCCGGTGCCGTGCTGGGCGTGATCGGGCTGCCGCTCGCGCTGTACTCGCAGCTGATCTCGGCGACGACCAACGAGCGGTGGCTGAACGTGATCGGCATGATCACCGCGTTCGTCGGCACCGGCTTCGCGCTGAGCAACGGGGGCTTCTCGCTCTGACCCGTCCCGGGTGTCGGAGGGCGCGGATAGGCTCGTCGGCATGCGCATCGGAGCCCACGTCGACCAGCAGCACCCGCTCGACAACGCCCGCGCGGTCGGGGCGGACGTCGTCCAGTTCTTCCTGGGCGACCCGCAGGGCTGGAAGAAGCCCGTCCTGCCGGAGGGCGTCGAGGCGCTGGCGGGTTCCGGCGTGGACGTGTACGTGCACGCTCCGTACACGATCAACGTCGCGACGTCCAACAACCGGATCCGCATCCCGAGCCGCAAGAACCTCACGCAGCAGCTGGAGGCGGCGGCGTCCATCGGGGCGAAGGCGCTGATCGTGCACGGCGGGCACGTGCTGAAGGACGACGACCCCGAGACGGGCTTCGAGAACTGGCGGAAGGTGTTCGAGCGGGTCGAGTGTCCGATTCCGGTCTACATCGAGAACACCGCGGGCGGCGGGAACGCCATGGCGCGCAAGTTCGACCGCATCGCCCGGCTGTGGGAGGTGCTGTCCGGGGTTCCGGGGCTGGACGGCAAGCTCGGCTTCTGCCTCGACACCTGCCACGCGCACGCGGCCGGCGAGGAGCTGGTGGACGCCGTCGACCGGATCAAGGCCATCACCGGCCGCGTCGACCTGGTGCACTGCAACGACAGCCGGGACGCGTTCGGGTCGGGCGCCGACAGGCACACCAACCTCGGCAGCGGCAGCATCGACCCCGAGCTGATCCTCACCGTGGTCAGGGCCGCGGGCGCCCCGGTGGTGGTGGAGACGCCCGCCGCGGGGCAGGCCGACGACATCGCCTGGCTGCGTTCGAAGCTCTGAGGAGCGGAGTCGCTGGAACCCGCGCAGCGTGCGCGGCATCTAACCCGGGTGCAACCAGCCTGACGACAAAATCCGAAGGTCACGTCACACTGGCATAATCCGGAATCCAGCCCTCAGCGCACGCGCGTCCTCTCCGGCGGCGGGCGCGCGAACCGATCGGGAAGCACATGGCACAGCCCCCTTACGACCCCTACGGCTACGGGTCGCAGGACCCCTACGCGCAGTCCTACTCCCAGCCCCCGGCCGTGCAGCACCACTACTACGGGGCTTCGATGCCGGTCGCCCCGCCGACCAACGGGATGGCGACGGCGTCGCTGGTGTGCGGGCTGATCGGGTTCTTCGCGTGCGGTGTCACGTCCGTCCTGGCGGTCATCTTCGGGCACGTGTCGCTGAGCCAGATCAAGCGGACCGGCGAGGGCGGCCACGGCATGGCCGTCACCGGCCTGATCCTCGGCTACCTGATCAGCGCCGGCTGGCTGCTGATCCTGCTCTTCTACATCCTCGGCATCGCGATGTTCGCCGCGAGCACCGGCAGCACGTACTGACCGCTCACGCCAGCCGAGGGACGCCCGCCACCTCCACCCCTACGCTGGACATCAGCACCGTCATGGGGGTGGACGTGGCGCGCCACGCCTTGACCGCGTCGCCGAACACGTCGAGGACCATCCGCAGCGACTTGTGGTCGGTGTCGGCCAGTTCGGCCCAGGACTCGTACAGCACCAGGTAGCCGTGCTTCGCGGGCGCCCACGACAGGTCCTTGAGGACGGCGGAGAGGTCGTCCCAGTCGCCGCCGGCCAGCGCCGGCGCCTCGAACACCGCGGCGCACACCCGGAGGAACCCGGCCTTGTCGCGGGCGCGGCGGCCGTCGAGGTGGAACCCGCGCCAGCCGGCCTCCTCGGCCCGCTCCGTCCAGCCGGTGTCGCCGACCGCGCCCGGCACCGGGGCCGTCCGCCACTGGTAGACGCCCGGCTCCAGCCGTCCCGCGAGCAGCTCGTTCAGTGCTTGGTTCGCGTCCACGTCCTCTCCCCGGCTGTTCCCGCGTCCCCGCGATCGTCCACGGGGGGCCGGGCCGACCCCCGCCCGCCGCGAGCAGTTCCCCGGCATCCGGCGGGAAATCCCCCCGTACAGGCAGATTCCGGCCACGAAACGTCCCGCGCGACGCCCGCGATCGTCGCACACCGCCCTCGTGCCGCCGATGCGACGCGCTGACCAGGAACGATGCGGTGGCGGAGTACCCGGCGGACGTACCGTGACGCCCGGTGACCCGGAGTATCCACCGGCCGGGGAGAGTATTGGGCTTGAGTCTCCAGCGGGTGGAGGGCACAGGGTGAGGGGCATGGACGGCGACGCCTTGTACACGATCGGGGAGCTGGCGCGGCGCACCGGGCTCTCGGTGCGGACGATCCGGTTCTACTCCGACGAAGGCGTCGTGCCGCCCACCTGCCGTACCGAAGCCGGCTACCGGCTGTACGACGCGGAGGCCGCCGCGCGCCTCGACCTGGTGCGGACGCTGCGCGACCTCGGCGTCGACCTCGGCACGATCCAGCGGGTGCTGGCCCGCGAGATCGGGGTCGGGGAGGTCGCGGCGGCGCACGCGGAGGCGCTGGACGTGCAGATCCGGACGCTCCGGCTGCGCCGGGCCGTGCTGCGGGCGGTGGCGAAACGCGGATCCACCCCGGAGGAGATCGAGATCATGAACAAGCTGGCCCGGCTGTCCGACGAGGAGCGCCGGCGGATCATCACCGACTTCATCGACGAGTCGTTCGCCGGGCTCGACGTGAACCCCGACTTCGAGGCGAAGATGCGGTCCGGGCTGCCGGAGCTGCCGGACGATCCCGCGCCCGAGCAGGTCGACGCCTGGGTCGAGCTGGCCGAGCTGGTCGGCGACCCGGGGTTCCGGGCGTCGGTGCGGCGGATGGCCGAGTACCAGGCCGCCCAGATCGAGAGGGGCGGCTACCCGGAGGACCCGGAGGGCCTCGGCCGGGTGACGGGGGAGAAGATCGCGGCGGCGATCGCGGACGGGATCGAGCCCGCCTCGGACGCGGCCCGTCCGGTCGTCGACGAGCTGGTGGCCGCCTACGCGGCTGCCTACGGCGCCGCGGACGGCGCCGAGTTCCGGCGGGAGCTGCTGCAGCAGATCGAGATCGGTACCGACCCGCGCGCGGAGCGGTACTGGCAGCTGATCGCCGTCATCAACGGCTGGCCGAGCTGGCCCGCGATGACTCCGTCGTTCGAGTGGTTCGCCGAGGCGCTGCGCAACCGGCTCACCTGAGCCGAGCGAGCGTCACCGGCGGGTCAGGACGGTGCTGGGACGCCGGCGCGGTGGTGAGCGCCGCGCCAGCGTCCCAGCGACACCACGTCCGCGGCGCCGTCGAGGACGCCGCCCGCCGGGTCGTCCACACCGTTCGCCCGGACGATGTCACCGGACGGCCGCAAGATGTCCCAGACCACAAGGGCTGCCAGCACCAGGACGGTCACGAACCGGGCCAGCAGAGCCAGCGAGTACACGTCCTGGCTGATGCCGCCTTCGGGTGCGTCCATGCTCAGCACAGCCGACATGGTGTCGGACAGGTTCGCGCCCTGCGTCTGCCCGGACACCGACAGCAGGAACCACCAGATGCCGAAGAAGTAGATGATTTCGCCGATCTGCCATGCGACGAACGCGGGCAGCTTAGGACGAGCCAACACCGCGAGCGGCAGCAGCCAAAGGACGTACTGCGGCGACCAGACCTTGTTCGGCAGCATGAACGCGACGAGGACCAGGAACAGCAGTTGCGCGAGCCGCGGGCGGCGCGGCGCGGCGAGCGCGAGGACGGCGATACCGGCGGCGAGGACGAGGAACGTCCCGGTGCCGAGCAGGTTGAGCAGGTCGGTGTCGCCGGCGGGTTCCGGCAGCCCGTGGTCCTGCAGCACGAAGAAGATCGAGCCCCAGTCGACGCCGCGCTTCTGGCTGAAGGTGTAGAACTCCAGCCAGCCGTCCCACGCGAAGACCATCACCGGCAGGTTGACCAGCAGCCACGCGCCCGCGGTGCCGGCGAGGAGCCGGCCCATCGCGCGCCACTGCCCGGCGCGGACGCACAGCAGGACGAGCGGGCCGAGGAACAGCAGCGGGTAGAACTTCGCGGCGATCGCCAGCCCGAGCAGCGCGCCCGCGAGCGCCGGGCGGCGCGCCGACCAGGCGGCGACCGCGAGCGCCGACAGCGCGACCGCGAGCAGGTCCCAGTTGATGTAGGCGGTGAGCAGGAGCGCGGGGGACAGCGCCACCATCAGGCCGACGCGCAGCGAGCGGCGCCCCGCCGCGTACGCCGTGGCGAGGACGGCCACGACCGCGAGGACGGCGAGCAGGAGCGCCGTGACGTTGTAGAACGCCATCCCGCGCCCGTCCACCCCGAAGGGACGGACGAGCCACGCCACCAGTTGCATGAAGCCGCCGCTGAGCACCGGGTACTCGACGTAGTGGATGTCGGACCCTTGCAGCGCGTCGAAGTAGGGGAGCTTGCCGTCGTTCAGCCCGCGCACGTAGTAGAGCGGGTAGATGTCGGTGTAGCAGGCGTTCGTCGTCGTCTTGAGGAAGTCGAACCGCGCCGACGCGCAGGGCTGCTTCTGCAGCCAGCCGAGGAGGCACACCAGGGCGGTGAGGCCCGTCAGCACCGGCGCGAGCCGCATCAGCCGGCCGGGCGGGTGCGATCCGGGGCGGCCGTCCGCCGCGTCGCTGCCGGCGGACATCGCGAGCCCCTCAGAAGACGACGACATGGACAGCAAGACTATTCGTCCCGGACGGCACCGGCGATCACGCGACCGGATGCCGACCGGAGAAAGGCCGGAGGCCGGTCGGAGAAAGGGGACGGCCCGGAGCCGCGAGGGCTCCGGGCCGTCCGCCCGGTGTCGGCCGTGCTACGCGCCGCTCTCGGTCTCCGGGTTGGGGGGTTCCTGATCCCGGCAGGCCGGGTGGTTGCGGTTCTGCGGTTTCGCGCACCACCAGCCCTTGTCGCCCTCGGGCGGCAGGTTCGGGTTGCAGCCGTCCGGCCTGCCGAACATGTCGCAGGGCTGGTTCTCGGGCGCCGGCGGCGTCGGCGACGTCGGCGTGGACGGCGTGGACGACGGGCAGCCCGGCTGCTGGTTCGGCTGCCCGGGCCGGCAGCTCGGCGAGGTCGTCGGGCTCGGCGAGTTCGTCGGGGACGGAGCCGGCTTCGCCTTCGCCCACGGGGCGAGCTGGCCCACGTTGGCGGGCGGCGGGAACTGGCTGATCTCCTTGCCCTCGAGCGCCTTCAGCATGAAGCGCTTGAACAACTCGGCCGGGACCGTACCACCGTAGACCTGGTTGTAGCCGCCGACGCCGATCAGCGACTTGCGGTTGCCGTTCTTGTCCTGCCGCCACATCGCCGCCGACGTCGCCAACTCCGGCGTGTAGCCGACGAACCAGGCGGACTTGTTCTCGTCCGTAGTACCGGTCTTACCGGCGACCGGGCGGGAGCCGAGGCTCGCCCGGGTACCGGTACCGCCGGTCTGGACGACCGCCTGCATCGCGGACGTGGCGTCCGCGGCCACGCCCTCGGAGAAGGCCCGCGTCGGCTTCTGCCAGGGCAGCTTGTCGAGCGGCTTGTTCTCGTTGTTCACGACCGTGTGACCCTTGGCGTCCGTGATCTTCGCGATCACGTGCGCGGCGCGGTGCTCGCCGCCGGACGCGAACGTCGCGTAGACCGACGCCATCGTGACCGCGCTGGCGTCGATGACGCCGAGCGGCAGCGAGGTGTAGGTCGGGTCGAGGCTCGGGGTCTTCTCCGGGATGCCCATCTTCTTGGCCATGTCGACCACGTTCGACAGCTGGACCTTCTGCCCCAGCTCGACGTACGCGGTGTTGATCGACATCGCGGTCATCTGCTTGAGGTTGTAGATGCCGTTCTCGGACGTGCTGTCGTTCGTGAACGTCGCGCCGTTGATCGTCCGCTTGTAGCGGCCGTCCATCGTCGTCTTCAGGCTGATGCCCTGGTCGAGCGCGGTCGCCAGCACGATCGGCTTGAACGACGAACCCGGCTGCACCTTGCCCTGGAAGGAGTTGTCGAACGCCTGCTTGCGGAAGTCGGGACCGCCGTAGGCGGCGACCACGCCGCCCGTCTTCGGGTCGACCGACGCGAGCCCGAACCAGATGTCCGACTTGAGGTTGTTCTCCTTCTTGATCTGCTTGACGAGCTTGTTGGTGTAGTCCTGCAGTTCCTTGTCGAACGTGGTCTTGATCCGGAGGCCGCCGGTCGCGAGCCGCTGCCGGTCGATGCCGAGCGACTCCAACTCGTTGACCACGCGCGCCTGGAGGTAGCCGGCGTTCGGGTCGTCCGGCGCGTCGCTCCACTCCTTCTGCGTCTGCGGGAACTTCGCCGCGGAGCGCTTGGTCTGGTCGAGCCAGCCCTTCTCGACCATCCCGTCGAGGACGTAGTTCCAGCGGTTGACCAGCGCCTGCTTGGCCGGGTTGGACGTCGGGCCGTAGGTGGCGAAGTAGCCGGGCCGCTGGATCAGCGCGGCGAGCATCGCCGCCTGGTACTCGTTGATCTCGGTGACGGGCTTGTGGAAGTAGGCGCGGGACGCCGCCTGGATGCCGTACGAGTCGCGCCCGAACGGGACGACGTTGAGGTACAGCTCAAGGATCTTCTTCTTGTCCATCTCCTTGCCCATCCGGATGGAGATGAGGATTTCCTTGAGCTTGCGGCTGACCGTGCGGTCCTGGCTGAGGTTCGCCCAGTAGTTGCGGGCCAGCTGCTGGGTGATCGTCGAGGCGCCGGCGACCTCGCCGCCGGTCGCGGCGCGGAACACCGCGCCCGCGATGCCGGTCGGGGAGATGCCCGGCTCGCTCCAGAAGTTGCGGTCCTCCGCGGCGAGCACCGCGTTCACCACGAAGTCGGGCACCTTGTCGAGCGCTATGTCCTCGCGGTGGGTGCCGATCCGGGCGAGCGTCGACCCGTCGCTATAGGTGATCACCGATTCCTGGCGGAGCGCGTCCTGCTGCGCCTTGGTCGGGAGCGGCGTGTTGGCGTAGGCGACCACGACGAGGACGGCCATGCCGAGGATCATCACGCTGACGACCGCGACCATGATCTTCCAGGACGGGACGTAGCGCCGCCAGCCGGTCTTCTCCTGTTCGCCCGGGCGCTTCTCGCGCCGGGGACGGCCGCGGCCGCGGCCGCGCTCCTCGTCGTCCCAGAAGCCGCCGGGGCCGCCCGGCCCACCGGGCCCACCGGGACCGCGCCCGCCGGGACCGCCGGGGCCACCCGGGCCTCCGGGGCCGCCCGGCCCACCGGGGCCGCCGGGACCGCCCGGGCCGCCGGGACCGCGGCGCACCGGCGGCGGACCGCCGGGCCCCGACCGCGACGCCGCCGGCGCCCCGCGGCGCCGCCCGCCGCCGGGCGCGCCCGTCCGGGGAGGCCCGCCGCGCTGCCCGCCCGACCTGCCACCGGGACGCGGCGTCCTGCCGGGCGGCGTCCTGCCGGGCGTGGGCGGGCCGGGGGGCCCGCCGCGCTGCCCGCCGGACGGCGTGCCCGCGGAGCCGGGGCGGGGGGAGCCCCTCCGGCCGGCGTTCTCTCCGTGGTCCGGTCCGTATCGGCTTGGGTTACTCACGCGGCCTCATCAACTGGGGGACGGCTATGCGTCGTCCGAGCGTACTGTGCACCCGCGGCTGCGGTGGCCGGTGAGGCGAGGCTGCCCTTCCTCCGGCCTGCCGGGCGCGCGGGATCGGGGCCGCTGGCGTGCGGCAATTCGCGATCATGCTTCATGTCACACCCCCACGTTTCCAGTGGACGGTTCGGGTGCGGACGGCCGGCCGGTTCATTCCGGTGGCCGTCCCAGTGGGACCAGTGGCGCCAGGAGCGCGATGCGCTCCGACTCCCCGGTGCTGAAGGTGCGGCCTCCGCCGCGGCGGCAGGCCGGATCGCCGCGGTGCATCTGGCACCACCAGCGCGGCGGGGGGTTGCTCGGCGGCTTGTTCGGGTCGCAGTTGCCGTTGGAGAACGGCGACTGGCACGGCGGGAGGTCCCCGCCGGGGCCGTCGCCCCCGTCGCCCTGGCAGCGCGGATCGTGCTGGCCGATCGGGTTGTCGCACCACGGCGGCCGGCGGTCCTTCTTTTTCTTCTCCGGCGGCTTCGCCCACTTCTGCACGATCCCGCCCCACGCGGGCGGCGGGAACGCCTCGGCCTCCATGCCGCGCACCGCGTTCGACATGTACGACCGCCAGATGCGGGCGGGGATCGTGCCGCCCTCGACCTCGCCGATTCCCGGCAGGATCACCGACTTCTTCTTGCCGTCGGGGCCGACCGCGTCGTTGTAGATCGTCACGGCGGTGGAGATCTGCGGGACGTACCCGACGAACCACGACGAGACGTTCCGGTCGGTGGTGCCGGTCTTGCCGGCCGCCTGCCGTCCGTCCGGTAGCGCCGCCGCCGTCGCGGTACCGCTCTTGATGACCTGCTGCATCGCGTACGTGGCGTCCGCCGCGACCTTCGCGCTGAACACCCGGTGCTTCTCGACCTTCGGCTTCAGCCGGACCCGCTTGTTGTCGCTGTAGCGGACGACGCGGATCACGTGCGGCTGGTAGTACACGCCGCCGTTGGCGAACACCGCGTACCCGGCGGCCTGCTCGATCGGCCGGATGTTGTTGACGCCCAGCGCCAGGTTCAGGCAGCACTTGTGCGGCGTCAGCAGGTCGGACGCGATGCCGGCGTCCGTCTCGGTCTTGATCGCCTCTTCGATGCCGACCTTGCCCATCAGCTGGATGAAGGCGGTGTTCACCGAGTCCTTCGTCGCGGTGATCAGGTCGATCGCCGGGCCGACGTCATGGCTGTTCGGGACGATCACGGCGTTCGGGTCGCCCTTGGAGACCACGCTGCCGTCCGGGCCGATCGGGGTCTTCGACCGCCCCTCGACCAGGCTCTTCAGGCTGTAGTTCTGCTTCAGCGCGGTCGCCAGCACGTACGGCTTCATCGCCGACCCGGCCTGCGCCGACCCCTGCCACACGTTGTTGAACGACTGGTCCAGGTAGTCGGGGCCGCCGTAGAAGGCGACCACCTCGCCGTTGGCGGAGTTCACCGACACCAGCCCGACGCGGATCTTCTTCTTCGCGAGCTTCTTCGGGTCGACCTGCGGGACGGTCTGCTCGGCCGCCTTCTTGGCCATCGCCATCCGCTTGCGGTCGAACGTCGTGTAGACGCGCAGGCCCTCGGTCGTCAGTTCCTTGCGGTCGATGCCCTGCCGGCGCAGCTCCTCCATCGCGCGCGTCAGCATGTAGCCGCGCTGGCCGCCGTACAGCTGCTTGTCGCTGCCCGGCTTGCTGATCTTCGGCAGCCGCTGCATGTACTTCGCGGCGTCGGCCTCGCTCAGCTTGCCCATCGAGACCATGCCCTTGAGCGTGTACTGGTAGCGCGCGGTCACCCACGCCTTGTTCTTCGCGTCCCCCGCGTCCCGGTTCGGGTTCTGGATGATGCCGCCGAGGACGGCCGCCTGGTCGGGCGTCAGCTCCCAGACGTTCTTGCCGAAGTACTCGCGCGAGGCCGCCTGGATCCCGTAGGTGTCGCGGCCGAGGTAGATCGTGTTCAGGTAGAGCTTGAGGATCTCGTCCTTGGTGTACTTGTCCTCGAGCTTCACCGAGATGAACAGCTCTTTGAACTTGCGGTTGACCGTCCGGTTGTTCGGGTCGGAGTAGTAGTTCTTCGCGAGCTGCTGCGTGATCGTCGAACCGCCGCCGGACCCGCCGGTCAGGTTGTCCCAGACCGCGCGGGTCGTGCCCTTGACCGAGAAGCCGGGGTCGGTGCGGAAGCTGCGGTTCTCGGCGGCGAGGACCGCGTCCTGGACGAAGGTCGGGACCTGCTTCAGCTCGACGCTCTGCCGCTTCTTGCCGATCCGTCCGATCTCGGTGCCGTCGGTGTAGTAGAAGATCGACGCCTGGTCCTCGACGCCCGCGACCGTCGGCTCGGCGGGCGTGGGCGTGTTCGTGTAGGCGACCCAGATCAGCGTGATGAACGCGGCGAAGCCGAGCCCGCAGACGCCGGCCACGATCTTCCAGGACGGGATGAACCGCCGCCAGCCGGTCTCCCGGGACCGCAGGTGGCCGAGGAACCCCTTCTTTCCCGGGGGCGGCGGCGTCCCATGCCGCCCGGGCCCGCCCGGACCACCGGGACCACCGGGACCACCGGGACCGCCGGGTCCTCCCGGCCCTCCGGGGCCGCCGGGTCCAGCGGGGCCGACCGGTCCGCCGGACCGGTTCGCCGCGCGGACGCCCTTCCCCTGGAACTTCGCGGTGAGCTTCGCCCCGAGCTCCTGCCCGGCCTTCCCGAGCTCGCCGAGCTTGTCCTTGACGCCGGGCTTCGGCGCGGCACCGGCCGCGCCCGCCATGCCCATCCCGGCCGCGGCGCCCATCCCGGGGGGACCGCCCATGCCGGGCGGCCCGTTCATCGGCCCCGGCCCGCCGGGCCCGAAGGGTCGTCCCGGCGCACCGCCGTTGGGCCCGGACGGCCCACCCGGCTGCATCGGTCCACCCTGCGGCGACTGCATCGGCCCGGCCTGTGGAGGCTGCATCGGTCCACCCTGCGGGGGCTGCGCACCACCCATGGGGAACCCACCCTGCTGCCCGGCCCCGCGCTGTGCGGGAAGACCGCCGGGCCCCGAAGGGCCACCGGACGCTCCGAACCCGCGGGGCGCGCCCGGCCCGGGGGTCCCGCCCTGCCCGAGGGGACCGCCCGTCCCGTACTGCGGGCCCGAGCTGGGGAACCCGCCCTGCCCGGGAGATCCGCTGGGCGCGCCTCCACCGGGACCGGACGGACCGCCGGACGCGGGGAACGCACCGGAGCCCACCGGCCCGCCCGGCATGGGCTGGCCCGCCGCGGGCTGGCCGAGCGCGGCCGGCCCTGAGGGCGGGGACGCGTGCCGGCCCCCGGTGGGAGGAGCCGGCGGGATCGCGGGAGTCGGCGCGGTCGGCGCGGCACCGCCGAGCGGCGCGGGGGCTCCTCCGCCGGGGCCGGCGTGGCCGCCCGGGAAGCCCGGACCGTCCGCGGAGCCGGGGCTCTGCGGCGCGCCGGGGGCGTCATCGGTACCCGGACGCCCGGGGTCGCCGGGACGGGGGTTCTGCTGCCCGCCCGGCCACTGCGACCCGGGTTCCGGTCGGGGCTGGCTTGGATTACTCACGCGACCTCATCGACAGGGGACAACGGTTGTTGCCAGTGGCCCGGGGCGGCCTCCGGCCCTTGTTGCGACTCGTGCGCCGTCCGAAGAGTACTGTGCGGGCTGGTGAGCGGGGGGAGCGCATGCATGGTGAAGTTCCATCCCGGCTGGTCAACGCCCCTTCCGACGAAGGCGGCCGGGTTCTCCTTCCGTGCTGTCCGCCGCCCGGGACCGTGTGACGGACCAGGTGGATCCTGGCGCAACTTTGACATATTTCCGCCGCATGCACCCTGAATTCGGCGTATTCGGCGTCCGACCTCGGCGGCCGCGCCGGCCCGCCTCCCGGAAGATCACCTTCGCGGCCGGACGCCCCGACGGCGGACGGGCGGCGAGCGGGCGGCGAGCGGGCGGGACGGGCGGTCATGCCGTGCAGTACGCCTCCCGCATCCCCGCGGCTCGATGCGGCCCAAGCTGAGCCAGGGGCGGATCCAAGGCATCGCCAACGCGGCCCCAACGGCCACCCCGATCACACGGGCCGAAGACTTCCACTTGCCAGGACGGGGCCTCGTACGTATCTTGTCGATGTATCGAGCCGATACATTCGCTCGATACATCGGATCGAGACATCGGTCTCTGCGAGAGAGGGAACCGGATGGCGGCCAGGAAGGGCGCGGGCGTGCTGGAGCTCGCCGTGCTCGGCCTGCTGCACGAGGCCCCCATGCACGGCTACGAGCTGCGCAAGCGGCTCAACGCCCTGCTGGGGATGTTCCGGGCGTTCTCCTACGGATCCCTCTATCCATGCCTGAAGCAGCTTCTCACGGACGGGATGATCGTCGAGGACCGTCCCGACGAGGCGAACGCTCCGCTGGCACTGCAGAGCCGCCGGTCGAAGATCGTTTACAAGCTCACCGCCGACGGCAAGGAGCGCCTCCAGCAGCTCCTGACCGAGGCCGGTCCGGCGTCGTGGGAGGACGAGGGGTTCGGCGTTCACTTCGCCTTCTTCTCGCACACCCGCGCCGACGTCCGGCTGCGGATCCTCGAAGGCCGGCGCAGCCGGCTGGAGGAGCGCCTGGAGAGCGTCCGCGCCGCCCTGGCGCGGACCCGCGAGCGCGTCGACTCCTACACCCTGGAGCTGCAGAACCACGGGCTGGAGTCGGTCGAGCGCGAGGTCAGGTGGCTCAACGAGCTCATCGGACGCGAGCGGGCCGAGCAGGAGCAGCAAGCACAGTCAGCCAAGCGAATTGATCAGGACATGCCTCGGGACGAGGGCCGCTGATCCGCGGCCCGCCGCCTTCGGGGGCGGGTGAAACACCACATGTTCCGCTAGAGAGAAGGAGCAACCGGATGGGTTCGGTGCGCGTAGCCATCGTGGGTGTGGGCAACTGCGCCTCTTCACTCGTCCAAGGTGTCGAGTTCTACAAGGACGCGGCCCCCGAGACGCGAGTCCCCGGCTTGATGCACGTCCAGTTCGGCGAGTACCACGTGGGCGACGTCGAGTTCGTCGCGGCGTTCGACGTGGACGCCAAGAAGGTCGGGATGGACCTGTCCGAGGCCATCCACGCCAGCGAGAACAACACGATCAAGTTCGCCGACGTCCCGCCGACCGGCGTGACCGTCCAGCGCGGCCCCACCTTCGACGGCCTCGGCGAGTACTACCTCGACATGGTCGAGGAGTCGGACGCCGAGCCGGTCGACGTGGTCCAGGCGCTGAAGGACGCCGAGGTCGACGTCCTGGTGTCGTACCTGCCGGTGGGCTCGGAGGAGGCCGACCGCTTCTACGCCCAGTGCGCGATCGACGCCAAGGTCGCGTTCGTGAACGCGCTGCCGGTGTTCATCGCGAGCGACCCCGAGTGGGCCCAGAAGTTCACCGACGCGGGCGTCCCGATCGTCGGCGACGACATCAAGTCGCAGGTCGGCGCCACCATCACGCACCGCGTCATGGCCCGCCTCTTCGAGGACCGCGGCGTTGAGCTGCTGCGCACCTACCAGCTCAACTTCGGCGGCAACATGGACTTCATGAACATGCTGGAGCGCAAGCGGCTCCAGTCCAAGAAGATCTCCAAGACGCAGTCGGTCACCTCGCAGATCCCGCACGAGATGGCGAAGGCCGACGTGCACATCGGCCCGTCCGACCACGTGCCGTGGCTGGACGACCGCAAGTGGGCCTACGTCCGGCTGGAGGGCAAGTCGTTCGGCGACACGCCCCTCAACCTGGAGTACAAGCTGGAGGTCTGGGACTCCCCGAACTCCGCCGGCGTGATCATCGACGCGGTGCGCGCCGCGAAGATCGCCAAGGACCGCGGCATCGGCGGCCCGATCCTGTCCGCCAGCTCCTACTTCATGAAGTCGCCGCCGGAGCAGTACAACGACGACCAGGCGCACGACGCGGTGGAGAAGTTCATCCGCGGCGAGGTCGAGCGCTGAGCCGAGCCGGGAGACCGGCCGCCGAGCAGGCCCGACGGCCCGCCGAGGCGCTGATCGCGACCCCCTGAGAGTCCGATCACAAAATCCCCAAAGGACGCCCTGAGAGTGGACACTCCACTGTCAGGGCGTCCTTACTTCTAGAGAGAAAACGGTGATGTACCGGCCCTTTGTCACTCTGTGGCCCTACTGTGACACCGCCGGTGACTGCGCGCCAGGTTCCGAGTGTCCGAGGTGAGAACGTGACGGCACGCCAGATGTACAAGGTGACAGTGGGGCTGACGGGGCTGATGGTGGGCCTCGCCGGATGCGCCGGGGGAGGTGACGACGCGTCCGCCGCGGGGCAGGGCCGCGAGGGCGGGACGCTGCGGATCATCGGGTCGTCCGATGTCGAGCACCTCGACCCGGCGTCCGTGGCGAGCGTCGGCGCGTACGGGCTCGCCCGCACCTTCGCCCGCACGCTGTTCGGCACGCGGGCGTCCAACGACTTCCAGGAGACGGTGCCCGTCCGGCCGGACGTGGCCGAGCGCCTCCCGACCCGCGAGAACGGCGACATCGCCAAGGACCGCCGCACCTACACGGTGCGGCTGCGCACGGGCGTGCTGTGGAACACCGAGCCGCCGCGCCCGGTGACCGCGCAGGACTTCGTCCGCGGGTTCGAGCGGCTCTGCAACCCGGCGGCGCCGTCGTCCGGCAAGGGCTACTTCACCTCGACGATCAAGGGGATGGACGAGTTCTGCCGCGGCTTCGCCGACGTCGACCCCAAGGACCCGGCGGCGATGGCGGCCTACCAGCACGACCACGCGATAGCGGGCGTGCGCGCCAAGGACGACCGGACGCTCGTGTTCGAGCTGCGGCGCCCCGCCAGCGACTTCCTCAACCTGCTGGCGCTGCCGTACACCGCCGCCGCGCCGAAGGAGTACGACGCCTACGTCCCGGACGGCCCGCAGCTCCGGCAGCACACGATCTCCAACGGCCCGTACCAGATCACCGAGTACCGGCCGGGCCTGTCGTACCTGCTCTCCCGCAACCCGGCGTGGCGGGCGGCGGCCGACCCGCTGCGCGAGCGGCACGTCGCCAAGATCCGGATCACGCTCGGGCAGGACTCCCCGGAGGCCGTCCAGCAGCAACTGGAGCAGGGCACCGCCGACCTCGCCTGGGACCAGCCCGTCCCGACGTCCGCGATCCCCCGGCTCCGCGACGACCCCCGCTTCGCGATCAGGGAGACGCCGAACAACAGCCCGTACCTGGTGTTCAACACGCGCAGCCCCAACAACGGCGGCGCGCTCGGCAAGCGGGAGGTCAGGCAGGCGCTGGAGTACGCGGTCGACCGCAGCGCCCTCATCAAGATCGTCGGCGGGCCGTCGGTGGCGCGGCCCCTGCACACGGTGATCCCGCCGGGGAACTCCGGCTACGCCGCGATCGAGCACTACGCGACGCCGGGCGAGTCCGGCGATGCCGCCAAGTGCCGGGAGCTGCTCGGCCGGACGGGCCACGCCGAGCTCAAGCTGAAGTTCCCGTACCGGACGAACAGCGTCCACAAGCTCATCGCCCAGTCGATCGCGCAGAACCTCGACGCCTGCGGGGTCGAGGCCGAGCTCATCGCCGACTCCGGCGGCTCCTTCTACGCCGGCACCCTCGGCACGCCCGCGCGCGGCCGGGCGGGCGACTGGGACATCGCCGCCCCCGGCTGGGTGCCGGACTGGTACGGCAACAACGGCCGCTCGATCATCCAGCCGCTGTTCGACGGCCGCACCTACGGGCAGAACTCCACCAACTACGGCGGTTACAACAACCCGCAGGTCAACGCCCTCATCGACGCGGCGCTGACGGCCCCCGACGCGGGCCGCGCGGCGGGGTACTGGCAGCAGGCCGACCAGAAGATCATGGAGGACGCGGCGATCGTCCCGCTGCTCGACCGGTCCCAGACGCTGTTCCACTCGTCCCGCGTCCACGGCGCCCTCTACCTGCCCACCACGGCCGGCTACGACTACACCCGCCTCTGGCTCAACTGATCCCGCCCGGTAGAGGCCGGGCGAGGGAGACGGCGGTCACTTGAACGATGTGCAAGTGGTATCTACGGTGGAGTCCATGCCTCGCGACACCCTCTCCCGCGACCAGATCGTCCGCACCGCCGTCGCGCTGCTGGACGACGAAGGGCTCGAAGGGCTCAACATGCGCGCCCTGGGCAAGCGGCTCGACTCCGCCGCCACCGCCGTCTACTGGCACGTCAAGAGCAAGGACAACCTGGTCCTGCTGGCCACCGACCAGGTCTGGGGCGAGCTCACCCTGCCCGACCCGGACGCCGTCGGCTGGCGCGCCGCCGCCACCGCCATGGCCGCCGACCTGTACCGGATGTTCACCCGGCACCCCTGGCTCGTGCAGGTCTTCGCCGCGCACCTCGTCTACGGGGAGAGCAAGGCCCGCCATGACGACCACCAGCTCGCCGTGTACGAGGCCGGCGGGTTCACCGGTGCGGACGCCGACCGGGCCGCCGCCGCGGTGTTCACCTACGTCCTCGGCAACGCGGCCGGGGTCGCCGCGACCGCCTCGCTCACCCGCAGGCTCGACCGGGACGGCGGCGGCGCCCGCGAGCACGTCGACGCGGCCATGGCGCAGGCCCGGGAGATCGCCGAGCGCTTCCCGCGCCTGCGCGCCCGCCTGGACAGCGCGGCGGCGACGGGCTACGCCGCGTCCCCCGACCAGACCTTCGAGTTCGGCCTCCAGGCCCTCCTCGACGGCCTGGAACGCAGCACCTCCCACTCCGAATGACCGACGCCACGCCCCCATTGAGGACGGTGGCGGCGTCCAGCGCCGTCCGCCGACTCGCTCAGTGGTGAAGCGCCCGGGGCCGAGGACGTCGCGACGGTAGGGCGTGGTGGGTGGTGGCAGCGCATACCCTGATCAGATGCGTGCGGGCGAGTTGCGGGGGATCCTGCGTGGACGGGATTTCCAGCGGCTGTACGCGACGCGGCTGGCCTCGCAGCTCACCGACGGCGTGTTCCAGGTGGCCCTCGCCGGCTACGTGTTCTTCTCCCCCGAACGGCAGACGACGGCCGGCAAGGCCGCGGCCGCGTTCGCGGTGACGCTGCTGCCGTACTCGGTGCTCGGGCCGTTCGCCGGGGTGTTCATCGACCGGTGGCGGCGCCGGCAGATCCTCGTCTGGACGCCGGTGCTGCGGGCCGTGCTGGTGCTGCTCGTCGCGGGCCTGGTCGCGGCCGGGCAGGACGGCCTCGGCTTCTTCCTCGGCGTCCTCGTCGTGCTGGGCGTCAACCGGTTCTTCCTCGCGGCGCTGTCGGCGGCGCTGCCGCACGTGGTGCGGCGCGAGCAGCTGGTGACGGCGAACGCCTTCTCGGTCACGTCCGGGACGATCATCTCGTTCGCCGGCGCGGGGATCGGCTACCTGCTGCGCCGCCTGTTCGGGGCGGGGCACGAGGGCACCGCGCTGATCCTCGTCGCCGCGGCGGCGCTGTTCCTCCTGGCCGGGCTGATCGCGACGACGCTGCCGAAGGGCCTGCTCGGGCCGCACACAGCGGCGGGCGAGCGGCCGGAGGCGGCGCCGGGCGTCCGGGACGCGCTCGGCGGCGTCCTGCACGGCCTGGTGGCCGGGGGCAGGCACATCGCGCGGCGGCCGCAGGCCGCGCTCGCGCTCGGCGCGATCTCCTTCCACCGGTTCCTGTACGGCGTCATCCTGATCATGACGCTGCTGCTGTGCCGCAACCACTTCGCCGACGACCCCGACCGGGGCCTGGAGGTGTTCGCGCTCATGCTCGGGGTGTCCGGCGCCGGATACTTCGCGGCGGCGCTGGTCACCCCGGCGGTGGTGCGGCGGATCAGCAAGCAGGCGTGGACGGCGTGGCTGCTCGCCGGGGCGGCGCTCAGCCTCCTCCTGCTCGGGACGCCGTTCACGGAGCGCCCGTGGGCCGCCGGCGCGTTCCTGCTGGGCGTCGTGTCGCAGGGCGTCAAGCTGTGCGTCGACACGACGCTGCAGGAGCTGATCGACGACGAGTACCGGGGCCGGGTGTTCGCCGTCTACGACATGCTGTTCAACGCGACGTTCGCCGCCGCTGCGGCGGCCGCAGCCGCCTGGCTGCCGTCCGATGGCCGTGCCGTCCCGACGCTGCTCATGGTGATCGCCGCGTACGCCGCAGGGGCGGTCGCCTACCGGACGGCGGCGTCCCGCATCCGCCGACCCGCGCACGCCCTCCGCTGACCGGAGCCGACGCCGGTCAGAGGGATTCCGCGATGGCGTGCATCGCGGCGGCGATGTGCAGCACCTCGTCCTCCGTGCAGACGTACGGCGGCATCGTGTAGACGAGCTTGCCGAACGGGCGCAGCCACACACCGTGCGCCATCGCGATCTCCTGCACGGCCGCGACGTCCACCGGCTCCCGCGCCTCCACGACGCCGATCGCGCCGAGGACGCGGACGTCCGCGACCCCCGGGAAGTCGGCGGCGTCGTGCAGCTCGCTGGTCAGGACCGCCTCGATGGTGTCGACCTCGTCCCGCCAGTCGCGGGACAGCAGCAGATCGATGGACGCGGACGCGACGGCCGCGGCCAGCGGGTTCGCCATGTAGGTGGGGCCGTGCATCAGCACGCCCGCCTCCCCGGACGAGATGCCCTCCGCGACGCCGTCGGTGCACAGGGTGGCGGCCATCGTCATGTATCCGCCGGTCAGTGCCTTGCCGACGCACATGATGTCGGGGGCGACCTCCGCGTGGTCGCAGCCCCACAGCTCGCCCGTCCGGCCGAACCCGGTGGCGATCTCGTCCAGGATCAGCAGCAGGCCGTGCTCGTCGGCGATGTCGCGCAGCGCCCGCAGGTACTCGGGCGCGTAGAAGCGCATGCCGCCCGCGCCCTGCACGATCGGCTCGACGATGATCCCGGCCAGCTCGCCCGCGTGCTCCTCGGCGAGCCGGGACAGCTCGTCCAGGTACGCCTCGTCGGGCTCGGCGGAGTAGCCGAGCGGAGGCGGCGGCGCGAACACGTGCTTCGCCAGGACGTCGCCGAACAGGTGGTGCATCCCGGTGACCGGGTCGCAGACGGCCATGTCGCCGAACGTGTCGCCGTGGTAGCCGCCCCGGACGGTGAGCAGCCGGTGCCGCTCCGGGCGCCCCTGCGACCGCCAGTACTGCAGCGCCATCTTGATCGCGACCTCGACCGCGACCGACCCGGAGTCGGCGAAGAACACCTTCGTCAGCGGCTCCGGCGTGAGCTCGACCAGGCGCTCCGCGAGCCGCACGGCCGGCGGGTGCGTGAGCCCGCCGAACATCACGTGCGCCATCTTGCCGAGCTGCCCGGTCACGGCCGCGTTCAGCTTCGGGTGGTTGTACCCGTGCACGGCCGCCCACCACGACGACATCCCGTCGATCAGCTCGGTGCCGTCGGCGAGCGTCAGCCGCACCCCGTCCGCCGACACGACCGGCAGCGCGGGCGCCGGCGCGGGCATCGGCGCGTACGGGTGCCAGATGTGCTCCCGGTCGAACGCCAGCATCCGCTCGGTCTCACGCGGGCTCATCCGCCCGAGCTGCAGCGGAATCACGCCTCGCCCTCCCCGTCCGCGCGCGCCGCTCCGTCCGCGTCGCCCTTCACGGCCGAGTCGGAGGACGGGGCCGCCCCGTCGGCACCGGAGGTCGCGCCATCGTCGGCGTCGTCATCGGCGTCCGGGAGGAGGCCCTCGGCGGCGGCCCAGCGGCGGAGTTCCGCCGCGGCGGCGTCCTTGCCGATCATGCCGCGGTCGAGGCGGAGTTCGAGGAGGAACTTGTACGCCCGGCCCACGAGCGGGCCCGGCCCGATGCCGAGGATCTCCTGGATCTCGTTGCCGTCGATCTCCGGCCGGATCGCGGCGAGCTCCTCCTCCTCCGCGAGCCGGTCGATCCGCTGCTCCAGGTCGTCGTAGGTGCGGCGGAGCCGGTCGGCCTTGCGCTTGTTGCGGGTGGTGCAGTCGGCGCGGGTCAGCTTGTGCAGCCGGGACAGCAGCGGCCCGGCGTCGCGGACGTAGCGGCGGACGGCGGAGTCGGTCCACTCGCCGGTGCCGTAGCCGTGGAAGCGCAGGTGCAGCTCCACCAGCCGGGACACCTCGTTGATGACGTCCTTCGGGTAGCGCAGCGCGGTCAGCCGCTTGCGGGTCATCTTCGCGCCGACGACCTCGTGGTGGTGGAACGACACCCGGCCGCCCGCCTCGAACCGGCGCGTCTTCGGCTTGCCGATGTCGTGCAGCAGCGCGGCGAGGCGCAGCACGAGGTCGGGCCCGTCCTGCTCCTGCGCGATCGCCTGCTCCAGGACGATCAGCGAGTGCTCGTAGACGTCCTTGTGCCGGTGGTGCTCGTCGATCTCCAGGCGCAGCATCGGCAGCTCCGGCAGGACGTGCGCGGCGAGGCCCGTCTCGACCAGCAGCGCCAGGCCCTGCCGCGGGTAGCGGCCGCAGATCAGCTTGGACAGCTCGTCCCGGATCCGCTCGGCGGAGACGATCTCGATGCGGCCCGCCATGTCCTTCATCGCGCGGACGACGTCGGGCGCGACGGTGAAGCCGAGCTGCGAGGCGAAGCGGGCGGCGCGCAGCATGCGCAGCGGGTCGTCGCTGAAGGAGTCCTCGGGCCTGCCGGGCGTCCGCAGGACCTTGCGCTGCAGGTCGGTGAGGCCGCCGAACGGGTCGACGAACTCGTGGCCGGGCAGCCGGGCCGCCATCGCGTTGACGGCGAAGTCGCGGCGGCGGAGGTCCTCGACGAGGGACGTCCCGTAGGAGACGTCCGGCTTGCGGGACTTCGGGTCGTAGGACTCGCTGCGGTAGGTGGTGATCTCCAGCTCGACGCCGCTCTTGCGGAGGCCGACCGTGCCGAACTCGATGCCGATCGTCCAGTGCGCGTCCGCCCAGTCGCGGATGATCTCCAGGGTGCGCTCGGGCGGCGCGTCGGTGGTGAGGTCGACGTCCTTGGTCGGACGGCGCAGCAGCGCGTCCCGGACCGGCCCGCCGACCAGCGCCAGTTCGTGACCGGCCGCCGCGAACAGGGCGCCGAGGTCGTCGGCGACGGGCGCGATGCCGCGCAGCAGCTCGGCGATCGCGATGCGCCGCGAGGACTCTGGGGTCACGTTCTGGTTGGGCACGGCCATCGAGCGTATTTCCTTGATTGACGGGCTGACAAAGGACTTTATGGCGATCGGCGGGGGTCCGCGCGAGAGCCTTTGCGGGGCCGGAGCCGGACGCGCCCCTTCACATGCCGCGATCTCCGGGTTACGTTCTGGGCACCCCGATGACGCCAGCGCGACCGCCGGTGAACCTCCCGCACGACAACGGTAGCGGGATCCCAAGGGCCCCGGTCCGCCGCACGTGCGGCAGAGGCGCATCACAAGGGTTTACGTGACGTATGACGCGAGTTAGGCCACTCGTTCCGGGTATGTGGGGATATCCCCCACAGAGTGCGAAGCACGGGGACACAGCGAAACCAGTTCCGGGGGTGAGCGGGGAGACCCCCGCGGGATGGAGCCCAACATGAAGGACGCTCTCGCCATCCACCGCGCGCTGCTCGAATGGGAGATCCTGCACGAGATCGTGCGGCTGCCCGTCGCGATGACCACCGCCGACGAACTCCCGAAGGCCCTCGGGCTCCCGGCGGAGCGGTGCCTGGTGACGCGCGTCTACGCGTGCGAGGGCGGCAGGGCGGGCGAGAGTGTCCACGCATATGAGGGCGGCCGCGCGGGCGACGGCGTCCTCGGGCGCGACGGCGTCCTCGGGCGCGACGGCGGCCGGCGCGGCCGCCGCTTCCTGGCGGGAGTGATAGTCCCGGCGGGCCGGCGGCTCCCGGCCGAGGCGGTCCGCCGCGCGGTCGGCGCCCGCACCGTCCGGCCCGCGCACCCCGACCTCGTGAACGCCGTCACCGAATACGCGGCCGGGCTCGTCTGCCCGCTGCTGCTGCCCGACTCGATGCCGCTGCTCATCGACCCGCTGCTGGCCGGCGGCCTGGACACCGACGACGTCGTCTACACCGCGACCGGGGAGGCGTCGACCGCCCTCGGCATCCGGGGCGGCTCCCTGTACGCCCTGTGCCACGCGAAGCCGATGGACCTGCTGCCCGCCGCGTCCCTCCCGTCCCCCGCGGTCCCGCCCGCCCCCGCTCCCGCGGCGCCGTCCGCCGGCGAACCCGAGACCGCCCGCTCCGGCGCCTGAGCACGACGACATCCGGTGCCGAGAGCGGAGAAACCGAACACGGCGACGGACTACCATCGAGCCGTGGTGCGGGAAATGTTCGCCCGCCGTCCTGAGGCGGCCGGTAAGGCGTGAGGACGGTCAAACGCGCGGTGGCGCTGGCCGCTCTGCTGCCCTGTATGGCCATGGCGGCGCCGACGACGCTGGCGTCCCCGGCCCTCGCCCGGCACGCCCCTGCGCAGGCGCGCGCACAGGCGCCCGCGCAGGGCAAGGCGCGCGCGCAGGTGGCCATGGCGCTGAGCAAGGTCGACCCCAAGAGCGTCAACGAGAAGTCGCGGATCGAGATCTCCGGGCTGGCGAAGAACCGCACCGACCACCAGCTGCCCGGGCTCAGCCTGCGGCTCCGGTACAGCGCGCAGCCCGTCACCAGCCGCAGCCAGCTCGACCAGTACGCCGCCGCGACACCGAACGCGCTGCCGAACGTCGGCCCGGTCCAGCAACTCCCCGGCGCCGCCGCGCCCGGCGTGAAGCAGAGCTGGACGTTCAAGACCACGGTCAAGCAGCTGGGCCTCCGCCCCCCGACGGGTACGCCCGGCGTCTACCCGGTCGGCGTCGAGGTGCTGAACTCCGCGCAGCAGGTCGTCGGCGGCATCACGACCTTCCTGACGTTCATGCCGAAGGACCGCCGGTTCAACCCGGTGTCGGTCGGCTGGGTGCTGCCGCTCGCCGACCAGATGCACCGCACCAACGACCGGACGTTCCTCGACGACGACCTCGCCGCGGACGTGGCGGCCGGCGGGCGGCTGAACGGGCTCGTCGACGCGGCGGCCGCCACCGACACGCCCGTCACCTGGGCGATCGACCCGGCGCTACTGGACGACGTCCGGCAGATGGCGGCCGGCGACTACACGGTCCGGGCGCCCGGCGCGAAGAAGGGCGTCCAGAAGGGCAAGAACGCCGACGCGGCGGCCTGGCTGACCGCGCTGAAGAACGCCAGCAAGAAGGACCCGTACTTCGTCCTCCCCTACGCCGACCCGGACGTCGTGGCCCTCGTCCGCCGCAAGACGCCCCGCGACATCGCCGACGCGTTCGCCGAGCGGAACACCGGCGTCGCGACGCAGGTGCTCGGACGCGCCGCGAACGCCCGTGTCGCCTGGCCGCCGGCCGGCGCCGCCGGTCCCGGCACGGTCGACCAGCTCGCCAAGAACGCCCTGAAGAACGGCGGCTCGTTCCTGATGAGCAGCTCCCAGTTCCAGGACCCGGCGGCCGGCGCGCTGCCGAACGCGACGACGACCCTCCCGACCCACTACGGCGACCGCAAGGCGCTCCTCTACGACGAGAAGATCAACCAGATCGTCAGCGAGGGGTCCCAGACGGCCTCCGGGGGGCTGCTCGGCGAGCAGCGCTTCCTGGCCGAGACCGCGATGATCGCGGCGGAGGCGCCGAACCGGCAGCGCACCCTCGTCGTCGCCCCCGACCGGTACTGGAACCCCGCCGGCGGGGTCGCGAAGAACCTGCTCAGGTACACCAGGAAGGCCGGCTGGCTGCGCGCGGTGCCGCTCAGCAAGATCGAGTCGGTCGCGCCGCAGGGCCGCGTCTTCAACGGCTACTCCGACGACTACCAGCAGTACGAGATCGGCGACGCGCACCTGCGGCAGGTGCAGGAGATCGCCGAGGAGGCCGCGACGTTCCAGGCCGTGATGACCGGCCCGGCCAAGATCTCCTACGAGCGGTCGGTGCTGCGCCTGGAGTCGGCGGCGTGGCGGGCGTCGGCCCGGCACGCGCGGGCGGCCCGCAACCAGCTGAAGGACGAGCTCGCGGCGGACATGAACCAGGTCCGCATCGTCACCGCCAAGAGCAAGCGGGTGCTGATGGGCGGCAGTTCGGGCCGCCTGCCCGTGCTCATCGAGAACAGGCTGCCCGACCAGGCCGTCAAGGTGCACCTCGTCGCCACCTCGGAGAACAGCGCCAAGCTCAGGCTCGGCCGGCTGGAGCCCGAGGACGCGATCATCGAGCTGCAGCCCGGCCAGAAGGCCCAGCGGTGGATCCCCGCGCAGGCGGCCGGCAACGGCAACTTCCACGTCCAGCTGGAGCTGCGTACCCCGGGCTCGCCCCGCCGGACGTACGGGACCGGCGAGTCCATCACCGTGAACGTCACCGGCTACGGGCGGCTCGCACTGCTCATCACCGGCGGCGGACTTGCCGTACTCTTCGGGGGCGTCGGAGTGCGGGCCATCAGAGCGAGGCGCCGCCGGAAAGCGGAGGCAGCCGGTGACGGGTCGACCGGAATGGGATCGGCGGGACCAGGGGAGCGGGGGACAGGGTTCCCAGGTCCCGGGTTCCCAGGGGCCGGGGTACCCGCCGCCGAGTTCCCCGGGGTATCCGGGGCAGGGCCGGCCGCCGCAGGGTCCGCCACCCCAGAGTCCCCCACCACAGGGCCCGCCACCACAGGGCCCGCCACCGGGCCGGGGATATCCACAGGGTCCGCCGCAAGCGCCCCGCCAGGGTCCGCCCCAGCGGCCCCCGGGTCCGCCGCCGCACGGCCCCCAGGGGCCGGGGCCGCAGGGTCCGCCGCAGAGGCCGCCGGGCCCGCCGCCGCGGACCGCGCCGAACCCGGCGGGATACCCGAGCCCGCCGCCGACGGGCAGACCGCCCGGCGCGGGGAACGTCGCCGCCGAGACGGCGATTGACCTTCCCGTCCCCGGCGGCGCGCCTGTCGCGGAGACGGTCGTCGACACACCCGTCCCCCCGCCCGGTGAGGGCGACGGGGACGGCGGCGGGAAGGGCACGTCCGGCGGCATCCTGCGCTCCGGCGCGATCATGGCGATCGGCACGCTCGCGTCCCGCATCACCGGGTTCCTGCGCACCGCCGTCATCGTCGCCGCGCTCGGCACCGGGCTGCTGGCGAACGCCTACAACACCGCCAACACGATCCCCAACCAGATCTACGACCTGCTGCTCGGCGGCATCCTGACGAGCGTCATCGTCCCGCTGCTGGTGCGCGCCAAGCAGCGCGACCGCACCTACGGCGAGCAGTACGAGCAGCGTGTGTTCACCCTCGCGGTGATCGGCCTCGGCGTCCTCACCGTCGTCTCGGTGCTGTGCGCGCCGCTGTTCATCGACGTCCTGGCGGGCAGCTACGACGGCGACTCGCGCAAGGTCGCCGTCCTGTTCGCGCGGTTCTTCCTGCCGCAGCTGTTCTTCTACGGCGTCGGCGCGTTCGCCGGGGCCATCCTGAACACGCGCGGCAGCTTCGGCGCCCCGATGTGGGCGCCGGTGCTGAACAACATCGTGGTGATCGCGGTCGGCGGCGCGTTCCTGGCGATCACCACCGGCCGCGTCGACCCGTCCAACATCACCGACTCCCAGCTCATGCTGCTGTCGATCGGCACCACCGGCGGCATCGTCCTGCAGACGATCGCGCTGTGGCCGTCGCTGCGCCGCGTCGGGTTCCGCTGGCGGCCCCGGCTGGACTTCAAGCGCGGCGAGATCGGCGAGGTCGGCCGCATGGCCGGCTGGACGCTGCTGTACGTCATCGCCACCCAGGCCGCGCTCGCCGTCGTCACCGCGCTGACGAACGCCGCCGGGAAGAACGCCGCGAACGCCGGGTTCGGCGAGGGCTACGGCTACACCCCGTACTTCAACGCCTACCAGCTCTTCCAGCTGCCGTACGCGATCGTCGGCGTCTCGGTGATCACCGCGCTGCTGCCGCGGATGAGCCGGTTCGCCGCCGAGGGCAAGACCGCCGACGTGCGCGCCGCGTTCTCCAGCGGGCTGCGGCTCTCCTCGGTAATCATCATGCCGGCGGCGGCGCTGATGCTGGTGCTCGGCCCGGAGATCACCACCGTGCTGTTCGCGCACGGCAACACCTCGCCCGACGACGCCCTCGTCATCGCGCGGGTCATGCAGATGTTCGCGATCGCGCTCGTGCCGTTCTCGATCTACCAGCTGATGCTGCGGGTCTTCTACTCGCACGGCGACACCCGGACGCCCGCGCTCATCGGCCTCGTCGTCACCACGTGCAACATCACGCTGGCGTTCACCGCCTACAACGTCCTGGGCGTCAAGTGGATCGTGGTCGGCATCGCCGGCGGGTTCGCGCTCACCAACGTGGTCGGCACCATCACCTGCTGGCTGGTGCTGCGCCGCAAGCTCGGCGGCATCGACGGCCGGCGGATCGCCACCGGCCACCTGAAGCTGCTCGTCGCGGTCTGGCCGCTGATCGGGTTCGGCTACGCCGCGCACACCGTCGCGGACGCCGCCGCCGGCGGCACGTCGTCGCTGCTTCCCGCGCTGGTCACCCTGGTCGTCGGCTCCGTCGGCGGCGGGCTGCTGTACGTGCTGTTCGCCAAGCTGATGCGGGTGGAGGAGATCCAGACGACGATCGCGACGTTCGCGCGGCGGCTGCCCGGCCGCTGACCACCGTAGAACGCCGTCCTCCGGTGCGGCAGTAGCCGGACGGGAAGACGAACACCTCCCAAAGTAAAAAAGGACGCGCGGCGATAAGGCGGCCACTCAGGCGAGTAAGCACTACCATGTGGGGGACTACGGCTTGCGGGGCGACACCCTGGGGAACGCAAAGAGGAGGGTCGGAGGCGTAAGCTGCCACGCCACGAACATGGGATCTGACCACCTGTGCAGGACGTTGCCGTGAGCACGTCAGTCATCGAGCCCGGCACGCGTCTCGCCGGCCGCTACCGCCTCGAAGAGCGCATCAGCGATTCCGGTGGATCGTCGCTCTGGAAGGCCATCGACGAGATCCTCGCGCGGGCGGTCGCCGTCCGCACCTTCGATCCCGAGTTCCCCCGGATCGCCGAGGCCGTCACGTCCGCGCGGTCGGCCAGCCGGCTGACCGACCCCCGCTGCACCCAGGTGTTCGATGCCGACGACTCGGGCGAGAGCGCCTACGTCGTCAGCGAATGGGTGGCCGGCGAGACCCTGGAGGGCATGCTCGGCAAGGCCCCGCTGGAGCCGGGCCGCGCCGCGACCCTGCTGTACGAGGCGGCCGAGGCGGTCGCCGCCGCCCACGCCGCGGGGCTGTCGCATCTCTGCCTCACCCCCCGCGACCTCGTGTGGACGACCGGCGGCACCGTCAAGATCCTCGGCATCGCGACCGACGCCGTGCTGCACGACCGCACCGCCGCCGACCCCGCCGCCGAGGACGTCCGCGGCCTCGGCCGGATGCTGTACGCGGCGCTCACCGCGCACTGGCCCGGCGACCCCGACCTCTCCGACCTGCCCGCCGCGCCCGCGACCGACGGGGTCCCGCACGCGCCCCGGCAGGTGCAGGCCGGCATCTCGCACGCCGTCGACGCCATCGTCTGCCGCTGCCTCGGCATCGGCCCCGGGATGCAGGCCGACCCGATCGCCTCGCCCGGCGACCTCGCGAAGGCGCTGCGCGGCGTCCCGCGCACCCCGCTGCCGCTGTTCGCCGGGCTCGGCAACGCCGCGCCGCCTGTCCCTTATACACATCTTAC
>NZ_VCKZ01000488.1 GCF_005889745.1 Actinomadura geliboluensis
GCATCGGGATGCGGATCGCCGCCGCCGGCGGCGCGGCACTGCTGGTCATGATGTGGACGGCGGTCCTGCCTCCGGAGAACAACCTGTTCATGGACGACCACATCGTCTACGCGATCCTGATCATCGGGCTCGCGCTGGTCAGCGCCGGCGACACCCTGGGCCTGGGCCGCTGGTGGAGCGGCACCGCCCTGGCCAAGCGCTTCCCCTTCCTCAAGTAGCCGACAGCAACGCCCCTCAAGGACGCCCGCCCCACCCGGCGGGCGTCCTGCTGTTGCATCACCCTCGCGCCAGTCCAACGCACCGCAGCGTTGGACGAGGGTGGTTGATCCAGACTTCCTAAGGGCAGGCGCTCTCGCGCCGCTCGCGGGACGCTGAAGTCACGCTCTCGGGTACGTGGTGCGACGGGTGTCGTCGTGGTCGTAACCGAGGGTGTGGACGACGTCCACGACGCCTTCGGTGGCGGCGGTCAGGCGGACGACGATCGGGATGAGGCTCTTCTGCTCCACCCGCCCCGTGAGGTGGACGACGCCCTCCTGGACGCGGACGTGCAGCTCGGCGGGATCCTGCCAGAGCTTGTGGATCAGGACGTCCTGGATGACCTCGTCGCGGATGTCGGCGTCGGACCGCTGGAAGACGGACAGCAGGTCGCGGCGGGCCACGATGCCGGCGAGCCGGCCGTCGCCGTCGATGACGGGCATCGCCTTGAATCCGTGGGCGTTCAGCAGCCGCGCGGCCTGGGGGATCGAGGTGTGCGGGGTGACGGAGACGGCGGGCGTGCTCATCAGCCCTCGGGCGTCCACGGCGGCGGCCTTGGCCTCCGCGTCGGCGTGGCGCCGCAGCCTGGCCCGCAGCGGCCGGTGGTCGGCGCCGTCGTCCTTGTACTCCTGCTTGCGGAGCAGGTCCGCCTCGGTGACGATGCCGGTCACCCGGCCCGTCACGCCCAGGACGGGCACAGCGCTGATGCGGTGCTCGGCCATGGCGTCGGCGATCTCGGTGAACGGGGTCTCCTCGGTGACCGTGACGACCCTCTTGGTCATGACGTCCTGGACGGTGCGGCGTTGCATGATGCCCTCCCGGGGTTCACAGTGCCGTTGACTCGGTGGTGTGGTCGGCGCAGATCACCAGCGGGCAGCGTGCGCGTTCGCGGACGACCGGCACGGTGTCGCCGCCGAGCGGATTGCCGTGTTCGGAGTGCACCCGGGCGCCGATGACCAGCAGTTCGGCATGCGCGGCGGCGTGGGCGAGCGCCTCGCCGGGCGCGCCGTGCACGATCCGGAGCCGGGTGTTGAGGTGCTGGGCGCGCGGGATCGCGTGCGCGACCAGGCGCCGCAGCCGCAGCCACTCCCGCGCGGTCCGCAACGGGCGGGGCGCCGTGGCCCCGTCGGTCTCGATGGCGCGGACGACGTCCAGCCGCGCGTGCCGTTCGAGGGCCTCGCGGGCGGCGCGCCGCAGCGCGGCCATGGAGTTGGGGGAACCGTCCACTCCGACGACAACGGACCGGTGTTCGGGCATGACCCACATCGCCGACCTCCTTGAGTCGCTTCCACCCTCCCTCGCCGGATGGCCGTAGGTCAGAGCCGTCCGTCCTCGTGGGTAGGGGACCTTCGACCTCCACCGCGTCTCGCCGAGGCCGAGATCGGGGCCGTCCGATGCGGCGGCGGAGGTCCCGGTGAGCGGGGGTCCTTCGGCCCTGTGAAGGCGGCCGGCCCGGAGGTGGGATGGAGATGTCGGAACGAGGAGGACGTCATGAGCCATGTGGTCGTGGGCTACGACGGAACCAGCGAGAGCGAGCGGGCCGTGCGGTGGGCGGTGCGGGAGGCACAGCTGCGGCGGCTGCCGCTGACGGTGTGCCACGCCTGGCGCTGGCCGTACCCGATCAGCTACATCGACTACGAGGGCGAGGCCACCATCCGCCGGATGGGAGAGCATCTCCTCGACCACGGTGTGGCGTTCGCGCGGGAGCTGGCGCCGGGCCTGAAGGTGAACAAGCGGCTGAAGGACGGCAGCGCGGCTCCCGCCCTGCTGAACGAGGCCGGGGACGCCGAACTGATCGTGGTCGGCTCGCACGAGCCGGACCAGATGCCGGTGGGCTCGACGGCGCTGCGGGTGCCGGCCAAGGCCGACCGCCCCGTGCTGGTCGTCCGGTCGGCGGCGCCGCGCGACGGCCTGGTGGTCGTCGGCGTGGACGGCTCCGCGGGCGCGGACGTCGCCCTGGCCTTCGGGTTCGAGGAGGCGGCGCTGCGCGGCTGGCGGCTGCGCGCGGTGTACGGATGCTGGGAGCCGGGCGCGGCCCCCGACGGAGACCTCTCGCTGTTCGGCGACGAGGACAGGCTGCGCCGCGCGGCCGGTGCCGTGCTCGAACGCGCCGTGGCGCCCTGGCGGGTGAAGTACCCGCAGGTGCAGGCCATGACGTCGCTGGTGCTGCAGTCGCCGCGCGAGGCGCTGTTCCAGGCGGCCGAGGACGCGACGCTGATGGTCGTGGGCGCGCGGGGGACCGGGGTCGTGGAGCCGCTGACCCTCGGTGCGACGGGCGACGCGCTGCTCAAGCACGCCCCGTGCACGGTCGCCGTCGTCCCGAACCGCACCCGGTGACGGCGCCGGCGGACTGAGAGGGAACGTAGGAGGGGGTGAGTCGGATGCGTACCGTGACCGGTGCGGATCTCGCGCGTGAGCCGTTCCTGGACGGCATGAGGAGCGCCGACCTGCGCAGGCTGGCGACGGCGGCCCGGTTCACCGAGTTCGCGGCGGGGAGGCGCATCTTCAGCGAGTCCGATCCGGCGGAGCGCTTCTGGCTCCTGCTGGAGGGGACCGTGATCGTCGACCTGCACGCGCCGCGGCGCGGCGCCGTGATCATCGACACCTTCGGTCCGGGCTCGGTGCTCGGCTGGTCGTGGCTCTTCCGTCCGCACCAGTGGCACTTCGGCGGGGTGGCGACCACCCCGGTGCGGGCCATCGAGTTCGACGGACGGCTCGTCCGGACGCTCTGCGCCGTCGACCCTTCCATGGGCTACGAACTGACGCGCCGCTTCGCCGAGCTCGTCGTGGAGCGCCTGGAGACGGCGCAGGCGCGGCTGACGGAACTCCCCGAGACCGTCGCGGACGGCGATGCCCCGTCCCGCTTTCCGCACGGAGCCGGCGGTGTGGCGGCGTCCTGGTACGAGAGGCACTAGGCCGTTCTCGCGGACCACGATCCCCTGGCCGGGGTGGCGCCCGGCCAGGGGAGACGGTGATCGCGAAGGTGTTCAGTGCCGGGCTCGGCTGTTGGCCGTGGTTGTCCGGTCGCCCTTCCGGCGGGTCGTCCAGTACCGGGCGACGTGCTGCATCCGGGCGCGCAGGCGGGCGGCGGCCAGGCTGCCGGCTTCCGACATCGAGGTGGCCGAGGCGTAGGCGTTCACGGGCAGCCCGTTCAGGTCGACCCGGAGCGAGACCAGGTAGGGACGCGGCACGGCGGGGTCGGGAAGGACATTGAGCGTGGCCTTGGCGTACAGCACCGGACGCGGGGCGTGCGCCAGGACCCGCGCCACCACCTCGCGGATGTGCTGCACGTCCGACTGCGGGACGTCCCGCAGGGTGGTGACCTCAATGTCGAACTGGTCGGCGACTGTGTTGGACAACGTCGGCCTCCTCATGCGAAGGGATCACCACCAACGTTGATCCACAGCCGGCGTCCGCCCTAGGGACCTTCGTCATCACCCCGCAGAGCCGTTCGGCCCGCCCCGGCACCCTGGCGCGATTGCGGGCCGAAGGTCCCTGTTGTTCCGGACTGAGGCCCCTCTTGGACGAGGCCATCGCGGGCAAGGCTGCTCATGTGGGAGATCGACGGGTCGGCGAGAGCGGGAGAAGAGCATGAGCGAGCAGGCGGCCACCGGTGTCGTCGTCGGGTACGACGGTTCGGAGAACGGGATCCGCGCCCTGGACTGGGCCGCCGAGGAGTCCCGGATCCGCGACCTCCCGATGACCGTGATCCACGCCTGGCAGTACTACATCGGCGGCTCGATGGCCATGCCGATGCTGGACCTGCAGGCCCTGGCGCAGAAGACCCTGGACGGCGGCATCGAGCACGTCCGCGAGCAGGCGCCCGACGTACCGGTGCAGGGCGTCCTCGAATGCGGTCAGCCGGCCGCCAAGCTGATCGAGGCGGGCAAGAGCGCCACCTTGATCGTCCTGGGGCCGCGGGGCCTCGGCGGGTTCGCCGGGCTGGTGCTCGGATCGGTCGGCGCCCAGGTGGTCGCGCACGCCTCCTGCCCCGTGGTGATCGCCCGGGGCGACGTGAGGGAGGCGGGAGCGGTCGTGGTCGGCGTGGACGGTTCCGCGGAGTCGTCGGCCGCGCTGGCGATCGCGTTCGCCGAGGCTGAACTGCACGGGTCCTCCGTGCACGCGGTGGTGGCGTGGGAGTCGGTCCCGGTGGAGGGCCTCCCGCCCCTGGCGGACGAGGCCGGTATGCGGAAGGCCGCCACGGCACGCCTGGACCGGCTGACGACCCCCTTCCGCGTCCTCCACCCCGGAGTGAACGTGCGGGCGGAAGTCGTGGTCGGGGCACCGCGAGAGGTGCTGCTGGACGCTTCGCAGGACGCGCGTCTGCTCGTCGTCGGGTCGCGGGGGCTGGGCGGCTTCCGCGGCCTCCTGCTCGGATCGGTCAGCCAGGCTCTGGTGCAGCACGCGCATTGCCCGGTAATGGTCGTCCACGCGCCCCAGAACACGGGGGCCTAGCGCGTTCGGCGGCGCCTTGGCCGGGGTGGCGCCGCCGTTCGCAGGCGAGCCGGGGATCCGGGGCGGACTGCCTCCCGAAGCGCGGGTCGGCCAGACTGGAGGGCGTATACCCGAGGCTTGGAGGCGGTATGGGTGGTCCCCGGCGGTTGCCCCGGCAGGTCTACGAACGTGAGCTGCTCCGGCTGCAGGAGCAATTGATGATGCTGCAGGAGTGGGTGCGCGCGGAGGGCGCGCGCGTCGCCGTGGTGTTCGAAGGACGCGACGCCGCCGGCAAGGGGAGCACCATCAAGCGCGTCACCGAGTACCTCAACCCGCGCGTCGTGCGGATCGTGGCGCTGCCGGCGCCGAGCGACCGGGAACGGACCCAGTGGTATTTCCAGCGGTACGTCGAGCACCTGCCCGCGGCCGGTGAGATCGTCCTGTTCGACCGGTCGTGGTACAACCGCGCGGGAGTCGAGCGGGTCATGGGATTCTGCACGCCCCAGGAGCACCGGCGCTTCTTGCACCAGTGCCCGATCTTCGAGCGGATGCTGGTCGAGGACGGCATCCTGCTGCGCAAGTACTGGTTCTCGGTCAGCGACGCCGAGCAGGAACGCCGCTTCCGCAGCCGGCTCGACGACCCGATGCGCAGGTGGAAGCTGTCCGCCATCGACGTGGAGTCGATCTCGCGCTGGGAGGAGTACTCGCGGGCCAAGGACGAGATGTTCGTCCACACCGACATTCCCGAGGCGCCCTGGTTCGTGGTCGAGAGCGATGACAAGCGCCGTGCGCGCATCAACATGATCTCGCACCTGCTGTCGAGCATTCCCTACCGGGAAGTGGAGCGCCCGCCGCTCCAGCTGCCGGAACGTCCCCCGTCCAAGGGATACGAGCGGCCGCCGCGAGACGAGCAGACCTACGTCCCGGATCACGCGGAGACCTTGGGAAGCTGAGGGGCCGAAGGTCCGTGCGGAGAGGACCTTGGACACGATGCCGTCTCGACGCCGGTCCCGCAGGCTGTGAGTGCCGGGCACTCACGGCTGGAGGTCATCGAGATGGTCAGCACCGCACGAATTCCGGCGGAGCGTTGGGACGCGCCCGCGAAGCCTCTCGGAAGCGAACGCACTGATCTGGCGGCGCGCTTCGTCGCCCGCGCGGCGGTCCTGGCGCCGTCCATCAACAACACCCAGCCGTGGCGGATCGTCGAGCGCCCCGACGGGCTGGAGCTGTGGGCCGACCGCGCGCGCCAGTTGCCGGTCGCCGACCCGGCCGGGCGCGAGATGCTCATCAGCTGCGGCGCGGCCCTGTTCAACGCGCGGCTGGCCGTCCGGCGCCTCGGCTTCACGCCGCGGGTGCGGTTGCTGCCGAATCCGGCCTACCCCGACCTGCTGGCCCGGATCGTCTGGGGGACGAGGACGGTCCCGCGGCCGTACGAGGAACTGCTCTACCGGACGATTCGGCTCCGTCACACGCATCGCGGGCGGTTCCTGGCGGTCCCGTTGCCGCCCATGCTGCCGACCGTGCTGGCCGGCATCGCCCGGTACGAGGGCGCCGGCCTCCGCGTCGTCAAGGACGAGGGGCAGCGCAGGCAGCTCGCCGAGCACGTCCAGGCCGCCGAGGTGGTCCAGCTCCGCGATCCCCGCATCCTCGGCGAGCGGCTGGCCTGGACGGCGCCGGCGGGCACCGGGCGCCTCGACGG
>NZ_VCKZ01000489.1 GCF_005889745.1 Actinomadura geliboluensis
TACATTCTTACTGCGGGAACATTCCCCCGCGCGAGTACGAGGAAGCGTTCAACCGGTCACGTGGCACAGCGACCTAGACCGGCTGAGAACCAACAATCTGAGCCTCCAACATCGCCGGGGCGGTCCAGGTTGTGGACGCGGGCGGACCGGGACGCTGCCAAGAAGCTGGTGGAGGCCGCCGGGGGCCGGTGGCGGCTGATCTACCTCAGGGTGGGGCGGGAGGAGTTGCTGCGCCGCCTTCAGGTCCGCAACCAGCGGGCGGACGCCAACGCGTTGCTGGTGACCGAGTCGGCGCTGGAGGACTTCATTGCCCGTTTCGATGCTCCGGACGGCGAGGGCGAAGAGGTGGTCGACGCCCGCTCGGAATGACAACCCCTGGGCCTCTACCTCACCGAAGGCGGTCGGCGTCGGTGCGGGAGAAGACCAGGTCGCTAGGGTCGCGCAGGCCGGTGAAGGGGGCGTGCAGCCGTACCGGCGCCGCGGGTCGCCGCATTGCGGCGGGGTAGGAGCGGGCCCGGTAGTCGTTGGCCAGCAGGTACGCGTGGAACCCGGCGGCGATCAGCGGGCCGGTGACCTCCTCGACCCTGCGGCCCTGGCGGCGCAGCAGCCGCCAGCTGACCTCGACGACCAGTTCGGCGTCGGGGCGCAGGAGGTCCAGGTGCCCGGCCAGACCGGCGACGGCGGCGGCTTCGACCCCTTCCACGTCGATCTTGATGATGCGGGCGGTGGCCAGCCACGGCTCGCGCGGTGGCCGACCCCTGCACGGCCGGCTGGTACTGCTTCTACGACGGCCCCGACTTCACCGGCCGGAAACTGTCGTTCCGCGACTGCGGCGGAAACCAGTCGCTGACCGACTACGGCTTCGGCAACAAGACCTCGTCCTGGGTCAACACCACCGCACACACCGTCGAGGTCTACGACCGGGACGTAAGTCCCTTCGTGACGCTCTGGCGGGAAGCCCCGGGCGCGGCGTCATCGAACGTGGGCACCGCGGCCTACAACAAGGCCGACTTCTTCCACACCTACTGCGGGTGATGCCGGCCATGCGCAAATCATTTCTCGTCCTGTTCGGCGGCATGACCCTGCTGGCCGGACTCGTCACGGTCCCTGCGGCAGCGGGCACGCCGACTGCGGAGCCGTTCGAGCCCCAACCCGGCGAATACAAGATCATTCAGGGGTATACCCAGGCCCCCCGCTATGTCGGCAAACCCGGCGCGGTCGTGGACGCGCTGTCGCGCGGTGTCCCGGTCGAGCAACTCGGCGGGGGCAAACGATACAACAAGCACCACCGATTGCCTCGCACCGAAGCCGAGGCCAAGAGGATGCGCGAGCAATCCGGACAGTCCTACACCGTCGACGCCGAGGGACTTCGGCAGGGCGCGCGCGCCGCCGACTCCTGGAACTTCGAGACCTGCAAGGAGAACTATCTCAAGGCGGGCGAGCCCGGAGGTGGGTGCGCGACCACTTCTCCTGGTGCGAAGCCGGTACCGCTTGGGCAACGGTGTTCCCGCCCGGAGGCGGCCAGGAACAGGTTGAAACAACCGTCTACCTGGTTGGTTTCGGCAAGAAGGGCGCACGGCCAGGCACCACCACCGACCGGTACGTGGAGTTCCAGATCCGCGCCGACGCGTGGAAGTTCAAAGGCGACGGGCCCGGGCCGCACCTGTGGGAGCGGGCCAAGGCAGAGGCCACCTTCGAGGCCAAGATGATCTGCACGCCGAACCCCAACGCCGCCGCGTGCGAGACCGGAGACCGCAACGGGCGCAAGGACACCATCGCCGGATGGCTCAACTCGGGCTGGGCGGAGTCCCAGTTGAAGTCAGCCGGCAAACCCGCCACGAAGGCCAACGGCGACCAAGTCCAGCGGGCGAGCGTGTTCGGCTGGTACCAGTTCACCTTCCCGACCCTCACTACCAACCCGGACCATTCCACCAGCGCCGGCACCGGCGTCCGCTTCGACACCGCCTATTACATGTACAAGGTCGCCAAGCGAGCATCGATCTTCGACCGGGTGGACCAGTTCCTGGCCTTCAGCGACCAGGCCAACTCCGGCTACAAGAAGGCCGCCGACCACTACCAGCAGGCGCTCACACGGCCAGGCGAAACGAAGCCGCCCTTCTCCGACAAGCAAATCCCCGGCGGCACGCCCGGCAACCCCCTGCACCGCCTGTACAAGGGCACCAGCGAGAAGAACCGGCTACGCTACGACCGCAACTACCGCGAAGCCGTCAAAGCATGCGACAAGTGGTTCCCCGGCTGGAGCGGGCAGGTCGACAGCGACGGGCAGAAGAAGCAGTGCGATGAGTTCCCGTTCCGCTCCACCTACGAAGGCGTCGCCCGGTCGATGGACGAATACAACGACGACCTTGGAGGGCCCAAGTACCAGGACATGTACTCGGTGCTGCCACTAAGCGGTCCGCAGAACGAAGCGGCGGGGCGTGTGCTGTGCTCGTTTACAACAACGACCGGATCCTCAACATGGACCCCTTCCACATCAAGGTCCGCGCTCCCCAAGCGCTGGTCACCCAAGGGACGGCGCCAGCGCCATGGGCCGCGGCCGGCGACCCCGGCGATGAGCCTGATGTCCCCAACCAGGACGACGATGCCTGCGGGAATCCGTAACCGTACTGGATGATTGGCGGGGGCAGGGCCCAGGCCCTGCCCCCCCGCCAACCCGAGGAGGACAGGCCACGCCATGCCCGCAACCAACTCTGCCGAATACCGCACCAGTGCCGACCCCGAGATCTTCGGGATCGGCGTCGACGCCGAGTACGACTACGGACCGGTCCCGCAGCCGTCACCACACGGCTGGTTCGGCGCTTGCGAGCACGAGATCACCATCCGCGTTGCCCACCCCGACCAGGTTGCCTACCCCCTGCTCCTCGAAGCCTGGGACAGCGAACCCCCCACCCCCAAGCCGCTGCCCGACGTCGAAGGCACATTCCTGCTGAACATCTCCAGCGGCTCGCTCGGCGTCAACGAAGGCGGCGGAGGGTTCGAACCCGAGGTGATCAGCGTCGAGCCGGGCAAGTACTACGTGCGGATCAGCGGATACGGCCGTGACAGCGGCACCAGCGCCGAGGACGGCGGTGAACGGTACCTCGCACAGATGTGGCCAACCGGGTGAGACTTACCGGCACGTCTGTGTTTCGAGTCGCGCAGATGAGACCTCCGATGGTGCTAAGTCGTCAAGCCCCTGCGGTGACGGGCGGGGTGAAAGCCTTGGTCGGGTCGTATAGCTGCCTGGTCTGCAGGCAGTGGTGGAGCTGGCCGAGCATCCGGTCGAACAGTTTGCGCAGTGCGGCGGCGTGCCGGTCTCCGTGGTCGCGTCCCTGCTGGTAGTGGCTGCCTGGGCGCCCGACTTTGGCGGACGCGCAAAACGCCCATCTGAACCCGGTTGTCGCCAGGCGGTTGTTCTTGATCGAGCGGCGGGTGATGGACGCGATGCGCCCCGAGGCGCGGGTGACCGGCGCCGACCCGGCATAGGCCTTCAGCGCCTGGGCGTTGGCGCGAACCAGGCCCGGTCATCGCCGATCTCAGGCCCCTTCCTCCGCGTGACTCCGGCGGGAAAGGGCGAATGGTGTGGATCAATCATGCATCGTCCACAGCACGCGGCCCAGGGCGAAGCGTCTCGGCGAGCTCGCGGCGGCCGCCGCGGCGATCTACCGCAGATCCTTCGGTGGCTTGTTACGGGGGTCAGCGCTGGGACAGCCACACGATCAGCCACGCGGTGAGCGCGCAGCCGAGAGGGTGTAGGCGATGCCGCGCACGGCCGCGAAAGGAGAAGACCCTGGCCTCGCCGTCGCCCCACGATCCCCGCTGGCTGCAGATCACCCCTCGTCGGAGTGCGCGGACTGGAAGCGCCAGTGGCCGCTCGTGCCGACTCACAGCCACGGCGGCCTCGACTACGGCACCAGCACCCGACCCGACGCGCCCGGCCCGCACCCCGCCGCGTGACACGGCGGCGGGCCGTGCCGTCCGGGACGAGCCCGGCCGCCTGGCGGGCGGCCGGGCTCGCGTCCGTCAGCCGTGCCGTCCGGCGGACGCCTGGAGCAGCCGCCTGAGGAGGACGGCGAGCCCACCGCCGGCGAGCACGCCTCCGACCGCCCAGAACGCGGCGGGGACGCCGTTCCCCTCAGCCGAGCGCGTTTTCGGCTCCGAGGTCGCCCCGCCGGTCGCCGACGGCTTCGGCGCTTCGCCGCTCGGCGGCGGTGCCTGGCGCACGGCCACCGGATCCAGGACCAGTTCCGGGGACGGGAACTCCGGTTCCCGTCCTCCGGTCGAAGGCTGGTTCCAGTTCACGACCGATCCGTCGGAGTACGTCTGCGCCGTGTCGAAGCGGAGGACGCCCTCCTTCGGCAGCGGTTTTGCGCGCACGGTGAAGGTCTGGGTCTCGGCGGGCCGGATCTCGTGCCCGGCCCGGGCCGTCCACACGATGTGGCGCTGGGGCGTCCGGCTGATCGTCCAGCCCTCGATCTCAGGGACGGAGTCGGCGGTCACGCCCTCGGGCAGGGCGATGTCGATGCGGACGGTCGTGCTGAACTCCTTCTCGCTGGGGACGCGGAACTGCAGCGTCGCGGGCCGTCCCGCCTCGGCCCCCTCGGACAGCACTCGGACGTGCGCGGACGCCGGGGAGGCCAGCAGCGTCACCATGGCGGCGCTCATGGCCGTGGCGGCGCCGAAGGCCATGGCGGTGCGCGCCAGCGGGTTCAGGCGTGCGCTCTTCACAGGCACTCACCTCCGTTTCAGCAGCAGCAGAACAGGAGCGATGCCGGGTCGACGTCGCGTCCGGCCAGCGCCTCGTGTGAGTGGTCGCCGCTCGCCTCCCTCAGGGACGCGAGCCGCTGCGCCGACGCCCTGCCCTTCGACTTCAGCACGATCCGCTTCCCGGTGAACTGGGAGAACGACAGCACCTGCGGCGCCTTGCCGCCGTCGTCGGTGGTGAAGGAGACCAGCGGCGTCGCCCGCCCGGACGCCGCGACGGCGTACGCCTGGTACGTCGTGCCGGGCCTGAGGTCGCGGGCCTGCAACTGGACCATGTCGAGCCCGCCGACCTGCCGGACGGTCGCCTCCAGCACGCGGCCCTTGCCGCCGGGCCGCAGCACGTCGCCGTCCGAACCGTCCGGCAGGACGGTCGGCACGTTCCGGGCCGGTGCCCCGAGGCCTTGGCGCCCGAGCCCGGGAGCGGAACCGGGGCTGGTCACGGCCCGGGGCGCGTAGATGACGGCCTGGGGCTCCTGCCCGGTTCGGATCGTGTCGATTACCCGGTTGGTCTTGGTGTCGATGACGTCGACCGCGTCGGACTTCTCCAGTCCCACGTACATGCGCGTCCCGTCCCCGCTGGGCCAGGCGCCGTGCGGTGCGTGACCGCGGTTGTGGATGCGCGTGACCAGCTTGGGCGTCCCGGAGGCCGTGCGCTCGTAGACGAGCGTCTGGTCGAGGCCGCCTACGGTGAGGTAGACGAACGAGCCCAGGGCGTTGGTCGCGAAGTTGGGGTGGTTGGTGTCGGGGCCGGTGTCCAGCACGGCCTTGACCTTCCGCGAGGCCAGGTCAATCACGCTGACCTTGCCGGCGCGCTTGTGGGCCGCCCAGATCTGCTTTCCGTCGGGGGAGATGGCGGCGTCGGAGGAGAAGGCGTCGGCGAGCCCCCTGATGTGGCGGGTGACCTTGCGCGACTTCACGTCCACGACGGTGATCTCGGGTGTGCTGATGTGGTTGACGTAGGCGAGCGTGCCGTCCGGGCTCATCAGCACCTTGGAGGGCCCTTCGCCGACCCTGACGCGCCCGTCGACGCCGCCCCGGTCGGCGTCGATGACGGTCACGGTGTCCCGGCCGCGGTCGGCGACCCAGAACTCGCGGCCGTCTGCGGTGAAGTCGCCCTCGTGCGCGGCGCGGCCGGCGTCGGTGTGGCTGATGACCTTGTTGGTGCGGGTGTCGATGATGTCGACGGTGTTACTGGCCACGCTGACCACGCCGAGGCGTCGGCGGTCCCGGGAGTAGCCGAGCCCGTGGACGCCCGCGTTGCCGAGGTACTGCGGGCTGAGCGTCGAGCCGAGCCGCTGGTCGCCGAGGCGGATGGTGCCGAGCGTCCGGTTGGACGCCGGGTCGATGACCGTGACCGTGTTGGAGCTCTGGTCGGCCGTGTAGACCCGGTCCAGGCCCGAGACCGGCGCCAGCCCGTGCGCCTTGACCGCCGCGATGAGACGGGCGCCGTCGGACGAGAAGCCCGGTGATCCGTCGGCGGCGGTGACGCCGAAGACCGCGGCGCCGGCAGTGGCGAGCGCCGTGGCGGCACCGGCGATATGTCTGGCAGAGAACACGGTCGAACCTCCAGTGGGAGAGAACGGTGATGGGTGGGAGGGCACGGCGGGACGCC
>NZ_VCKZ01000490.1 GCF_005889745.1 Actinomadura geliboluensis
CCCCAACCAGATGGAGGAGAGACCCGCATGAAGCACCCCCCTGCGCGCAGGAGGCCCGGCGCCCGCCGCGGCGTGGCCGCCGGAGCGGCGGCCGTCCTGCTCGCCTCAGGCACGGTCGCGCTGGCCCAGGCCCAGGCCAGCGCGGCCGCCGGCTGCACCGTCGAGTACACCGCCAACGACTGGGGCACCGGCTTCACCGCCAACGTGAAGGTCACCAACCTCGGCGACGCCCTCAGCAGTTGGACGCTGGAGTGGGACTTCGCCGGCAACCAGCAGGTGACGAACGGCTGGAACGGGACGTTCGCCCAGTCCGGCAAGCACGTGACCGTGAAGAACCCCAGCTGGGGCGGGGCGCTGGCCAAGAACGCCTCCGTCACCCCGGGCTTCCAGGCCACCTACTCCGGCTCGAACCAGGCCCCCACCCGGTTCACGCTGAACGGCACCGTGTGCGACGGGTCGACGGGCGGCCCCACCGACCCGCCGACGACGGATCCGCCGACCGACCCGCCGACCGGTGACCGCGTCGACAACCCGTACTCGGGGGCGAAGGTCTACGTGAACCCGGAGTGGTCCGCCAACGCCGCCGCCGAACCCGGCGGGAGCGCGATCTCCGACCAGCCGACCGGCGTGTGGCTCGACCGGATCGCGGCGATCAACGGCGTGAACGGCGGCATGGGCCTGCGCGACCACCTCGACGAGGCGCTCTCCCAGGGCGCCGGGGTGATCCAGCTCGTCGTCTACGACCTGCCCGGCCGCGACTGCTCCGCGCTGGCGTCCAACGGCGAGCTCGGCCCGAACGACCTCGACCGGTACAAGACCGAGTTCATCGACCCGATCGCGGGCATCCTCGGCGACGCCAAGTACGCCGACCTGCGGGTCGTCACGGTCGTGGAGATCGACTCGCTGCCGAACCTGATCACCAACGCGGGCGACCGGCCGACCGCCACCGAGAACTGCGACGTCATGAAGGCGAACGGCAACTACGAGAAGGGCATCGCCTACGCGCTGCAGAAGCTCGGCGCGCTGTCGAACGTCTACAACTACATCGACATCGGCCACCACGGCTGGATCGGCTGGGACGACAACTTCGGCCCGACCGCGCAGTTGCTCGCCGACACCGCCGACATGTCCGGCTCGAAGGGCAACGTGGCCGGCTTCATCACCAACACCGCCAACTACGGCGCGGTGAAGGAGCCCTACTTCACCATCAACGACTCGGTGAACGGCACGTCCGTCCGCCAGTCCTCGTGGGTCGACTGGAACCGGTACGTGGACGAGCAGTCCTACGCGCAGGCGTTCCGGCAGGAGCTGATCAGCAAGGGCTTCGACTCCGGCATCGGCATGCTCATCGACACCAGCCGCAACGGCTGGGGCGGCACCGAGCGCCCGACCGGTCCCGGCCCGCAGACGGACGTGAACGCCTACGTCGACGGCGGCCGCATCGACCGCCGCATCCACCTCGGCAACTGGTGCAACCAGGCCGGGGCGGGCCTCGGTGAGCGGCCGAAGGCCGCGCCCGCGACGGGCATCGACGCCTACGTGTGGATGAAGCCCCCGGGCGAGTCCGACGGCGCCAGCGAGGAGATCCCGAACGACGAGGGCAAGGGCTTCGACCGGATGTGCGACCCGACGTACACCGGCAACCCGCGCAACAACAACCACATGAGCGGCGCCCTGCCGGACGCGCCGCTGTCCGGGCACTGGTTCTCCGCGCAGTTCCAGGAGCTGCTGCGGAACGCCTACCCGCCCGTCCAGTAACCGGCCCCCTCCAGGAAAAGGCCCCGCGACCCGCTCCCGGTCGCGGGGCCTCTCCCTGTCGCGGGGCCTCTCTGTGCCGGGGAGCCGTGCCCGAGGGTCGGGCCGCGTGCCCGGGGGCCGGCCGGAACGGGAGCGGCCCGCGGCGTCCCCTGTCGGACGCCGCGGGCCGTGTTCTGTTGGGAGCCGTGTTCTGTTGGGAGCCGTGTTCTGTTGGGAGCGGTTCGATCGGGAGCTTTCAGGAGGTCATGCAGTGCGGTTCGACGTCGGTGGCCGAACTGGGGGCGTTCGCGGTGAACCCGAACGTCGTCGAGGCGCCGACGGCCAGCGACCCGTTCCAGCTCGCGTTCTTCACCGTGACGTCCGGGCCGGACTGCGTGTAGGTGCCGTTCCACAGGCTGCCGACCGTCTCGCCGTTGGCGAAGGTGAAGTGGGCCATCCAGCCGCTCAGCGGGAGCGTCCCGGTGTTGGTGACCTTGACCTCGCCCTGGTAGCCGCCGCCCCAGCTGTTGACGGAGCGGTACTCGGCGGAGCAGACCATGCCCGGCGTGCCGGGCGGGTCGGTGGGGTCGGTGGGCGGGTCGGTCGGGTTCCCGTCGCCCTCGCCGACGCCCGTCACCTCGCCGTTGCCGCCGTCGAACACGACGTCGGAGCAGCCGTAGAACGTCTCGTTGCTGTCCGAGCGCTGCCACACCGTGTAGATGATGTGGCGGCCGCTCTTGCCGGACGGGAGCCGGGCGTTCCAGTGGTAGTAGGCGTCCTCGCTGCCGGGCGAGCCGACGCTCGGCGGGTCGGTGGCGCTGTAGAACGGCTGGTCCTCCAGGTCGTCCCAGCTGAGCGGGCGGGTCGGGCTCCAGGTGTCCTTGGTGATGTAGGTGCGGAACGTCCCGGGGTGGGCCGCCCACTTGTTGTACCGGAACTCGATGTCCGCGCCGGACGTCAGGTGCGTGACCGGCCAGTCGTCGCGGGCCAGGTCGTAGCCGCTGAAGTCGTACACGACCGCGCCGCCGCTGCACAGCCTCCCGTCGGGGATGAAGCCGCGGGTGCGGCCCGCACCGTCCGAGCGGAGCACCGCGAACCAGTTGTACAGCGAGGTGGTGCCGCTCTGCGCGACGGCCGCCGCGCACGCGGGGTTGTGCGGGACGATCTGGCCGGTCGAGGTCAGCCCGTCCTTCCAGCACAGGTACGTGCGGCTGCCCGGCACCATCATCGCGCCGTGCGCCGACGCCGGCACGGCGGTGATCAGGGCGCCCGCCAGCATGGCGGGGCCGAGCACCGCCCCCGCCGCCAGCGCTCTTCGTCGTCGCTTTCCCATCGTCCTCCCGTCCACGGGCCGAGGAGAGTCCTGTCCAGGCGGACGCTAGCTCCGCGCCGGCGGGGCCCAGAACGGTCCTTTCACCCTTTCATCGAAGGGCGGTGACGGCAGGACCATACGGCCCGGACGGCGTCGTCCGGGCCGTGCCTCGGGCGGGCTCAGCCCTTCGTGGCACCGGCGGTGAGCCCCCCGATCAGCTGCCGCTCGGCGATGGCGTAGAAGGCGATCGCGGGGACCATGGCCAGCACGATGTAGGCGATGACGAGCGCGTAGTTCGTCGAGTACTGCCCCTGGAACTGCTGGATGCCGACGGGGATCGTCTGCCACTTCGGGTCGGCGAGCACCAGCAGCGGCAGGAAGAAGTTGTTCCAGCTCGTCACGATGGCGAGGACCGACACGGTGCCGAGGGCGGGCCGCGCCATCGGCAGCAGGATCCGCCAGAAGAACCCGAACCGGGAGCAGCCGTCCATGACGGCGGCCTCCTCCAGTTCGCCGGGGATCGTCCGGAAGAAGGACCGCAGGATGATGATCGTGATGGGCAGCGCGAACGCGGCCTGCGGCAGGATGATGCCGAGCGGGTTGTCCAGCAGCCCGAACGAGCGCAGCAGGACGAACAGCGGCAGCACCGCCACCGCGGGCGGGAACATCAGCCCGGCCGCGAACAGCGTGAAGAAGAACTCCCGGCCCCGGAAGGCGTAGCGGGCGAACGCGAACGCCGCCAGCGCCGACACCGCGACGGTGATCAGCGTGGTGGCGACGGCGATCAGCACGCTGTTGGCGATCTGCCGCCAGAAGTCGCCGGACGTCAGGATGCCGGTGTAGTTCGACACCTTCCACGGGTGCGGCAGCCCCAGCGGGTCCGCGGTGAGGTCGCCGGTGGTCTTGAAACCGGAGATCACCGCGTACAGCAGGGGGACGACGACGAACGAGCCGAGCACCCACACCAGCGTGTGCCGGGACAGGCTCCGCGCGAGGCCGGCTCTCATCGGCGGCCTCCCGCGTTGGTGACGGCGCCCTGCAGGTCGCGGCGGAGCGCGTAGCGCTGGTACAGCAGGGAGAAGACCATGCAGATGAGGAACATGGCGACGCTGATCGCGCCCGCGTAGCCCATCTGGTAGCGCTTGAAGCCGAACTGGAACATGGTGACGGCCATCGTCTCCGTGGAGTGCGTCGGCCCGCCCGTCGTGGTGACCCACACGAGGTCGAACAACTGGAGGGAGCCGATGACGGACAGGAACACGCTGATGCGCAGCGTCGGGCCGAGCAGCGGCAGCGTGACGCTGCGGAACCGCCGCCAGGGGCCCGCCCCGTCGATCGCGGCGGCCTCCAGCACCTCCGACGGGATGCCCTGCAGCCCGGCGAGGTAGATCATCATGTGGAAGCCGAAGTACTTCCACGTCATGACGGCGAACAGGGTGGGGAGCGCGGTGTCGGGGTCGGCGAACCACCGGCCGGCGAGGTCGCCGAGCAGCGGCAGGTCCCCGACGAGCTTGTCGGCGAGCCCGGAGCCCGGCAGGAAGATGATGCCGAACAGGACGCCCGCGATCACCTCGGACAGGATGTAGGGCGCGAAGAAGATCGCCCGGTACACCGCCCGGCCGCGCATCCTCTGGTTCAGCAGGACGGCGGTGCCGAGCGCGATCGGCAGCTGGACGGCGATCGAGAACACGATGATCAGCAGGCCGCGCCACAGGTCGCCGCGGAAGACGGGGTCGTCGGCGAGCTTGCGGTAGTTGCCGAGGCCGACGAAGTCCTCGGGCCAGCCGAAGCCGCCCCAGCGGAAGAAGCTCGTGTAGAACGCGACGAAGATCGGGATCAGGACGAAGAAGAAGAACAGCAGCAGGGCGGGCAGGAGGAACCAGGTGCTGGACGCCCAGCCGCGCAGCCGCTCCCCCGCCGACGCCTCCGGGCCCCGCCTGCGCGGGGCCCGTGCGGCGTGCCGCGGCCGGTCGTCGGTCGTGGCGGACAGGGTCATTGGCTCTTGGCCACCTTGGTGACCGACTCCGTGACCTGCTGGGGCGTCTTCTTGCCGCCGATGAGCGCCGCCACGCTGTCATTGACCTCCTGGCCGACCGCGGGCGGGAACGCCTGGTCCAGGTAGAGCTGGAACCCGGTGGAGCTGTTCAGCGCGTCGGCGACGAGCTTGCGGTTCTTGTCGAGCTCGCTCTCGGCGCCCTTGACGACCGGCATGAAGGCGCCGGACGAGACGAGCTTCTTCTCGTTCTCCTGGTTCATCAGGAAGGCGAGGAAGTCGATGGCCTCCTTGGGGGCGTCCTTGCTGAGCGCGTGCCCGTTGCCGCCGCCGAACACCTCGGTCGCCTGGCCCTGGCCGCCCTCCACGCTCGGGAAGGGGAACCAGCCGAGGTCTTCGCCGAGGTCCTTGCCGGAGGCGTCCTTCTGCACCGCGGGCGCCCACTGCCCCATCAGCTCCATGGCGGCCTTGCCGGCGCCCATGGTCGCGGCCTGCCCGCCGGGCGTGTCGTAGCCGGCGTTCTGGAAGCCCTTCTGGAAGGGGTCGAGGTCGGCGAGCTCCTTGACCTTCTGGCCCGCGGAGACGAAGGCGGCCCCGCTGAAGTCGTTGGCCTTCTCGGCCTGCTGCAGCGCGGGCAGGCCGCCGATGCGCATCGCGAGGTAGGCCCAGTAGTACATCTCGGGCCACTTGTCCTTGCCCGCGACCGCGATGGGGGTGACCCCCGCGGACTTGAGCTTGCGGACCGCGTCCAGGTACTCGGTCCAGGTCTTCGGGGTGTCCTTGATCCCGGCCTTGCTGAACAGGGCCTTGTTGTACCAGAAGCCCACCCCGCCCATGTCGTACGGGATCGCGTAGGTCTTGCCGTCGAACTGGTAGGGCTTCTGCGACACCGGCGTCATCGTGTTCAGGATGGCGGAGCCGTCGGAGGTGACGTCCTTGACCAGGCCGGCGTCGATCTGCTGCTTGAGGACCCCGCCGCCCCAGGTGACGAAGATGTCCGGCAGCTTCCCGGAGGCGGTCAGCGCGGTCATCTTCGACTTGAACGCCTCGTTCTCCAGGTTGGTGAGCTTGACCCGCACGTTCGGGTGCGCGGCCTCGTACGCCTTGGCGATCTGCGGGTAGAGCGTCTTGGACGGCTCGGTGGTCGCGATGTCCATCCACTCGATGGTGACCTTGCCGCCTCCCGAGTCGCCGTCGCCGCAGGCGGCGAGGAGGGGCGCGGCGGTGATCGCCACGGTGCCCGCGGAGACCGCGGTCAGGAACGAACGGCGCGACAGGTGCGGAATGCCCATGGTGGCCTCCTGGATCGGGGGTGGGCTTGGCC
>NZ_VCKZ01000491.1 GCF_005889745.1 Actinomadura geliboluensis
CCATAGGGACCACCAGCTCAGCCGGGCGTCCTATCCAGGATAGGGCGTCGACTGATGTGTCTTCGCGGAGCTCGAGTTGTTCAGTGCGATCAAGTCGGGTGCGCAGCAAGTGTTGGTCTAACGGCCTGTCCAGATTGAGAGGTAGGCGCAGCTCCCCTTGGCATGCCACGACTCGAGCCGGGATCCGCCATCGGTCCCGCCATCGCCTGAGCGTCACCTCCCACTTGTTGCCGGTCGTGTGGTCGCTGGTGAGGAGCCAACGCGCCCCGGACAGCACCGTGCGTCGATATCGGATGCGCGGCACAAACGGCAAGGTGCGGGCGGCCCCCAGATCGAACGGCCCGAACACAGTGCTACGAGCATCGGAGACCTCGGCCAGGAACCGAGCCAAGGGCGGAGTTTGCACCAAGGAGTCCAGCGCATGAGGGATGTGTGCGATCACCCGCCGCCCTGTGGAGCGCTGCACCAGGTACATGTGGTCGGCGTCGGCGGTGACCGCGAGGTCCTCCAGCCTGATCACGATGTGATTGGAGGTTGCGATGGCGATGTGCTCGGAGAGCGGCAGCAGGGCCGCCTCGGCGTGTGGAGCGACACGAACGACGTTGTCGTTGTGCGGGCGGCGCGGCGGAAACGACAACAGCGCGACCACGGGGCCCTCGTCGGCGTAGCTATCGGCGATGCGGGCACGGTCGCGCTCGTCCAGCAGATGGGCGAACCTGCCGACCATGCTGGTGTGGGCACGCGGCGCGGCCACCACTCGCAGTTCGAATTCGCCGCGGTCGATCTCTTCCGTAGAGGCGGCGTGCAAGGCAACACCGAGCTCGACGCGGCGCGGGGCGAGCGCGTCGGTATGGTCGCCTACCGAAAGCGCCCGGACGTCGTCCTCCGTCAGCACGATCTCCTCCGCGCCCTCTATGGCCGCCTTTTGGACCAGCGACAGCAGGACGGCGTCGCGCTCGGTCAGCATCCGCCATGCAGGCCTGGCGCGAGGTGCTCCTAGATAGCCCTGTGGATAGCCGAGACCTGAGTCGGCGAGCAGCGCTCGCACGGGAACCAGCGCACCGAGGCCGTAGCGGGCGCGGAATCGGGAGTGGTAGTCCAGCCACGCCGCCGTGCCGAACGGCTGGGGAGAGACTCTGAGTAGGACGTCGGCGACGCGTTCGGCCTCCTCCAGGACGAGGCGGGGAAGAGCAAGGTGGGCGTCGAGCCGCAGGTCTGCCGCCAGCACGTGGTCGATCCCGGGTTGCAGGTCGCGCATCCTGGTGGTGATCATGCTGCGGAGCAATGCTGCCTGAGTCGCGTCGGCTGTGGTGTTGTGCCGTGCGATCTGTGAGCTGATCGCCTCCACCTGGTCCTGCAATGCGCTGACGTCGTCGAGTTCCTGAACGTCGGGTTCCTGGGCATTCGCCGTTCGAAGCGTCCGGACGAGGTGTATTAGCGGATCGAGAGCGGTCGATGGGGGACGCAGGTCGGTGATGAGGAAGCCGCCCTCGACCAGACCGAACAGCATGTGCTGAATGCGTTCGACGGCAACGTTCGGGAACCGGCGGGCCATTCGCTCGACCAAGGCGTCCAGCCTGATCGGCGTGGCAGCCTGCTCAAGGGCGTACTCGATCGGCTTGGTGAAGTGCACCGACGCCTCTTGAAGCGGTCCCGGCGAGCGCGCCCCCGACTCGGCACGCCTGGGCACGATGAAGCGGCCGTCGCGAACGATGCCGGCGTTGTCGGTGACCACCGCCAGCCGGCCCAGCAGGGGCCGGTTCCGTTCAAGCCGCTCGATCAGGTCGGTGACCCACTCGGCGTCAGCACGGATCACCAGCTCATGATCCGTGCCGATCTTCGCAATCGCAGGACCGATGTCGACGGTAGTGATCCCTGCGAACAGGCCAAACGGGGTGGCACGTCGCTCCCACCGCAGCATGTAGGACGCCAGTGATGTCACAGCTCGCTGCAGCCGGCGCTTGGAGGCGTGGCCAGTGAGGAGGCGGCCGATCTGCGCGGCCAGGGTGGGGCTGGCCAGTCCAACCGCTTCGCGGACGTCGGTGCGTGTCCAGATTCGCTCCAACCAAGCCCGCCCACCTTGGCTAAATGCCAGGGGGTCGCCAGGGTCGAGATCGCTTGGTGGAGTGAGGCTTTCGGGGCATGTTGTCGTACGGAGCAGCACCAGCCCGGTGTGTCGGAAACCTTGAGGGGCCGTCATGGCACATCCTTCCTGCGCACCATCGCCCTACCGGACGGCGCCCAGGCGATGGACGCCGCCCGTTCGGACGGGCGGCTATCTCAAGCCGGGTCGTTGGAGCTGGTGCTGCAGGCGCTGGTGCTGCAGGTGCTGCCGCAGCCGTCGCTGGTGGAGCACATCATGGTCACCAGCGGCGTGGTGCTCTCCACTACGCGCATGTCCAGCACGAACTCGTCCTCACTGACTTCGGCCGGGGTGTCGAGCAGTTCGGTGGCGTCCAGGGTCAGATGCGGGGACATCGGCTCCTCCTCAGGTACGGGACGGTCAACGGGTTGTGCTTCCCGGCTCGCCAAGGCGATGGTCAATCCGCCTCAGGCCAGGAGATCGAGACCGCCCCGTGGCGCTTGGTGAGTACAGCGGAGCGGCCGGAGGGAGGGGCGGGAGGGCTGCCAACTGGCCAAAACCCGAAGGTGGGCTCGCTGGAGCGGCCATGTCGGTCCCATGCCTGAATTTGTTCGGTGAGCGCGGCGGCCACACCTCGACCGTGAGAGCCGTAGGCGGTCGCGCCGAATTCGACACCGCCGCCATCCAGCGCGGGGCGGACCGCCAGGTAGGCGAAGGAGTCGCCACGCACAACTCCGAACGGGAACCACGTCTTGCCGAGTTGCGACGCCAGTTCGGTGTCCGGATCAGCTCCGACACGGCAGAAGCCCGATAGAAAGGCCGCGAGCCACAGGTGCAGGTCTGCGAAGGAGACGCCGTTGGCGATGGTGACGCCAGACCACACCGAGACCGGGTCGGTCGCCAGGACACCATCGAGTTCGGCGGTCGGCCCAGGAACGTCAGAGTCGAATTGCAGCTTGATGTGCTTGCCGTACCGGTCCGGCAGCAGAAACGTCCGCTCGGCGTGAGCCCCCTCGCCTCTCATCGGAACGAACCCGGCCACTTCGACGTCGATGCTCGTCAGGTGGTCGCCGTTGCGACGGAAGGCGATCGTCCGGGTGATGCCGTTCATCCGAAGCGGCACCACCAAGACGCCATCGGCAGCGAGTTGATCCAGCCAAGCCGGAAGGACGTCCCAGGCACCGACCGTGACAAGAATTCGATCGAACTGCTTGAAGCCGGCGATGGGGTGATGGGCGTCGGCCTGCATGATCGTGACCCGCCTGCCGTATCCGGCTCTCTCCAGCAGGTCACGAGCACGCTTGGTGATCTCGGTGTCGATGTCGACGCTGACGACATGTCCGTCCGGTTCGACCACTTCGGCTAGGAGCGCGGCGTTGTAGCCGCCGGACCCGATCTCCAGCACCGTCATGCCGGGTGCGAGTCCGGACATCTCGATCATGCGGACCTGGATGTAGGTCGCGCTGACCGAGGAGATGTGCGCACCGTGCTCGTCAATCTTCGTGATCACCGGACTGTCGACGCTGTAGACGACGTCCAAGGGCGTACCAGCGGGAACGAACATCTCTCGTGGGACCGTGCGGAACGCCTTCTCCACTGCCGGCGACACGATCTGGCCCTGGGTGAGCAGCGTCTCGGCCAGCTCATGGCGCATCCGTGCTGCTGAGTTGGAGTCGTCGGTCATGCCCACCGCCTGGATCACCTAGTTCCCTCGATTGGTCGAAATCGCTGGTGCATCGAGCCCCCGACTCGGAGCCCGCTTCGATGGGCGGGCCGATGCCGCAGGGAGCCTGGCATGACCTGGCGACGGCCACCGGAAGGCACACCCGACACCGCCGAGTCGACCGGGTGACGTGGTCTGCCGCGAGAAGACGGCAAGGCACCTCACCAGGCCCAATCCGATGGGCGAGAGGTCATGGTTTGCTCCCCTCAGGCAGGAAGTGGCTGCACCAATGACCTTGACGCTCCGGAGCCCTCCCCGGAAAGAGATTTGGCGACCTTTGGCCCCTCACTGCAGGGGAGGAACCCAAGCCCGTCTGCCGTCAGTGGCGGCTAGGGAGTTCGTACTGCTCGTGCGGGATCGCGCGCTCCCATACTCGCTCGAACGCGGCCAGGCAGCGCGCCACCACGTCAGGATCGTTACTGCTCTTCTCCTCAGGGATCTCGGTCCCGTCTCCGGAACAGAAGTTGAACATCACCAGCTTGTGGTCGAAGAGCCAGAAGTCCGCGCCGGGCAGCATCAGATCCCAGGCCCGCTCACGCGGCAACCAGCGCACGTCCTCACCGGCCGCGACGTTCTGAGAAGTGAGCATGTGCTCCCAGCGGATGTAGTCCGACGGCGGCTCGGAGACCACGCGGGCGCGGCGGATCGTCACACCCCGCCCGATCGCGTCCTGGACTGTCTTCCGCCAGTTCGCCATCTCGTACCAGCCTGAGCCGCCCGACACGAAGTCTTGGTAGGCCGGGTGGGAGGGGTCGTAGGTGTCGCGCATCTCCAGATGCAGCGCGGTGTGCTTGGCGACCTGGAGGACCTCGGTGCTGTCTGCCGGACCGTGTCCGAGACGTCCGGGCTCGTAGGTGCTGGCGGCGGCCTCGGCGATGATCGAGGCCATGCGGGCGGGAAGCCGCACTACCGCCTCGTCGGAGTGCAGGTTCCCGTGCCTGGCGATCTCAGCGATCAGTAGGGGATCGGTGATGAGCAGACCCTGGAAGTAGAAGTCGCCGGTGTCGGGATCGACGTACACCGCAGGGCACCGGCCCTCCGGCGAGTCAGGGTCTTCACCGACCAGATCGAACGCCATCACAGTCCTCCGTTCAGCTTCGTACGGGCGGGCTCAGGCGCGCATGCGGCCCTCGGCCGACCCTGATCCTGCCCCGGCTCAAGCGTCAAGCCGCTCACGGGCACTGGTGATGATTTGTCTGGCTTTCTCACCGTGGACGGCCAGACCGAAAAGCCGCTCCCAGGCCGCCACATAATCAGCAATCTCAGCCGGCTGGGACACCGACAAGAATCCCGACACCAACTCCACCGTGACCAGCTCGGAATCGCTGATGACGAAAGTGTGCTCGGGCCACACCCGGTGTTCGGCACGAGAGCGTTCAGCCTCCAACGGGATGATTCCGAGGGACACCGACGGCAACCGGGCCGCAGCCAGCAGATACGACAACTGCTCGGCGTGCGCCTTGGCGGGGATGACACGGTGATGAAGGACCTGTTCCTCCAACAGGAACACAAACCGGGCGCCGCGACGCCGTAGCACTCGTTGCCGTTCCATACGCTCGTCCACGGCCGCAGCGACGTCGTCCACCTCGACGTGCTGCTCGATGCGCACCGACTCCAGCGCTGCAGTGGTGTAGGCCCTCGTCTGCAGCAGCCCCGGGATCACATGCACGCAGTAAGTGCGCATGAGCTTGGCCCGCTCATACCGCTCACGGACGGACTCCTGGGCGCCCTTGAGACCCCCGCGGTTGAGTTGCCGGTAGGTCAGCCACATCCGTTCGACGCTGGCCTGCTCGGCCAGCAACTCGCTCATGCGCTGCTCAGAAGCCCCACATATCGTGCACCACAGCCGGACATGCTCCGCCGACGCCGGACGGACGGCCCGCTCGATCTTCGAGATGTTCGTCGAGTCCCGCCATCCCGCTATGCGGGCGAACTCCACACCGGAAATTCCCGCATCCGTGCGAAGCGCGCGGAGTTGGTCAGCCAGCCGCTGTCGAGCGGCCTGCGCGCTGGACGAAGACGACGAAGGCATCCCCTCCATCCAACCGCAGCCACACCTCCCCAGGGCATTCGGCGGTGCTGCCGAGCCAGAGAGAGGGACCACGTCTGAGATCATCCAACTCAGACACGTATGTCCGACTGCGCGAAGCGAGGGGAAGTTCGGGACGGGCCCCACCCTGCTCGTGCGGGGACAACCCCGTGTAGTCCTGCCACAACGCCGGTAAGAGCGGACCACCCCCACTCGCGCGGGAGAACCTGCTGGCCGAGCGGCACATCTTCGACAACATCGGACCACCCCCGCCCGCGCGGGGAGAACTCGGCCCGCACCGGTTCCGCCGCACCATGGCCGACAACGGATCACCCCGGCCCGCGCGGGGAGAACGTCGCGTCCGGCGGCACGGTCAGCACCGTCGCCGGATCACCCCCGCCCGCGCGGGGAGAGCCCGATCGAGTTCTCCTCGGCTCACGTCCTGTGCGGACCACCCCCGCCCG
>NZ_VCKZ01000061.1 GCF_005889745.1 Actinomadura geliboluensis
GGCCTCCACCGCGGACCCGGCCACCATCGGCATCTCGCCGGGGACGCTCGTCGCCGGCCCGGGAGTGCCGCCGGTCGACTCCCGCGGCGCCGTTCCCGCCGAGCCGCTCGTCAAGCCCCCCGTCTCGACCGACGACACCGACCCCGACGGCTTCCAGGCCGTCCGTCCGGAGGGCGCCGCCCCCGAGGACGACACCCCGAAGGACGACACCCCCGTGGACAACCCCGCCGTGAACGAGGCCGCGGAGGACGGTCCCGCGTCGCTCTCCGCCTTCGAGAAGGCGAAGGAGGCCGAGAGCGCGTCGTCCGCGCAGACGGCCGTGCTGGTGCCCGACGCGATCCTGCCGCGCGGCGTGGTGCCGCCCACCGGCAGCGGACCGTTCCCGCACACCGAGACCGCGGACGGCGCCACGGTCGCCGACGGCCAGATCCCCGTGATCGCGCCGGTCTACCACACCGAGGGCGGCGTCCCGCTCGACACACCGCCGCCGCCCGGCCGGCCGCCCCAGGGCGCGCCCGGCACCGGCAGGGCCGGCGGCGGGAACAAGCGCCGCACCGTGCTGATCGGCGCCGGCGCGGCCGTCGTCCTCGCGGCCGGCATCGCGCTGTTCACCTTGGGCGGGACGGAGCCGAGCAGCGAGGACGGCGCCCGCAAGGCGGCCGAGCCGTCCGCGGCCCCGGCGCCGTCGTCGGCGGCCCCGGCGGAGCCGTCCCCCGCGACCGGCCCGGCGAACATCGCCGACGAGAAGACCGACCCGAAGGACCTCACGTTCCGCGACGTGTTCCCGCAGGTGGTCGTCAAATTGGGCGGGCGGACGTACACCCGCGACCGCTGGTCCCTCAACCGCGACGTCAAGTACGCCGCCCGGGGCGCGATGCTCCGCACCCTGCAGCAGCAGCAGTGCCGCAAGATCGTTCGCGCGACGTTCATCGACCGGGCGAACAAGCTCGCCGTCACCTCCGGGATCGCGGTGATGCCGACGAAGGACGCCGCGCTCGCGGTGAGCAGGGCCGGCGACCCCGGCACGTACGAGTGGTTTCGCGGCATGGCCGGCAAGCACTCCCCGGACATCGACCGCGCCGGCGGCTACGCGGCGGCGACCGTCCGCGGCCGGTACGTGGCCTACGCCTACGTCCAGTGGGCGAACGGCAAGAAGGCCGAGCCCGGCGACCCGGTGATCAAACAGGCCGCCCAGCAGTTCCTCGACTACGACCTGCGCCCGATCATGGCCCGCGCCCGCGGCTGACCGGCCCTCTCACGGCCGCGCGCCCCCGCCCCGGGGCCCGCGGCCGTGTCGCGTCTAGGCCGTCCCCTGCTCGGACGAGGCGGGCTGCTGCTGCTCGGCGGCGGCGTTGGCGGCGGCGGTCGCGTTGAGCGTCCGGACCCGCCGGGTCTCCTGCGCGCGCCTGGCCAGGCTGTCGTCGCCGGGGTAGCGGATCTCCTCCAGCGACAGCCCGTGCGCGGGCGCCACGTTCACACCGGAGTCGCGGACGCGGGCGGCGAGCACCTCCGCGGGCCACTCCACCTCGCGCCGCCCGTCCCCCACCATCAGCAGCGCGCCGACGAGCGCCCGCACCATCGAGTGGCAGAACGCGTCGGCCTCCACGGTCGCGAGCGCCAGATGCGGGTCGCGGTCGTCGCGGACCCACTCGTAGCGCAGCAGCTCCCGGATCGTCGTCGCGCCCTCCCGCTTGCGGCAGTACGCGGCGAAGTCGGCCTCGCCCACCAGCCGCCGCGCGGCGTCGTTCATCCGGGCCAGGTTGAGCGGGCGCGGATGCCACAGCACGTCGTGGCGGCGCAGCGGGTCCACCCCCACGGGGTTGTCGCACACCCGGTACACGTAGCGGCGCGACAGCGCGGAGAACCGGGCGTCGAACCCCTCCGGCGCGATCGACACCCGCCACACCCGCACGTCCGGCGGGAGCAGCCCCGCGAGGCGGCGCGGCATCGTCCCGTTGATCGCCGAGTACGCCGCCACCGGCACCACCAGGTGCGCGACCTGGCCGCTCGCGTGGACGCCCGCGTCGGTGCGGCCGGCGACGGTGAGCATGGGGGGCGGATCGAGCCGCAGCATCCGCGCCAGCGCGTCCTCGATGACGCCCTGCACGGTCCGCTGGTTCGGCTGCCGCGCCCAGCCCGCGAAGTCCGACCCGTCGTAACCGATGTCGAGCCGGAGTCGTACCAGTGCGGTCATGTCAGCCGATTGATCCTTCTGCAACGTGGCTGTTCCGATCCCTTGCGTGTGCGCGCCGCCGCTCCCCTGACCTGACCATGTGTCAAGTCTGGCAAAGAACAGGGCCCACCGCCCGCTGTGGACGGTGGGCCCTGGACGAATGTCGAGCAAACGCTCGGCCAGTTCGCGCGGCGAACTACTCCTTGCCGTCCTCCGCCTTGGCGTCCGCCGCCTCGTCCGCGGCCTTGGCCTCGGGCTCGGCGTCGGTGTCGGCGGCCTTGCTGAGGGTGACCTCGCCCTCGGCGGGCAGCTCCTCCTCGGCGACCTTCGGCGCCGCCTTGCCGGTGGCGGCCGGCATCGGCTCCCGCACCAGCTCGATGACCGCCATGGGCGCGTTGTCGCCCTTGCGCGGACCGATCTTGGTGATGCGGGTGTAGCCGCCGGGCCGGGTCTCGAAGCTCGGCGCGATCTCGGTGAAGAGCGCGTGGACGACGCCCTTGTCGCGGATCGTGCGGGCCACCAGGCGACGGTTGTGCAGGTCGCCCTTCTTGGCCTTGGTGATCAGCTTCTCCGCCAGCGGACGCACCCGCCGGGCCTTGGCCTCGGTGGTGGTGATGCGGCCGTGCTCGAACAGCGCCGTCGCCAGGTTCGCCAGGATCAGCTTCTGGTGCGCGGCGCTCCCGCCGAGGCGGGCGCCCTTGGTGGGCTGAGGCATCGTGCTTCCTTCCTGCACCGGCCGTGTCAGGTACCGGTGTCAGCTGGTTCCGGTACGGCCGGGGAACGCGCCCCCGGGCCGTCCGGAATCGGGTTTCTAGTACTGCTCGGTCTCGGCGTAGCTCTGGTCGTCGTCGCCGTAGTTGTCGGCCGCCGCGCTCGGGTCGAACCCGGGCGGGGAGTCCTTCAGCGACAGGCCCATGTCGTTGAGCTTCTGCTTGACCTCTTCGATCGACTTGGCGCCGAAGTTGCGGATGTCGAGCAGGTCCTGCTCGGAGCGTGCCACGAGCTCGCCCACCGAGTGGATGCCCTCGCGCTTCAGGCAGTTGTAGGAGCGGACCGTGAGGTTCAGCTCCTCGATCGGCAGGGCCAGGTCCGCGGCGAGCGCGGCGTCCGTCGGGGACGGGCCCATGTCGATGCCCTCGGCCTCGACGTTGAGCTCCCGGGCCAGGCCGAACAGCTCGACGAGGGTCTTGCCGGCGGAGGCGACCGCGTCGCGCGGCAGCATCGCCTGCTTGGTCTCCACGTCCAGGATGAGGCGGTCGAAGTCGGTGCGCTGCTCGACTCGGGTCGCCTCGACCTTGTAGGTGACCTTCAGCACGGGCGAGTAGATGGAGTCGATCGGGATCCGGCCGATCTCCTGGCCCGGCTGCTTGTTCTGCGCGGCGGAGACGTAGCCGCGGCCGCGCTCGACCGTCAGCTCCATCTCCAGCTTGGCCTTGTTGTTCAGCGTGGCGATGTGCAGGTCCGGGTTGTGGACCTCGACGCCCGCCGGCGGCGCGATGTCGGCCGCGGTCACCTCGCCCGGGCCCTGCTTGCGCAGGTACATGACCACGGGCTCGTCGTGCTCGGAGGAGACGACGAGCTCCTTCAGGTTCAGGATGATGTCGGTGACATCCTCCTTGACCCCGGGGACGGTGGAGAACTCGTGGAGGACGCCCTCGATCCGGATGCTGGTGACGGCCGCACCGGGAATCGAGGAGAGCAGCGTACGACGCAGCGAGTTGCCGATCGTGTAGCCGAAGCCCGGCTCCAGCGGCTCGATGGTGAACCGCGACCGGTACTCGTCGACCTGCTCTTCGGTGAGAGTGGGACGCTGAGCGATGAGCATGGTGGTGCCTTCTTTCCGCGGTGCCCGCTATTTGACGACCGCGTTCTCGAGTGTTCCCCGATCCGCCGGGGCCCTGTCCGGGACCCCGGCGGTCGTTGAGCCCTACCCGGTTCCTACTTGGAGTAGAGCTCGACGATCAGCTGCTCCTGGACGGGAGCTTCGATCTGCTGGCGGACGGGCAGCGAGTGCACGAGGATCCGCATCTTCTCGCCGTCGACGCCGAGCCACGCCGGGACGGGGCGCTCGCCGATCTCGGCCTTGGCGACCTGGAACGGCGTCGTCTCCATCGACTTCGGCTTGACGTCGATGATGTCGGCCTCGTTCACGAGGGCCGACGGGATGTTGACCTTCTTGCCGTTGACCCGGATGTGGCCGTGCCGGATGAGCTGGCGGGCCATGTCGCGGGACTTGGCGAAGCCGCCCCGGTAGACGACGTTGTCGAGCCGGCGCTCCAGGAGGGCGAGCAGGTTGTCACCCGTCTTGCCCTGCTGGCGGTTCGCCTCGACGTAGTAGTTGTGGAACTGCCGCTCCAGGACGCCGTAGATGCGCCGCGCCTTCTGCTTCTCGCGAAGTTGCAGCAGGTACTCGGTCTCCTTGGGCCGACCGCGACCGTGCTCACCCGGCGGGTAGGGACGGATCTCGATCGGGCACTTCGGGCCCATGCACTTGCTGCCCTTGAGGAACAGCTTCATCTTCTCGCGGCGGCAGAGCTTGCAGTCCGCACCGGTGTAACGAGCCATTGTTCTAGATCTCCCCTGCCTCAGACCCGGCGACGCTTGGGCGGGCGGCAGCCGTTGTGCGGAACGGGCGTGACGTCCTGGATCGAGCCCACCTCGAGGCCGGTCGCCTGCAGCGAGCGGATGGCGGTCTCGCGGCCCGAGCCCGGGCCCTTCACGAAGACGTCGACCTTGCGCATGCCGTGCTCCATCGCGCGCCGGGCGGCGGCCTCGGCGGCCTGCTGCGCGGCGAACGGGGTGGACTTGCGCGAGCCCTTGAAACCGACGTGGCCCGAGGAGGCCCAGGAGATCACGTTCCCGTTGGGGTCGGTGATCGAGACGATCGTGTTGTTGAACGTGCTCTTGATGTGGGCGTGCCCGTGAGCGACGTTCTTCTTTTCCTTGCGGCGCACCTTCTTGGCGCCGACACGGCTCTTAGGAGGCATGTGCTCTCTCTACTCTTGAGGTCATCGATCCGGAGGACCGACTCCGGACTACTTCTTGCCGGCCTTCTTCTTGCCGGCCACGGTCTTCTTCTTGCCCTTGCGGGTGCGCGCGTTGGTCTGCGTGCGCTGACCGTGGACCGGAAGCCCGCGGCGGTGCCGGATGCCCTGGTAGCACCCGATCTCGATCTTGCGGCGGATGTCCGCCTGGACCTCGCGGCGAAGGTCACCCTCGATCTTGTAGTTCGCCTCGATCCAGTCGCGGAGCTTGATCAGCTCGTCGTCGCCGAGCTGGTGCACCCGCAGATCGCCGCTGACGCCGGTACCCGCCAGGGTCTCCAGCGCCCGCGTCCGGCCGATGCCGAAGATGTAGGTGAGAGCGACCTCCAAGCGCTTTTCGCGCGGGAGGTCGACGCCGAGGAGGCGTGCCATGTGGGCAGTTCCCTTCATAGTGCGGAGGTATGGACGCACCGCGTCCGCACACACCCTGCCCGGGTGGCGGCCTCGGCCTCCGACGGTCCGAGGGTGGTCCTCACACGCCGGTGCCGTACGACCCGATCATGGGTTCGTACGGCCACGTGTGTGAAGGCTGCGGTGCGCTTGTCTGTTGTGGGCGTCAGCCCTGACGCTGCTTGTGGCGCGGGTCGGAGCAGATGACCATGACCCGGCCGTGCCGGCGGATGACGCGGCACTTGTTGCAGATCTTCTTGACGCTCGGCTTGACCTTCACTGGGTCTCCTAGAGATAAGGGTCACCCCTGTGCCGCCACACACAGGGAAGGCAACCCCAGTGGGTGTTACTTGTAGCGGTAGACGATCCGACCGCGCGTGAGGTCGTAGGGGCTCAGCTCCACAACGACGCGGTCGTCCGGCAGGATCCGGATGTAGTGCATCCGCATCTTGCCGCTGATGTGGGCGAGCACCTTGTGCCCGTTCTCGAGCTCCACCCGGAACATGGCGTTCGGGAGGGACTCGATGACGGTGCCCTCGATCTCGATGGCCCCTTCTTTCTTGGGCATGTCCTCCGCGCTTCACTGATCGGCTCATTGGACGCGGCCCGGGTCTCCGGTGGAGAATCGACCGCAACCCACCACGACGCGCGAGCGTCGGAAACGGGGAATCAGGCGGCCGGCGACGGACCGACAAAGGAGTCTACGTCAACCGGACGCACAACGCGAAATCGACGCACGCCACGAGTCCGGAGACTGCTCCCGACACAAGCATACATCGCGTGCGCGTTGTACCTTTCAGGAGAGAGACGTCAGAGGAGGATCAGCATGCCGAGCTATGACTTCGCGCTGATCCTCAGCCGTCCCCTGTACGAGGACGAACTGGATCCGCTCTTCGACCGCACCCACGGCGCGGTCACGGTCTCGATCATCAGCGAGCCGCAGCACGCGGAGCGCCCCGGCAACGCGTCCTGCTCGTGGTCCGGCGCCACCCTCGCCGCGTCGATCATGGAGGTGGTCGAGCACGTCGAGCAGAGCGCGCCCGGCCTGCACGTCCTCCAGGTCGAGGCCGACCCGCTGCTGACGATCCGCGACATCGCCGAGCGCGTCGGCCGCTCGCTGGACTCGGTCCGGCACGCGATCACCGGCGCCCGCGGTGCCACCGGCTTCCCTCCCTCGGAGATGTCGACCGCCGGCCACCGCCTGTGGCGCTGGTCCAAGGTCGCCGCCTGGTACGGCCTGGACGACCCGCAGCTCGTCGAGGCGAAGCCCACGGTCCAGGCCATCAACGGTTGGCTGGCCCTCCGCGACGTCGTCCCCGACGTGGCCCCGCCCGCCGAAGAGGTCACCACGGCCCTGTCCCTGGTCATCCCGCACGTCGCCTGAGCGACGGCTCTGCCGGCGGGGCTCGGGCCCCGCGATGGAACGCTTGCGTGACGCGGGCGGGGTTCACCAGGAGCGGCAGCGGGTGAGGGCCGGTTCCACGTTCGCGAACCAGCGGGACGGGATCACGCGGCCGTCGGAGAGGCGGTGGGTCTCCGGGCCGGGGGCCGGGTCGAAGCCGGCCCGCCAGTCGCCATGGCCGTACCTCCGGTGTGATCTACCGCCGAGCAAGGCAGCGGGTGGAGGCGGGCGGTGGGAGACGCCCGTAATGTCGTTGTTCACGGGGCGGAGTCGACAGTGCGGGCGGACGAGGGCGAAGATCGTCCGGGGGGCGCGGCCCGGGGGTGGTGCGGAGACGGGCCCAGCGATGTCTTCAGGGCAAGGGGAGTGGATCGATGGCGATCATCGCGCAGCTGAGCGATATCCATCTGGCGGCCGGGCGCGACGGCGAGGTGGACGACGGCTCGGGCCCCGTGCGCGCCCTGCGGGCCGCCGTGTCGAGCCTGCTCTCGCTGCCGGCCCGTCCGGACGCGGTGGTCCTCACCGGCGACCTCGCCGACGGCGGGCGGCCCGCCGAGTACGCGCGGCTGCACGCGCTGCTGTCGCCGCTGCCGATGGCCGTCTACCCGATGTGCGGCAACCACGACGACCGCGACGAGATGCGGAAGGCGTTCGCCGACCACCCGGCGGTCGCCGCGACCGGTACCGCCCCGCGGGCGCCCCTGCAGTACGCCGTGGACGTCGCGGGCGTGCGGCTGGTCTGCTGCGACACCACCGTCGACGGCCACTCCCACGGGCACATGAGCGAGGACAGGCTCCGCTGGCTCGACGAGGTGCTGCGGGAGGCGCCCGACACGCCGACGGTCGTCGCCACCCACCATCCCGCATACCCGATCGGGATGCGGTTCATCGACGACCTGCGGTTCGTCGACCCGGCCGGGTTCGCGGCGGTGCTGTCCCGGCACCCGCAGGTGGTGCGGGTGATCTCCGGGCACGTCCACCGGGCGTCGGTCGGGTCGCTCGCGGGACGGGTCAGCACCACCTGCCCGAGCACCTACCGGCAGCTGTTCCTCGACCTCACCAAGCAGGGCCGCGCCGCCGTCACCGGCGAGCCCGCCGGGTTCGCGCTCCACCTCATCGGCGCGGACGGCACCGCCACCACGCACTTCGCCCCGACCGGCAACTACCGGCCGCTGATGGACGTGGAGTGAACCGTCAGCCGTGCCCGGAGCGGCCCCCGAAGATCGTGCGCATCAGCAGGATGGCGCCCCACGGGCCCGCCACCCAGATCCACCACGGGTAGACCGCGCCGTAGGTCACCAGCACGATCAGCCAGATGGTGAGGTTGATCGCGCTGACGGTGGCCCACGCGCCCCACATCGCGAGCGCGCCCCGCAGCTCCAGATCGCCGGAGGCGGGCCGCGCCGCGGTGGCGGTGCTCTTGGGCTGGGTGGCCGGGACGGGCAGCTGGTAGAGGTCCTCCTCCGGCAGGTCGGCCGTGACCTCCTGCAGCTCCCCGAAGGTCTTGGACGCGTAGACGCTCTCCAGCCGCTCCTGGAGCTCGTCCATCGTGATCCGGCCGAGGGCGCAGTGCTCCCGCAGGCTCGCGGCCACCCGGTCGCGGTCGGCGTCCGACGCCCGGACGTCAGGGTTCGGCGCCATCGTTCCTCCGCTTCTCAGGACGAGCTGTCAGTCCCATTCTGCGCGTCCGAGCCGAGCTTCTGGAACCATGCGCGGCCCTCATCGAGGGCGGTCAGCACGCGCGGGCCGTCCGCGGTGACCGCGAACGTGTGCTCGAAGTGCGCCGAGTACCGCCCGTCGGTGGTCACGACCGTCCAGCCGTCGTCCAGCTCGCGGGTCTCCTTGGTGCCGAGGTTCACCATCGGCTCGACCGCGAAGCACATCCCCGGCTCCAGGACGGGCCCGTGCCCGGCCTCGCCGTGGTTGGGGATCAGCGGGTCCATGTGCATCTCGGTGCCGATGCCGTGCCCCCCGTAGCCCTCAACGATGCCGTAGCGGCCCTGAGAGCGAATGTGAGCCTCGATCGCGTGCGACATGTCCGTCAGGCGGGCCCCGGCCCTTCCGGCCGCCAGACCGGACCACAGAGACGTCTCGGTGACCTCCAGCAGCCGCCGCAGCTCGTCGGTGATCTCGCCGACCGGCACCGTGATCGCCGCGTCGCCGTGCCAGCCCTCGACGATCGCGCCGCAGTCGATCGAGATGACGTCGCCGTCGCGCAGCGTCTTGCCGGCGCGCGGGATGCCGTGGACGATCTCCTCGTTGACCGAGGCGCAGATCGTCCCGGTGAAGCCGTGGTAGCCCTTGAAGGACGGGACGCCGCCGTTGTCGCGGATGTGCTCCTCGGCGAGCGCGTCGAGGTCCAGGGTGGTGATCCCCGGCTTGACCGCGCCGCGCAGCAGCTCCAGCGTCCGGCCGACGAGCAGGCCCGCCGCCCGCATCAGCTCGACCTGCTCCGGGGTCTTCATCTGGATGGTGGGCCTACGCCGTCTGAACATCATTCCCCCTGCACCGGTTCGGCCGCCGCCGGGCGGGGCGCGGAACCGGTGGCTCCGCGCCCGCCCGTCACTTCTCCAGCGGGCGCAGCGCGGCCAGAGCGCGCTTCGTGACCTCTTCGACCGGGCCCGTGGCGTCGATGCCGACGAGGATGTTCTCGTCGGCGTAGAACTGCACCAGCGGCGCCGTGTCGTGCCGGTACACCTCCAGGCGGTGCATGACGACCTCTTCCTTGTCGTCGTCCCGCTGGAACAGGTGACCGCCGCAGTCGTCGCAGATGTCGTCCTGCTTGTCGTCGAAGTCGACGTGCCAGATCCGGCCGCACCGGTCGCAGGTGCGCCGGCCCGACAGCCGCCGGACGACCTCGTCCTCGTCGACGACGAGCTCCAGGACGATGTCGAGGCGCGCGTCCCACTCGGCGAGGATCTTCTTGAGCGTCTCCGCCTGCGGGACGTTGCGCGGGAACCCGTCCAGCAGGAACCCGTCGCGGGCGTCCTCCTCGCCGAGCCGGTCGCGGACCATCGCGATCGTGACCTCGTCGGGGACGAGGTCGCCGCGGTCCATGAACTGCTTGGCCTGCAGGCCGAGTTCGGTCCCGCCGCTGACGTTGGCGCGGAAGATGTCACCTGTCGAGATCTTCGGGACCGACAGATGAGATGCGATGAACTGGGCCTGCGTCCCCTTGCCCGCTCCCGGGGGGCCCACCAGCACGATACGCACTACCGGAGGAAGCCCTCGTAGTTGCGCTGCTGCAGCTGACTCTCGATCTGCTTCACGGTATCCAGTCCGACGCCGACGACGATGAGGATGCTCGCGCCACCGAAGGGGAAGTCCTGGGTCGCGTTCAGGAGTGCGAACGCCACCATCGGGATCAGGGACACGAGCCCCAGGTACAGCGCACCCGGCGCGGTGATCCGGGTCAGCACGAAGTCGAGGTATTCGGCGGTCGGCCGACCAGGACGGATACCTGGGATGAATCCACCATACTTCTTCATGTTGTCGGCCACTTCAGTGGGGTTGAACGTAATCGCCACGTAGAAGTAGGTGAAGAAGATGATCAAGACGAAGTAGAAGCCCATGTGCCAGGCGTTGTCCTGCTGCAGGTAGGGCTGGACCTTCTGCAGCCACTTGGTGTTGGGCCACAGCTGCGTCGCCAGGATCGGCAGGTAGAGCAGCGAGGACGCGAAGATGATCGGGATGATGCCGGCCTGGTTCACCTTCAGCGGGATGTAGGTCGACGTCCCGCCGTACATGCGCCGGCCCACCATCCGCTTGGCGTACTGGACGGGGATGCGCCGCTGCGCCTGCTCGACGAACACGACGCCCGCCATGATGGCGAGGCCGACCAGGATCACGATCGCGAAGACGAAGCCGTTCTTGGCCTTGTAGATCCCCCAGAACTGGCCGGGGAAGACGGCCACGACCTGGGTGAAGATCAGGACGGACATGCCGTTGCCGACGCCGCGGTCGGTCATCAGCTCGCCCAGCCACATGATGACCGTGGTGCCCGCCACCATGCAGATCACCATCGTGATGATCGGGAAGAGGCCGGTGTCGTAGAGGATGTCGCCGCTGCCGGACACGCCCTGGAACAGCTGCCCGGTGCTCGCCATCGCCACGATGCCGGTGGCCTGGAGGATCGCCAGCCCGACCGTCAGGTAGCGGGTGTACTGTGTGATCTTCGTCGTGCCGGCCTGGCCCTCTTTCTTCAGGGCCTCCAGCCGCGGAATCACGACCACCAGCAGCTGCAGGATGATGCTCGCCGTGATGTACGGCATGATGCCCAGCGCGAAGATCGACAGCTTCAGCAGCGCGCCGCCGCTGAACAGGTCGACGAGGCCGTAGAGCTGGTTGCTCTCCTTGGCCGCGTCCGCGGTGTCCTTCAGCACCTTCACGTTCACGTTCGGCGTCGGCAGGATCGAACCGATCCGGAACACCAAGATCATGAACAACGTGAACAGAAGTTTTTTACGCAGGTCAGGCGTACGGAAAGCCCGAGCGAACGCGGTCAGCACCATTCCTCCTGCGTGACTGGCGGGTTCACGGCCACCGAGGGGCCGGCTACAGCATGAGAACGGGCGGAGGATACCCGAGGAGACGCGTAAGTGCGCAATCTCACGCGAGTCGCCTTCGCCCGTAGGACTCTAACAGCAGATGACACCGGGGCCGCCCCGCCTTTCCCGGAGCCTTCACGGCCCCGGGTGCTCGGCGAGTACGGCCCCGGCATCGGACGTCGTCCTTCTTACAGCTCGTCGGTGGACCCACCGGCGGCGGCGATCTTCTCCTTCGCGGTGCCGGAGAAGGCGTGCGCCTTCACCTGGACCGCGACGGAGATCTCGCCCGTGCCGAGGACCTTGACCGGACGGCCGCCGCGCACCGCGCCCTTGGCCGCCAGGTCCTCCGCCGTGACCTCGCCGCCCTCGGGGTAGAGCGCGGCGAGCTTGTCCAGGTTCACGACCTGGAACTCGACCCGGTTCGGGTTCTTGAAGCCCTTCAGCTTCGGCACCCGGCGGATCAGCGGCATCTGGCCGCCCTCGAACCCGACGGGGACGGTGCTGCGGGCCTTCGTGCCCTTGGTGCCGCGGCCCGCGGTCTTGCCCTTGGACGCCTCGCCGCGGCCCTTGCGGGTCTTGGCCTTGTTGGCGCCGGGGGCCGGACGCAGGTCGTGGACCTTGAGCGGGGTTCCCTCGGAGGTGTCCTTACCGAGATCAGCCGCCATGTCAGTCGACCTCCTCGACGGTGACCAGGTGCGCCACCGTCCGGATCATGCCGAGCACCTCGGGGCGGTCCTCGCGGACCACGCTCTGCCCGATCTTCTTCAGGCCGAGGGTGCGCAGCGTGTCACGCTGGTTCTGCTTCTCGCTGATCACGGACTTGGTCTGCGTGATCTTCAGGTTCGTCATGACGACGCGGCCTCCGCCCTGGGCTCGCTGCCCGCCGCGCGGGCGCGCAGCATGGCCGCCGGGGCGACGTCCTCGATCGGCAGGCCGCGCTTGGCCGCGATCTCCTCCGGACGCTTCAGCGACTTCAGCCCCGCGATCGTGGCGTGCACGATGTTGATGGCGTTGTCGCTGCCCAGCGACTTGCTCAGCACGTCGTGGATGCCGGCGGCCTCCAGGACGGCGCGCACCGGGCCACCGGCGATGACGCCCGTACCGGGGCTGGCCGGACGCAGCAGGACCTCGCCCGCCGCGTCCCGCGCCTGCACCAGGTGCGGGATGGTGCCCTGGATCCGCGGCACCTTGAAGAAGTGCTTCTTGGCCTCTTCGACGCCCTTGGCGATCGCCGCGGGCACCTCCTTGGCCTTGCCGTAGCCGACGCCGACGGTGCCGTTGCCGTCACCGACGATCACCAGGGCGGTGAAGCTGAAGCGACGCCCGCCCTTGACGACCTTGGCGACACGGTTGATCGCCACGACCTTCTCGATGTACGACTGGCCCTTGTCGGCGCCACCGCGGCGGTCGTCGCGGCGGTCGCGACGGTCGCCACCCTGACCGCCACCACGCCTCTGCGCTGCCATCAGTGGTTCCTTCCGATAAAGGTGGTGGGTGGGGGCTGGAGGACGGTCATTAGAGCTCGAGGCCCCCCTCGCGCGCACCGTCCGCGACAGCGGCGATGCGGCCGTGGTACTTGTGCCCACCGCGGTCGAACACGACCGAGTGGACGCCGGCGTCCTGGGCCCGGCGGGCGACGAGCTCGCCGACCTTGCGGGACTTGGCCGTCTTGTCGCCGGAGTCGGCGCGCAGGTCGGCCTCCATCGTCGACGCGCTGGCCAGCGTGTGGCCCTTGTCGTCGTCGATGACCTGGACGAACACGTGCCGGCTGGAGCGGGTCACGACCAGGCGAGGCCGCGCGGCGCTGCCCACGACCTTCTTCCGGACCCGCAGGTGCCGGCGCTTGCGGGACTTGGCCCGCGCCGACGTGGCCTTCGCGGCCAGGGTCTTGGTGCCTGCCATGACTACTTACCAGCCTTTCCGACCTTGCGGCGGATCTGCTCACCTTCGTAGCGCACGCCCTTGCCCTTGTACGGGTCCGGCTTGCGCAGCTTGCGGATGCGGGCGGCGATCTCGCCGACGAGCTGCTTGTCGATGCCCTCGACGGTCAGCTGCGTCGGCTTCTCGACCGTGAACTTGATGCCGTCCGGGGCCTCGAACGGGATCGGGTGGCTGTAGCCGAGGGAGAACTCGACGTTCTGCCCCTTGGCCACCACCCGGTAGCCGACGCCCTGGATGACCAGGGTCTTCTTGTAGCCGTCGGTCACCCCGACGACCATGTTGTTGATCAGCGTCCGGGTCAGCCCGTGCAGCCCGCGCACCTTGTTCACATCGTTCGGCCGGGTGACGACGATCTTGCCGTCCTCCTGGCTGACCTCGATGGGCTCGGCGACGGTGTGCGACAGCGTGCCCTTCGGCCCCTTGACGGTGACCTCCCGGCCGTCGAGGCTCACCTCGACACCGCTGGGCACGGTGATGGGAAGACGTCCAATACGAGACATTGTTCGGTACCTCCCCTCACCAGACGTAGGCGAGGACTTCCCCGCCCACGCCGCGCTTGCCCGCCTGCCGGTCGGTCATCAGGCCGGAGGACGTCGAGATGATCGCGACGCCCAGTCCGCCCAGGACCCTCGGCAGGTTGTCCTTCTTCGCGTACACGCGCAGACCCGGCTTCGAGACGCGCTTGATGCCGGCGATCGAACGCTCCCGGGTGGGGCCGAACTTGAGCTCGATCACGAGCTCCTTGCCCACCTTGGCGTCCTGCACGTTCCAGCCCGAGATGTAGCCCTCCTGCTGGAGGATCTCGGCGATGTGCGCCTTGATCTTCGAGTACGGCATCGCCACTGAGTCGTGGTACGCCGAATTCGCGTTACGCAGACGCGTCAGCATGTCTGCGATCGGGTCGGTCATCGTCATGGCCTACAGGCCCTCCCTCGCCACGGTTTCCTCGGGTTGATGCGGCCCGTGGACCTTTGGCGCGGTCGTGGACGCCCTCTCGGGCGCCCGGTTGGTCATTACAGGCCGGCGTCCGCCCCCCGGGGCCGGGGCCCCGGGGGATGCGGTCACCAGCTGGACTTCGTGATGCCGGGCAGCTCGCCGCGGTGGGCCATCTCCCGGAAGCACACCCGGCAGAGGCCGAACTTCCGGTAGACGGAGCGCGGACGCCCGCAGCGCGAGCAACGAGTGTACGCGCGCACCTCGAACTTCGGCTTCCGCGCCGCCTTGGCGATCAGCGACTTCTTCGCCATGCTCAGCTCTCCTTGAAGGGGAAGCCCAGGAGCTTGAGCAGCGCCCGGCCCTCGTCGTCGGTCTTCGCGGTCGTCACGACCGTGATGTCCATGCCCCGCTGCCGGTCGACCTTGTCCGGGTCGACCTCGTGGAACATGACCTGCTCGGTCAGCCCGAAGGTGTAGTTGCCGTTGCCGTCGAACTGCTTCGGCGACAGGCCGCGGAAGTCGCGGATGCGGGGCAGCGCGGTGGCGAGCAGCCGGTCCAGGAACTCCCACATGCGGTCGCCGCGCAGCGTGGCGTGCGCGCCGATCGGCATGCCCTCGCGCAGCTTGAACTGCGCGATGGACTTGCGGGCCCGGTTGACCGCCGGCTTCTGGCCGGTGATCACCGACAGGTCGCGGATCGCGCCCTCGATCAGCTTGGCGTCCTTGGCCGCGTCGCCGACGCCCATGTTGACCACGATCTTGGTCAGCGTGGGAATCTGCATGACGTTGGCGTAGCCGAACTGCTCGCGCATCTGCCCCGCGATCTCCTCGCGGTAGCGGACCTTGAGCCTCGGCGTCGGCACGGGACGCTCGGTGACGGTCTCGGTCATCGGTCTCAGATCTCCTTACCGCTACGGCGCGAGATCCGGACCTTCGTGCCGTCGTCGTTGGTGCGGTAACCGACCCGTACCGGCTTGCCGTCCTCGACGATGGCGACGTTGCTGGCGTGCAGCGGCGCCTCCACCGTGACGCGGCCGCTCTCCTTGCCGGCGCGCTGCTGGTCGGCCTTGATGTTCTTGGTGATGAGGTTGACGCCCTCGACGACGACGCGCTCGGCGCGCGGGTCGACGCGCAGGACCTTGCCCGTCGCGCCCTTGTCCTTGCCGGCGAGGACGATGACCTCGTCGCCCTTGCGGATCTTCATCAGAGCACCTCCGGCGCGAGCGAGATGATGCGCATGAACTTCTTCTCGCGCAGTTCACGGCCCACCGGGCCGAAGATACGGGTGCCGCGGGGGTCGCCGCCGTCCCGGATCAGGACGGCGGCGTTCTCGTCGAAGCGGATGTAGGAGCCGTCCGGGCGCCGGCGCTCCTTGCGGGTGCGCACGACGACCGCCTTGACGACGTCACCCTTCTTCACGCCCGCGCCGGGAAGGGCGTCCTTCACCGTCGCGACGATGATGTCGCCGACTCCCGCGTAGCGCCGACCCGAGCCGCCGAGAACCCGGATGCAAAGGATCTCCTTCGCACCCGTGTTGTCGGCGACCTTGAGTCGCGACTCCTGCTGGATCACGTCAACTCCTGTTCGTCACACCGGTTCTGCACCGGATCTCGTCCGGCCAGCCTGGTGGAACCAGTCATGTACAAGTGCGGGACTCGCGCCCCGCGGGCCTACTTGGCCTTCTCGAGGATCTCCACCACGCGCCACCGCTTGGTGGCCGACAGCGGACGGGTCTCCATGAGCCGGACGCGGTCGCCCACGCCGCACTCGTTGCCCTCGTCGTGCGCCTTGTAGTTCTTCGTGCGGCGGATCACCTTGTGGTACCTGCGGTGGGTCACGCGGTCCTCGACGGACACGACCACGGTCTTGTCCATCTTGTCGCTGACCACGAGGCCCTCAAGGACCTTGCGGGTGGTCCGCTGCTCCGTCTGCTGCTCGGTCATTCGTTGCCCTCCGCGGCGTCGTCCTCGGCGACCGTGACGATGCCGAGCTCGCGCTCCCGCATCACGGTGTAGATGCGGGCGATCTCGCGCTTGACGGTGCGCAGCCGCCCGTGGCTCTCAAGCTGGCCGGTCGCGGCCTGGAAGCGGAGGTTGAACAGCTCCTCCTTGGCCTCCTTGAGCTTGGTGACCAGGACGTCCTCGGGCTCGGTCCGCAGGTCGTCGGCGGTAAGACCCTTGGCCATCAGGACTCACCCACCTCTCGCTTAACGATCTTGCACTTCATGGGAAGCTTGTGGATCGCGCGGGTGAGCGCCTCCCGAGCCACCTGCTCGTTCGGGTAGGAGATCTCGAACAGCACGCGGCCCGGCTTCACGTTGGCCACCCACCACTCCACGGAGCCCTTACCGGAGCCCATGCGGGTCTCGGCGGGCTTCTTGGTCAGCGGACGGTCCGGGAAGATGTTGATCCAGACCTTGCCGCCGCGCTTGATGTGGCGCGTCATCGCGATTCGCGCGGCCTCGATCTGCCGGTTCGTCACGTACGCGGACTCGACGGCCTGGATGCCGTACTCGCCGAACGTCACCCTCGTGCCGCCCTTGGCCATGCCACGGCGCTTCGGGTGGTGCTGCTTGCGGTGCTTGACCTTGCGAGGGATCAGCATCGGTTACTCAGCTCCCCTCACCCTGCGGAGCAGCCTCGGCCGCCGGGGCCGGCTGCTCGGAAACCTGCTGCTGCTTCTGCTCGCCGCCGCGGGCGCCGCGGTCGCCGCCGCGCTCGCCACCGGCGCCGCCGCGGCCGCCACGGCCACCGCGGCCGCCGCCGCCACGGCGCTCGCCGCGGCGCTCACGGCCGCCACCGCCGCCGGCCGCGCGCTGCTGCGCGGCCTGCTGCTCGCGCTCGGCGCGGGTCTGCGCGGCCTCGCCCTTGTAGATCCACACCTTGACGCCGATGCGGCCGAACGTCGTCCGGGCCTCGTAGAAGCCGTAGTCGATGTCGGCGCGCAGCGTGTGCAGCGGGACCTGGCCCTCGCGGTAGAACTCCGACCGCGACATCTCGGCGCCGCCGAGACGGCCGCCGCACTGCACCTTGATGCCCTTGGCGCCGGACTTCATCGCGGACTGGATCGCCTTGCGCATGGCGCGGCGGAACGCGACCCGGCTGGACAGCTGCTCGGCCACGCCCTGCGCGACGAGCTGCGCGTCGATCTCGGGGTTCTTCACCTCGAGGATGTTCAGCCGGACCTGCTTGCCGGTCAGCTTCTCCAGGTCGCCGCGCAGCCGCTCGGCCTCCGCGCCGCGGCGGCCGATGACGATGCCCGGCCGGGCGGTGTGGATGTTGACCTCGACGCGGTCACGGGTCCGCTCGATCTCCACCTTGGAGATGCCCGCCCGGTCCATGCCCTTCTGCAGCATGCGCCGGATCTGGACGTCTTCCTTGACGTAGTCCTTGTAGAGCTTGTCGGCGAACCACACGGACTTGTGGTCGGTGGTGATGCCGAGCCGGAACCCGTGCGGGTTGATCTTCTGACCCACTACCGGGCCCTCCTCGTCTTCTTACCGCCGCCCGACGCGGAAACCGCGTCGTCCCGCGACTCCACGACCACCGTGATGTGGCTCGTGCGCTTGTTGATGCGGTAAGCCCGGCCCTGGGCACGGGGGCGGAAACGCTTGAGCGTCGGCCCCTCGTCCACCCACGCACGGCTCACGACGAGCGTGTCCGAGTCGAGCTTGAAGTTGTGCTCGGCGTTGGCGATGGCACTCGCCAGCACCTTGCCCACCGGCTCACTCGCAGCCTGGGGGGCGAACCGCAGCACCGCCTGAGCCTCCGCGGCAGGCAGGCCGCGGATGAGGTCCACCACGCGGCGGGCCTTCCTGGGCGTGACGCGGATGTACCGCGCCTGGGCCCTGGCTTCCATCGCTGTTCCTCTCCGTACGATTCTGCTCTGCCTGCTCAGCCTCGGCGGCTGCGGCGGTCTTCCTTGACGTGGCTGCGGAACGTGCGCGTCGGCGCGAACTCGCCGAGCTTGTGCCCCACCATGGCGTCGGTGATGAACACCGGGACGTGCTTGCGGCCGTCGTGCACGGCGATCGTGTGACCGATCATGTCCGGCACGATCATGGAGCGCCGCGACCACGTCTTGATGACGTTCTTGGTGCCCTTCTCGTTCTGGACGTCCACCTTCTTCATCAGGTGGTCGTCCACGAACGGGCCCTTCTTAAGGCTACGTGGCATGACGAGCGACTCCTACCGCTTCTTCTTGCTGCGACGACGGACGATCAGCCGGTCGCTCGACTTGTTCGCCTGGCGAGTGCGGCCTTCCTTCTTGCCGGCGGGGTTCACCGGGTGGCGGCCACCGGAGGTCTTGCCCTCACCACCGCCGTGCGGGTGGTCGATCGGGTTCATGGCGACACCGCGGACGGTCGGGCGCTTGCCCTTCCACCGCATGCGGCCGGCCTTGCCCCAGTTGATGTTCGACTGCTCGGCGTTGCCGACCTCGCCGACCGTCGCGCGGCAGCGCACGTCCACCATCCGCATCTCGCCGGAGGGCATGCGCAGCGTGGCGTACTTGCCCTCCTTGGCCAGCAGCTGGACGCCGGCGCCCGCGCTGCGGGCGATCTTGGCGCCGCCGCCGGGGCGGAGCTCGATGGCGTGCACGACCGTACCGGTCGGGATGTTGCGCAGCGGCAGGCAGTTGCCCGGCTTGATGTCCGCGCCCGGCCCGTTCTCCACCCGGTCGCCCTGCTTCAGGCCGCGGGGGGCGAGGATGTAGCGCTTCTCGCCGTCCACGTAGTGCAGCAGCGCGATCCGCGCGGTGCGGTTCGGGTCGTACTCGATGTGCGCGACCTTGGCCGGCACGCCGTCCTTGTCGTGCCGGCGGAAGTCGATCAGGCGGTAGGCGCGCTTGTGCCCGCCGCCCTGGTGCCGGGTCGTGATGCGGCCGTGGTTGTTGCGGCCGCCCTTCTTGGGGAGCGGACGCAGCAGCGACTTCTCCGGCTCGTCGCGCGTGATCTCGACGAAGTCGGCCACGCTGGAGCCGCGACGCCCCGGAGTCGTCGGCTTGTAGTTACGGATGCCCATCTTTTTCGTTCATCCCTTGTCTGCTTCGGGACCTCGGCCTGCTTAGGCCGGGCCGCCGAAGATGTCGATCCGCTCGCCCTCAGCCAGGCTGACGATGGCGCGCTTGGTGTCCTTGCGCTTGCCGTAGCCGAACCGGGTCCGCTTGCGCTTGCCCGGGCGGTTGAGCGTGTTCACGTTCGTCACCTTGACGCCGAACACCGCCTCGACGGCCTGCTTGATCTGCGTCTTGTTGGCGTCCGGGCGGACGACGAACGTGTACTTGTTCTCGTCCAGCAGCCCGTAGCTCTTCTCCGAGACGACCGGCGCGATGATGACGTCGCGGGGGTCAGCGATCTTGTTCATGTGCGACCCTCCTTACTTCTTCGCCGCGCGCGAGATGAACTCGTCGTACGCCGCCTTCGTGAAGACGACGTCATCGTTCACCAGCACGTCGTAGGTGTTGAGCTGGTCGGAGACGAGCACGTGCACGCTCGGCTCGTTGCGCAGGCTCTTCCAGGTCAGCTCGTCCTCGCGGTCCAGGACCAGGAGGACGCGCTTGGCCTCGGTGACCTCGCGCAGGGCCTTCAGCGCCGTCTTCGTCTTCGGGGTGTCGCCCTCGATGAGCCCGTCCACGACGTGCACCCGGCCGTACCGGGCGCGGTCGGACAGGGCGCCGCGCAGCGCGGCGGCCTTCATCTTCTTGGGCGTCTTCTGCGCGTAGTCCCGCGGCTGCGGGCCGTGCACGGTGCCGCCGCCGGCGAACTGGGGCGCGCGGGTCGAGCCCTGGCGGGCGCGGCCGGTGCCCTTCTGCCGGTACGGCTTCTTGCCGCCGCCGCGGACGTCGCCGCGGGTCTTGGTGGCGTGCGTGCCCTGGCGCGCCGCGGCCAGCTGCGCCACCACGACCTGGTGGATCAGCGGCACGCTGGTCTTCGCGTCGAAGACCTCGGCGGGCAGGTCGATGTCGAGCTTGGAGGTCACTTGCCCGTCCCCTTCACTGCGTCGCGGACCAGCACCACGCCGCCGTTGGGACCGGGAACCGCGCCCTTGATGAGCAGCAGGTTCTTCTCCGCGTCGATGGCGTGGACGGTCAGGTTCTGCACGGTGGTACGGGCGTTGCCGTGCCGTCCCGCCATGCGGAGGCCCTTGAAGACGCGACCCGGGGTCGCGCAGCCGCCGATCGAGCCCGGCGAGCGGTGCTTGCGCTGGGTGCCGTGCGAGGCGCCGAGGCCCTTGAACCCGTGGCGCTTCATGACACCGGCGGTGCCCTTGCCCTTGCTCGTGCCGGTAACGTCGATCTTCTGGCCGGCCTCGAAGACGCTGGCGGTGATCTCCTGGCCGAGTTCGTACTCGGTGGTGTCGTCAGCCCGCAGTTCGACGAGGAAACGGCGCGGCGTGACGCCGGCCTTCTCGAAGTGACCCGTGCTCGGCTTGTTCACCTTGCGCGGGTCGATCTGCCCGTACCCGATCTGGACGGCGGCGTAGCCGTCCTTCTCCTGGGTCTTGAGCTGGGTGACGACACACGGCCCGGCCTGGACGACGGTCACCGGAACGATCCGGCCCTCATCGTCGAAGACCTGGGTCATGCCGAGCTTCTCGCCCAGGACGCCCTTCCTCTGCGTACTCATCTCTCGGTGCGTCCCTTAGAGCTTGATCTCGATGTCAACGCCGGCCGGAAGGTCGAGCCGCATCAGCGAGTCGACCGTCTTGGGCGTCGGGTCGATGATGTCGATCAACCGCTTGTGCGTGCGCATCTCGAAGTGCTCGCGGCTGTCCTTGTACTTGTGCGGCGAGCGGATGACGCAGTACACGTTCTTCTCGGTCGGCAGCGGCACCGGGCCCGCGACCTTGGCGCCCGTCCGCGTCACCGTCTCAACGATCTTCTTCGCGGAGGTGTCGATGACCTCGTGGTCGTAGGCCTTGAGCCGGATGCGGATCTTCTGTCCCGCCATGGTGGCCTCGGTGTCCTTTGCTGTAGTGCCGCTGTTTACTTCAGAGTCGTGACGCGGCGGCCCGGCTTGGGGAGTCCCAGCGGCCGGGCCGCCGCGTGACGAGAGGTGTTACTTGATGACCTTGGTGACGCGACCGGCGCCCACCGTCCGGCCACCCTCGCGGATGGCGAACTTCAGGCCCTCCTCCATGGCGACGGGCTGGATCAGCTCGACGCGCATCTCGGTGTTGTCGCCCGGCATGACCATCTCGGTGCCCTCGGGGAGGTTCACCACGCCGGTGACGTCCGTGGTCCGGAAGTAGAACTGCGGACGGTAGTTGTTGAAGAACGGCGTGTGGCGGCCGCCCTCGTCCTTGGACAGGATGTAGACCTGCGCCTCGAACTCGGTGTGCGGGGTGTTGGTGCCCGGCTTGATGACGCACTGGCCGCGCTCGACGTCCTCGCGCTTGATGCCGCGCAGGAGCAGGCCGACGTTGTCGCCCGCCTGGCCCTGGTCGAGCAGCTTGCGGAACATCTCGACACCGGTGACGGTGGTCGAGGTGGACTCGGGCTTGATGCCGATGATGTCGACGGTCTCGTTGACGTTGACGACACCGCGCTCGATGCGGCCGGTCACGACGGTGCCGCGGCCGGTGATCGAGAAGACGTCCTCGATCGGCATCAGGAACGGCTTGTCGGTGTCGCGCACCGGCTCCGGCACGTTCTCGTCGACGGCGGTCATGAGCTCGACGATGGACTCGGCCCACTTCTCGTCGCCCTGCAGCGCCTGGTAGGCGGAGACGCGGATGACCGGGACGTCGTCACCGGGGAACTCGTACTCCGACAGCAGCTCGCGGACCTCGAGCTCGACGAGCTCCAGGATCTCCTCGTCGTCCACCATGTCGCACTTGTTCAGCGCGACGACGATGTAGGGCACGCCGACCTGGCGGGCCAGGAGCACGTGCTCCTTGGTCTGCGGCATCGGGCCGTCGGTGGCGGCCACCACCAGGATGGCGCCGTCCATCTGCGCCGCACCGGTGATCATGTTCTTGATGTAGTCGGCGTGACCCGGGCAGTCGACGTGCGCGTAGTGGCGGGCCTCGGTCTGGTACTCGACGTGCGAGATCGAGATCGTGATGCCGCGCTCGCGCTCCTCCGGCGCCTTGTCGATGTCCTCGAACGGCGTGAAGGGGTTGAGGTCCGGGTACTTGTCGTGGAGCACCTTGGTGATCGCCGCGGTATGCGTGGTCTTACCGTGGTCGATGTGTCCAATGGTGCCGATGTTCACGTGCGGCTTCGTCCGCTCGAACTTGGCCTTCGCCACTGGTTGCTCCTTGTTGCGATCCTCGGCCGTCTAGACGACCGCTTCGATGTACGTCCTGGTGATCTGTGGGCAGGCCGGGGTGCTTACTCGCCCCGCGCCTTGGCGATGATCTCCTGCGCGACGTTCGAGGGAACCTCCGCGTAGGAGTCGAACTGCATCGTGAAAACAGCCCGGCCCTGGGTCTTGCTGCGCAGATCACCCACGTAGCCGAACATCTCCGACAGAGGCACGAGCGCCTTGATGACGCGCATGCCGTGCCGCTCGTCCATGGACTGGACCTGACCGCGGCGGCTGTTGAGGTCGCCGATCACGTCGCCCATGTTCTCCTCGGGCGTGGTGACCTCGACCGCCATCATCGGCTCCAGCAGCGTGGGGGACGCCTTGCGGGCGGCCTCCTTGAACGCCATGGAACCGGCGACCTTGAACGCCATCTCCGAGGAGTCGACCTCGTGGTAGGCGCCGTCCTGCAGGGTGACCTTCACGCCCACCATCGGGTAGCCGGCGAGGACACCGAACTCGGCGGCCTCCTGGCAGCCCGCGTCGACCGACGGGATGTACTCCCGCGGGATGCGGCCGCCGGTGACCTTGTTCTCGAACTCGTAGCCGTCGGACCCGCCGCCCAGCGGCTCCAGGTCGATGATCACGCGGCCGAACTGGCCCGAGCCACCGGTCTGCTTCTTGTGGGTGTACTCGACCTTCTCGACCTTGCGGGTGATCGTCTCCCGGTAGGCGACCTGCGGCTTGCCGACGTTGGCGTCGACCTTGAACTCCCGCTTCATCCGGTCGACGAGGATCTCCAGGTGGAGCTCGCCCATGCCGGAGATGACGGTCTGCCCGGTCTCCTCCTCGGTGCGGACCTGGAAGGACGGGTCCTCCTCGGCGAGCCGCTGGATCGCGGTGCCCAGCTTCTGCTGGTCGGCCTTGGTCTTCGGCTCGATCGCGACGTGGATGACCGGCGCCGGGAAGTTCATCGACTCCAGGACGATCGGGTCCTTGTCGTCGCACAGCGTCTCGCCGGTGGTGGTCTGCTTGAGGCCCATCACCGCGACGATGTCGCCGGCGCCGGCGCGCTCGATCTCGGTGCGCTTGTTGGCGTGCATCCGGTAGATCTTGCCGATGCGCTCCTTGCGCTCCTTGACGGAGTTCATGACGCTGGCACCGGACTCCATGACGCCGGAGTACACGCGCACGAAGGTGAGCTTGCCCAGGTGCGGGTCGCTCATGATCTTGAACGCGAGCGCGGAGAACGGCTCGTCCTCGCTCGGCTTGCGCACGAGCACCTTCTCCTCGTCGCGGACGGCGTGGCCCTCGATGGCCTCGACGTCGAGCGGGGAGGGCAGGTAGCGGACGATCGCGTCCAGCAGCGGCTGCACGCCCTTGTTCTTGAACGCGGTGCCGCACATCACCGGGGTGAGCTTGGCGGCGACCGTCGCGCGGCGGATGCCGTCGTGGAGCTGCTCGACCGAGGGCTCGTTGCCCTCCAGGTACAGCTCCATGATCTCGTCATCATTCTCGGCGAGGGTCTCGACCAGCTTGTCGTGCCACTCGCGCGCCGCCTCGGCGTGCGTCTCGGGGATGTCGACCGTGTCGTACATCTCGCCGAGCTTGGCCTCCTCGTTCCACACGAGGGCCTTCATGTTGACGAGGTCGATGACGCCCTTGAAGTCGGCCTCGGCGCCGATCGGCAGCTGCAGCGCGAGCGGGGTCGCGTTGAGCCGGTTCTCGATCATGTCGAGGCAGCGGTGGAACTCCGCGCCGACCCGGTCCATCTTGTTGACGAAGCACATGCGGGGCACGTCGTACCGGTCGGCCTGGCGCCACACGGTCTCCGACTGCGGTTCCACGCCGGCGACACCGTCGAACACCGCGACCGCACCGTCGAGCACCCGCAGGTTGCGCTCCACCTCAACGGTGAAGTCGACGTGCCCGGGGGTGTCGATGATGTTGATCGTGTGATCGTCGTCGTTCACGGCCCAGTGGCAGGTGGTGGCGGCGGAGGTGATGGTGATCCCCCGCTCCTGCTCCTGCTCCATCCAGTCCATGGTGGCCGCGCCGTCGTGGGTCTCGCCGATCTTGTAGCTCATCCCCGTGTAGAACAGGATGCGCTCGGTCGTCGTGGTCTTGCCCGCGTCGATATGGGCCATGATCCCGATGTTGCGGACCTTGGCCAGGTCTACACCGGTTTTGGTAGCCACTGTCGTCCTCGCGTCGTCTCGTCGTTGCAGATCGCCGGGGTTACCAGCGGTAGTGGGCGAAGGCCTTGTTGGACTCCGCCATCTTGTGCGTGTCCTCGCGCTTCTTGACAGACGCGCCAAGACCGTTGCTCGCGTCGAGCAGCTCGTTCATCAGCCGCTCGGTCATGGTCTTCTCGCGGCGCTGCCGGGCGTAGAGCACCAGCCAGCGCAGGGCCAGGGTGGTGCTGCGGGCCGGCCGCACCTCGACGGGGACCTGGTAGGTCGCGCCACCGACGCGGCGGCTGCGGACCTCCAGGGTGGGCTTGACATTGTCGAGCGCGCGCTTCAGCGTGACGACCGGGTCGTTGCCGGTCTTCTCGCGCGCGCCCTCAAGGGCGTCGTACACGATGCTCTGCGCGATCGAGCGCTTGCCGTCCAGGAGAACCTTGTTGATGAGCGCGGTGACCAGCGGCGAGTTGTACACCGGGTCAGCGATCAGCTGGCGCTTGCCAGCAGGGCCCTTGCGCGGCATCAGCTCTTCTCCTTCTTCGCGCCGTAGTGGCTGCGCCCTTGCTTGCGGTTCCGGACGCCCTGGGTGTCGAGGGCCCCGCGGATGATCTTGTACCGAACGCCCGGGAGGTCCTTCACACGGCCGCCGCGCACGAGCACGATCGAGTGCTCCTGCAGGTTGTGACCGACGCCGGGGATGTAGGCAGTGACCTCGATCCCGCTCGTCAGGCGGACACGGGCGACCTTGCGAAGCGCGGAGTTCGGCTTCTTGGGCGTCGTCGTGTAGACGCGCGTGCAGACGCCCCGGCGCTGGGGGCTGCCCTTGAGCGCGGGCGTCTTGTTCTTGGTCACCTTGTCCTGGCGGCCCTTTCGGACCAGCTGCTGGATCGTGGGCACCGCGTCTCCGTCTTCCTCGTACCGAGCCGGTAAGTCTTATTGCTGCAATCACCACCTCAGGCGAGGCTGTGACCTGCCGGTTTCCCGACCTCTCCGACCCACGCGGTCGGGCGTGTCGCCGCCTCACGGAAATACACCCGCGCGAAACCGACACAGACCGCCCGGCCCCTGAAAGGACCGAATCAAGCCGGGGAGTAGATGCGGCGCTGGGGCTGGCCGACCGGCCTCGCCGACGCGCACGCACAGTGGCCCGCAGAGCGGGCGCAAGTGAAGAGGTTACCTATCCACAGACCAAAGTGCAAAGCGAGCGCGCACTATCGCGCGCGCCCCTGCGACGCAAGCCGTGGGACGGGTAGGGAGCCTTCTCCCTGAGACGGTAAACGACGAAATACCGACGGATGTTCCCCCACCCGGAGGCGTCCGTCCGGGGTGGGCGTCTGTCGGCATTGTGTCCCACGTTCCCGCCGCGGGGAAGACATGGGCCAACTTTTACGCCTCGGCCGCCGGCCTGCGGCGGCGCGGCCTGCGGTGAGGACCGGCGCATGGGGGACGGCCGTCAGCGGCAGCGAGACGGCCCCCGTCCGGGCCTCTCAGTGGAAGGTGCTGTCCACCGGGAGTCTCGGACGGAGGCCGTCCCCTACCGCTCTGTGACGCGCGTCATGCCCGCGCCGGTGCCGCCGCTAGATGACGAAGGCGACCACCAGGATGACGAGGATCACCACGACGGCGACGCCGCCGACGATGAGCCAGAGCATGTTCTTGCCGCCCTTGCCCTCCTCGGCGCCGGCGCCGTAGCCGCCGGGCTGCTGGCCGTACTGGCCCGGCTGCCCGAACTGGCCCTGCTGGCCGTACCCCTGCTGCTCGGGCTGGCCGAAGCCCTGCTGGCCGTACTGCTGCTGCTCGCCGGGCTGGCCGAACTGCTGGCCCTGCTGCCCGTAGCCCTGCTGCTGGTACGGCTGGCCGTACTGCTCGGGCTGCCCGAACCCGCGCTGCTGCTCGCCCGGCTGCTGCTGGCCGTAGCCCTGCTGCTGTTCGGGCTGGCCGTACTGCTGCTGCTGCCCGAACTGCTGCTGGGCCTGCTGCTGCGGCTGCTGCTGGCCCCACTGCTGCTGGCCGATGTCGAGCCGGGTGGCGTCGCCGAGACCGCCCGCCTCGGGGGCGGCGGCGTGCCGGCCCTGCGACGGGGCGGACGGGTCGAACGCCTCGGTGGGGCGCGCGTCCTCGACGCCGCTCTCACCGGGCGGCCGGTACAGGTCGTCCACCGAGGGCGAGGGGCCGGACGTCGTCGAGCCGGCGCCGAAGCCGGACTCGGGCGGCGGCACCATCATCGTCCGCTCGTGGTCGGCCTGCTCGCGGCCCTGGCCCGGCTGCGGCGCCTCCGGCGACCAGGGCTCCGGCGTCGACGGCGGCGCGGGCGCCTGCCACGGCTCGGCCGGCGGCTCCTGCCGCCGCTCGGGGCCGGTCGCGACCGGAACGTCGGTGCCGGGCGACCAGTGCAGCGTCGCCTGGTCGTCGATCACGGGCCGCGGCGGCGCGGGCTCCGGCGCCTCGGACGACGGCCCGGGGACGATCATCGTGCGGTCGGTCAGGGAGTCCTGCGGCGGCTGCTGGCCGAACTGCGGCAGCGGCTCCTGGGCCGTCTCCTGGGGCGTGCCGTGCACCGGCTGCTGCGGATAGGCGGGCGGCTGCTGCCCGTAGGGCTGCTCGGGCGGCTGCTGGCCGTACGGCGGCGGTTCCGGAGGCTGCCCGAAGCCGGGCTGAGGCTGGCCGTACTGCTGCTGCTCCTGCGGCGGAGGGAACCCGCCGGGCCCGGGGGCCGCGCCGTAGGGCATCTGCCCCGCGGGCGGCTGGCCGTACGGTGCCTGCT
>NZ_VCKZ01000492.1 GCF_005889745.1 Actinomadura geliboluensis
CGCCCGTGCCGATCAGGTGCGGGACGCCGCGACGCCCGTCCTGGAGTCGCTGAACGTGCCGCGGGCGTGGACGATGGCGAAGGGGCGCGGCGTGACCGTCGCCGTCCTCGACTCGGGGGTGGACGCCGACCAGGCCGACCTGGCGGGGTCGGTCACCGTGGGCCCCGACCTCACCCGCGGCGCCGGGCCGGCGGGGGCGCGGCCGAAGCGGCTGCACGGCACCAACATGGCGTCCATCATCGCCGGGCACGGGCACGGCCCCGGCGGCGCGCTGGGGATGATCGGCGTCGCGCCCGAGGCGCGGCTGCTGTCGGTGCGGGTCATCCTGGAGCGGGACGAGCCGGGGTTCGCCGAGTTCACCGGCGCCGAGCGCTTCGCCGGGACGATCGCGGACGGCATCCGGTACGCGGTCGACCACGGCGCCGACGTGATCAACCTGTCGCTGGGCCGCTCGTACCCGACGGCGCGCGAACGCGACGCCGTCGCGTACGCGATCCGCCGCAACGTCGTGGTGGTCGCCGCGGCCGGGAACAACAACGCCGAGGGCAGCCCCGGCGGCGTGAAGGGGAAGGGGCGCGCCTCCTCCAAGTACTTCTACCCGGCGTCGTTCCCCGGTGTGATCTCCGTCGCGGCCGTGGACGCGCGGGGCCGGCACGCCGGGTTCTCCAACCGCAACTCCGGCGTGGTCGTGTCCGCGCCCGGCGTGCAGGTCATCGGCGCGGGCCCGGACGGGCGGTACTGGATCGGGGACGGCACGAGCCCCGCGACCGCGTTCGTGTCCGGCATCGCCGCGCTCATCAGGTCGCGGCACCCCGGCCTCGCGCCGGCGCTGGTCACGCAGGCGATCGCGGCGAGCACCCGGAACCGGCCGGCGCGCGGCTACGACCGGGGCGTCGGCTTCGGGACGGTGGACGCCGCCGCCGCGCTCGCCGCCTCCGACGGGCTCGCGGGCGCCCGGATGAGCGGCGCCGGGCTGCCGGCGGACCGGCGGTTCGCGGACGGGCCCGTCCGGCCGGTCCGGGCGGTGCACCGTTCGGGCAGGCTCGTCCTCGCCTACGTGCTGGTCTGCGCGGTGGCCCTGTTCGGTCTGGCGGGCGCGGCGGTGTTCGCGCGCGGGGCGCCGCGCGATCCGGGAGAATCGCCGGATGCCGTTCGAACCTGACGAGTACGCCGAGGCGGTGCTGGACGCGGTCGAGAGCATCCCGCCGGGCCGCGTCCTGTCCTACGGCGACATCGCCGAGCTGGTCGGGCGCGGCGGGCCGCGGCAGGTCGGCCGGGTCATGTCGCTGTACGGGGGCGGCGTCCCGTGGTGGCGGGTGATCCGCGCCGACGGCAGCCCGCCGCGGAGCCACGAGCGCCGCGCCCACGAGCACTACCGCGCGGAGGGGACGCCGCTCCGCCCGGACGGCGTGCGGGTCGACATGAGGCGGGCGCGGTGGTCGGGTCCGTCCTGAGCCGGCCGGGTGTGGTTTTTCTCCCTGGCGACATGCGTGCGTTGTGGTCAGAACCGTCCCGGTGATCTGTTCCAATGAACTGTTGTGCCCTCTGGTTCCTACCGTCTCGTGCGCCGCGCCGGTCCCGCGCGGACCGTCCCGCCTGTGCTCGACGAGCAGCAGCGGCGGGTCGTCGAGCACGCCGGCGGGCCGCTGCTGGTGCTGGCGGGGCCGGGCACCGGCAAGACGACGACGATCGTCGAGGCGGTCGTCGACCGCATCGTGAGCCGGGGCGTCGATCCGGAGCGCGTGCTCGTCCTGACGTTCAGCCGCAAGGCGGCGGGGGAGCTGCGGGAGCGCATCACCGGGCGCCTGCACCGGACGACCCGCACGCCGCTCGCGCTCACCTTCCACAGCTACGCCTACGCGCTGCTCAGGCGCGACGCCGTGCTGAACGAGGAGCCCGCCCCGCGGCTGCTGTCCGGGCCGGAGCAGCTCTTGGAGGTGCGCCGGTTGCTGGAGGGGGAGCTGGCGGACGGCGCGCGCGACTGGCCGGAGCGCCTGAGGGCCGCCTTGGCGACGCGTGGGTTCGCCGAAGAGCTGCGTGACTTCACCTTGCGGGCCGTTGAGCGCCAGTACGCCGCCGAAGACCTGGTCGCCCTGGGGCGTATGCGCGGGCGCGACGACTGGCCCGCCATCGGCGGGTTCATGGAGCGGTACGTCGACCGGTTCCTCCTCGACCCCGTCCCCACCTACGACTACGGCGAGCTCATCCACATGGCCGCGGGCATGCTCGCCGACGAGGAGGTGCGGATCCGGGAGCGGGACGCCTACGACGTGGTGTTCGTGGACGAGTACCAGGACACCGACCCCGCGCAGGAGGCGCTCCTGCACTACCTCGCCGGGGAGGGGCGCGACCTCGTCGTGGTGGGCGACCCCGACCAGTCGATCTACGGGTTCCGGGGCGCCGACGTGCGGGGCATCCAGGAGTTCCCCACCCGCTTCCCGACCCTGGACGGCGAGCCCGCGCCCGTGGTGGCGCTGCGGACGTGCCGCCGCATGGGCCCGGAGATCCTCGCCGCGTCGCGCCGCATCGCGCGCCGCCTGCCCGCCGGGTCGGCCGGCGCCGCCGAGCACCGCGCGCTGCGGCCGGTGGAGGAGCTGGACGACGGCGAGGTGCGCGCCGTCATCGCCGACTCCGAGAGCCAGGAGTCGGCGCTGGTGGCCGACGAGCTGCGCCGCGCCCACCTGCTCGACGGCGTGCCGTGGTCGCGGATGGCCGTCCTGGTGCGCAGCGCGGTGCGGCAGGTTCCGGTGCTCCGGCGGGCGCTCGCCCAGGCCGGTGTGCCGGTGGTCGTCGCGGGCGACGAGGTGCCGCTGATCGCCGAGCCCGCCGTCCGTCCGTTCCTGGTGCTGCTGCGGGCGGCGCTGAAGAAGGGCTTCCTGGACGAGGAGGTCGCCGAAGACCTGCTGACGGGGCCGCTGGGGGGCGCCGACGCGCTCGCCATGCGGCGGCTCAAGCGCGCGCTGCGCGACCTGGAGGAGCTGTCGGGCGGTGACCGCCCGCTGGGGGAGCTTCTCGTCGCGGCCGTCAACGACCCCCGCGAGCTGATCCTCGTCCACGAGAGGGTGCGGGCGCCCGCCGAGCGGATCGCGCACCTGATCGAGGTGGCGCGGCGCTCCGTCCACGACGGCGGCACCGCCGAGGACGTGCTGTGGGCCGTCTGGCAGGAGAGCGGGCAGGCCGACGTCCTGCTGGAGCAGAGCGTCAAGGGCGGGACGCGCGGCGCCGCCGCCGACCGCGACCTGGACGCGGTCGTGGCCCTGTTCGACCACGCGGCGCGGTTCGTCGACCGGCTTCCCCAGGCGGGGCCCGAGCTGTTCGTCGACAACATCGCGTCCCAGGAGATCGCCGGCGACACCCTGGCCGAGCAGGCGCCCCAGGGCGAGGCCGTCCGCATCCTCACCGCGCACCGCTCCAAGGGGCTGGAGTGGGACGTGGTGGTCGTGGCCGGCGTCCAGGAGGGCGTCTGGCCCGATGTCCGCCTGCGCGGGTCGCTGCTGGGCGTCGAGGAGCTCATCGAGCACGCCGCAGGGGCGGAACTCGAAGGCGACGCCGCGGCGGGTGCCTCCATGGCGGCCAAGATGCTCGACGAGGAACGTCGGCTCTTCTACGTCGCGGTCACGCGCGCGCGCAAGCGTCTGGTGGTGACGGCCGTCGGCGGCGACGACACCGAAGAACGTCCGTCGCGGTTCCTCAACGAACTGCTCCCGGGCGCCATCGAGCAATCGCAACTGGACGAGAAGACACGGTGGCTGTCACTGTCCGCGCTGGTCGCCGACCTGCGCTCGGTCGTCGCCGACCCGTCCCGTCCCGAACCGCTGCGGCGCGCCGCAGCCGGGCACCTGGCCCGCCTCGCGCGCGCGGGCGTGCGCGGCGCCAAACCGGAGAACTGGTACGCCATCACCGCGCTGTCCGACCCCGGGCCGGCGTTCAGCGAGGACGAGCAGATCACCATCTCCCCGTCCCAGGTGGAGGCGTTCACCACCTGCGGGCTGCGCTGGCTGCTCGCCTCCGCCGTCGGCGCGCAGGAGGGCGGGCCCAACGAGTACAGCACGATGGGCAAGGTCGTCCACGCCGTCGCCGAGATGGCGGGCGCCGACGACGGCGTTGACGAGGTCCACGTCGCCGAGCGGCTCGACGAGATCTGGAACGACCTGGAGTTCCGCAGCTCCTGGTACTCGGAGAAGCAGCGCGAGCAGGCCGCGACCATGGTCGACAAGTTCCTCGCCTGGCACCGCGACAACCCCAACGAGGTCGTCGCGCTGGAGGAGTCGTTCAAGGTCGACCTCGGCCGCGTCGTCATCAAGGGCCGCATCGACCGCGCCGAACGCGACGAGCAGGGCCGCGCCGTCATCATCGACATCAAGACCTCCTCCACCGCCGTCCCCAAGGACGACCTGGCGCGGCACCCGCAGCTCGGCGTCTACCAGTACGCGGTGATGCTCGGCGCGTTCGAGCGGCACGGGCTGATCGAGCCGGGCGGCGCCAAGCTCGTCCAGGTCGGCAAGGCCGCGTTCACCGCGAAGGCGCGCGAGCAGGAGCAGCCGCCGCCCGCCGAGGACGCCGACCCCGAGTGGCCGAAGAAGCTCATCGAGGTCGTCGCGACCGGGATGGCGAGCGAGGTGTTCCAGGCGCGGGCGAACGACAAGTGTCGCACCTGTCCCGTACGCTCCTGCTGCCCCGTCCATGACGAGGGCGGGCAGGTCGCGGACTGAACGGTCCACAGTGAGCTCGGGGGGAGCGAGGTGATCACGCCGGGAGAACTGGCCCGGCTGCTGGAGATCCCGGAGCCGACGGAGGAGCAGGCCCGGGTGATCGAGGCGCCGCTGGCGCCGATGGCGGTGATCGCGGGCGCCGGGTCCGGGAAGAGCGAGACGATGGCCGCGCGGGTGGTGTGGCTGGTCGCGAACGGCTTCGTCCGGCCGGAGCGCGTCCTCGGGCTGACCTTCACCCGCAAGGCCGCCGCCGAGCTCGGCGTGCGCGTGCGCAAGCGGCTCGACAAGCTCCGCGAGGTGCTGCCCGCCGACGAGCTCGAACGGCTCGGCGGCGAGGCCCTGTTCGACGGCGAGCCGATGGTGTCGACGTACCACTCGTACGCCGCGCGGCTATTCGGCGACCACGCCCTGCGCGAGGCCCTCGAACCCACCATGCGGCTGATCTCGCCGGCCGTCGCCTGGCAGATCTGCTCGCGGGTGGTCGACGCCTACAACGGCCCCATGGACCGAATCGACTGGCAGCCCGACACCGTCACCAAGGCCGTCATGGAGCTCGCCGGCGACCTGGCGGAGCACCTGCGCACCGCCGAGGACGTCCGCAAGGTCGGCGCCTGGCTCGACGAGCGGCTCGCCGTGGTGAAGAAGCCGCTGAAGGCGCAGCGCGACATCCTCGCCAAGCACGCCGTCCGCGAGCAGCTCATGCCGCTGATCGACGCCTACGCGCGGGCCAAGGCCGACCGGGAGGTCATCGACCACGGCGACCAGATGGCGCTCGCCGCCCGGATCGCTTACAAGCATCCCGAGGTCGGGATGATCGAGCGGTCCCGGTTCTCCGTCGTCCTGCTGGACGAGTACCAGGACACCAGCCAGGCGCAGCTCGTCCTGCTGCGGTCGCTGTTCGCGGGCGGCCACCCGGTGACGGCGGTCGGCGACCCGTGCCAGTCGATCTACGGGTGGCGGGGCGCGAGCGCCGGGAACCTGCTGCGGTTCGCCTACGACTTCCCCGCCCAGCCCGGTGCGGACGGTCGGCGGCCCGTGCCCGCGCCGGTCGTCCAGCTCAGCCGGTCGTTCCGCAACGGCGAGCAGATCCTGGAGGCGGCGGCCAAGGTGCAGGAGGAGCTGCGCGCCGAGACGAAGTCCGTGCCTCGCCTCGTCCCGGGCGCGGGCCGCGAGGGGCGCGGCCGCGTCGAGTGCGCGCTGTTCCCCACGGTCGAGGACGAGGCCGACCGCATCGCCGCGCGCATCGCGGGCCTGATGGCCGCCGACCCCGAGACCGCGCCCGACGGCGGCCCGCAGGCCGAGCCGCTGCGCTACTCCGACGTCGCCGTGCTGGCGCGCAAGCGGTCGCAGTTCCCGCTGATCCGGCGGGCGCTGGAGGCGCGCGGCATCCCCGTCGAGGTCGTCGGGCTCGGCGGGCTGCTCACCGTCCCCGAGGTGCAGGACGTCGTCGCGACGCTGCGGGTCATGCACGACCCGACCGCGGGCGCGTCCCTCGCCCGGCTGCTCACCGGGCCGCGCTGGCGGCTCGGCCCCCGCGACCTCGTCGCGCTGGGCCGCCGCGCTCGCGCCCTCGCCCAGGAGGCGGCC
>NZ_VCKZ01000493.1 GCF_005889745.1 Actinomadura geliboluensis
CTGGAAGCCCGTCCCCCTGGAAGCCCGCCCCGCCTCCCCGGGGGCGGGCTTCCGCCTTGCCGCGCCGACGGCCGGTTAGGGCGCCGCCAGCGCCTCGGTCGGAGCGAGCTGGGCCGCCCGGACGGCCGGGTACAGGCCCGCGACCGCGCCGATCAGCAGCGTGGCGAGGACGCCCCCGGCCATCGCCCACACCGGGACGACGGTCGGCCACCCCTGCGACACCGCGAACACCGCGGTGACCGCGATGCCGATGGCCACGCCGCCGACCCCGCCGAGCGCGGCGAGCAGCTGCGACTCGGTGAGGAACTGCAGCCGGATCTGCCCGCGGGTCGCGCCGAGGGCGCGGCGCAGCCCGATCTCGGCGCGCCGCTCCAGCACCGAGATCACCATCGTGTTGGCGACGCCGACGCCGCCGACCAGCAGCGCCACGGCGCCGAGCCCGAGCAGCAGCCCGGTGAACGCCTCGTCGGTGGCGGCCCGCGCGGCCAGCGCGTCCGAGGGGCGGCTGACCTCGACCTCGGTGGGCGCCTGCGGGTTCGCGGTCGCGGCGAGCAGGTCGCGGACCTTCTCCACCGCGTCCTCGCGGGCGCGGGTGTAGAGGGTGGTCGGGTGGCCGTCGAACCCGAGCCGGGCGCGGGCGGCCTCCCAGCCGACGAGCGCGGCGGCGTCCAGCTCGGGGGCGAGCTGGTTCGGCTCCAGGACGCCGACGACGGTGAACCACTGCGAGCCGAGCCACACCTGCGCGCCCGGCCCCGCGATGCCGAGCCGGTCGGCCGCCTCCGCGCCGAGCACCACGGCCGGGTACCGGGCCGTGCCGGCGTTGAGCCAGCTGCCGGACGCCATGGCCAGGCCGACGGTCTCCGGCAGGTCGAGCCGGGCCGCGCGGACGCTGATCCCGCCGCTCTCCCCCTCCGGGATGTGGTCGTTGCGGTAGACGTTGGCGTCCTCCAGCGTCGCCGTCGCCGACGCCGACTCGACGTCCGGCATCCGCCGCACCATCCCGACGGACTGCTCCGGCAGCTTCGCCTCCCCGCCGAACAGGTCCCGGCCGGGCTCGGCCGTGAGGAGGTTGGTGCCGAGCCGGTCCAGGGTGGCCTGGAGCTGGGCGCGGCTGGACGTCGAGATGCCGACCACGCCGATCATCGCGGCGATGCCGATCGCGATGCCGAGCGCCGACAGGAACACCCGCATCGGGCGCGACCGCAGCCCGGCCGCGCCGACCCGCAGCGCGTCCGCCGGGCCGAGCCGGGCCGGCGCGCCGCCGTTCCCCCGGGTCATGTCACCGCCTCCGCCCGTGCCTCGTCGCGGACGATCCGGCCGTCGCGCATCCCCACCCGGCGGGGCAGCAGCGCGGCGATGTCCCGGTCGTGCGTGATCAGCACGACGGTGGTGCCGCCGCCGGACAGCTCGCGCAGCAGGTCCAGGACGCCCGCGCCGGACGCGGAGTCCAGCGCGCCGGTCGGCTCGTCCGCCAGCAGCAGCGCCGGCTCCCCGACGACCGCCCGGGCGATCGCGACCCGCTGCTTCTCCCCGCCGGACAGCTGGTGCGGCCGGTGCCCGAGCCGGTGCCCGAGACCGACACGCTCCAGCGCCTCCCGGGCCCGCCGGCGCCGCCGCGCGAGCGGCACGCCCCCGTACAGCAGCCCGTCCGCGACGTTGTCGAGCGCGCTCACCCCGGCGGCGAGGTGGAACTGCTGGAACACGAACCCGATCCGCCGGGCGCGCAGCGCCGACAGCCGCCAGTCCGGCAGCCGCGAGACGTCGGTGCCCTCGACGAGGACGGTGCCGGCGCTCGGGCGGTCGAGCGTGCCGAGCAGGTGCAGCATCGTCGACTTCCCGGACCCGGACGGCCCGACGATCGCGACCAGCTCCCGCTCCGCCACGGTCAGCGACACCCCGTCCAGCGCGGTCACCCCGCCGGGGTAGGTCTTGGTGACCCCGCGCAGCTCCACGACCGGGCTCACGAGGGCACCCCGACCTTCATGCCCTCGGCCACTCCGGACCCGGAGATCTCGACCCGCCCGCCGGTGAACACGCCCGTCTCCACGGGCACGGTGCGGACCCGGCCGTCCTCGACGACCTGGACGGCGTAGCCGCCGTCGCCCCGGGCGAGCAGCGCGCCGACCGGGACGGCGAGGACGCCGCGGTGCCGGTTCGCGGTGAGGCGCACCTCGACGGGCGCCCTGTCGTAGGAGCCGAGCGACTTCTGGGAGCCGACGGAGACCACGACCTCGATGGTGGCCGGCTGGTCCTCCCTGCCCTCCTCCGCGACCCGCCCGACGGAGCCGATCCGCCCCTTGACCGTGCCGCCGGACGGCAGTTCGATCTCCACCCCGTCGCCCTTCCGCACGAGCCGCTGGTACTTGACGTCCAGGTCGACGGTCACGACGCGGGTGGTGCCGGTGTAGGCGAGGACGGGGCCGCCGAGCCGGTCGCCGACCTCGGCCCTGCGCGCGGACACCCGGATCCGGCCGGGCGCGACCACGGCCGAGCCCGGCCGGACCGCGCCGGTCTCGGCGACGCCGAGGGCGTCCTGCCAGCGCTTCACCGCCGCGGCGGTCGCGGCGCTGTAGGTCTTGTCGACGGTGAACCCGGTGTAGCCGAGGGCCCGCAGGTTCCGTTCGAGCTGCAGGACGTCGGCGCCCTCCGTCCCGGTGGAGAGGGTCCGGTAGATCGGCAGCCTGCCGTACAGCAGCGGCACCGGCCTGTCGTCGACCCGGTACACCGGCCGCCCCCGGGAGACCACCGAGCCGGTGCCCGGCAGCCAGGTGAGGACGCCGCCGCCGGCGGCGGACACGGTGCGGGCGGCGCCGTAGCCGAGCGTCCCGTCCACGTCCTTGGTCTCGACGAGGGTCGTCCGCTCGACCGGCGCCGTGGCGGGCGGCAGCGCGCCGCGCGCGGCGGCCGGGCCGTCGCCGCCGCCCAGCCCGGCGGTTGCGAGACCGGCGCCGCCGACGGCGACCACGCCGGCCGCGCTCAGCGCGATGGTGCGCGTCCTGGCCACTACTCGCCGCCCGACGTGCCGCCGGACACGCGCCGCTCGGGCTGGTACTTGGCGCACGCCTTCTGCGCAGCCTGGAACGTCGCGCCCTCCGGGTCCATCTCGGTGCCCTCCTTGCCCTCGACCAGCATCCGGCCGTCGGGTTCGGGATCGGGGAACCCGGTGACGCCGTGGTCGCGCATGCACTTGGAGAAGGCCCGCATCTTCGCGAGCTGCTCCGGATCGGGCTTCTTCGGCTTCCCGCCGTTGGGCATGAGGTGCGCGCACTTCTTCTGCGCGGCCTCGACCTTCCCGTTGGTGTCCGGACCGCCCCCGCCCGGCTTCGCGGACGAGCGGATCTCGACCCTGCCGTTCTTCGGGTCGGGCATGTCCACGCCGTTCTCGCGCATGCACTGGGCGAACTCGCGCATCTTCTGGTCGTCACCGGCCGCCTTGCCGGTGCCGCTCGCCGCGGCGTTCTGCTTCCCGCCCCCGCAGCCCTGCACCCCGAGGGCGAGGACCGGGACGAGCGCCAGCGCCGCGAGCGTCTCTCGTCGCATCGATCGGGCTCCTTGTCGTCTCCGCCGGACGGACCGCCGGCGGCGCACGCAAGTCCAGCCCGGAGCGGGTAACCCGGGCGTAACCGGATCGCGTTATGCCCGCGTTACGCCCGCTCCCCCAAGCTGGTCCCGGCGGAAGCGGGCGGGGACGGCGGGGCGGACAGGAGAACGGCGGACGTGCGGGTACTGATCGCCGAGGACGAGCGGATGCTCGCCGATTCGATCGCCGAGGGGCTGCGGGCCGAGGCGCTCGCCGTGGACGTGGTCTACGACGGGGACGCCGCGCTCGAGCGCCTCGGCGTGCACGACTACGACGTGCTCGTCCTGGACCGGGACCTGCCCGTCGTGCACGGCGACGACGTGTGCCGGGCGGTGGTGGAGTCGGGCGCGCTCGTGCGGGTGCTGATGCTGACCGCCGCCGTGGCCGTCCCGGCGCGGGTCGCCGGGCTGCGGCTCGGCGCGGACGACTACCTGACCAAGCCGTTCGCGTTCGAGGAGCTGGTGGCGCGGATCCAGGCGCTCGGCCGGCGGGCCCGCCCGGCCGCGCCGCCGGCGCTGGAGCGCGCCGGGATCCGGCTCGACCCGGCCCGCCGGGAGGTGTACCGCGACGGCCGGTACGTGCACCTGGCGCGCAAGGAGTTCGGGGTGCTCGCCGAACTGCTGCGCGCGCAGGGCGCGGTCGTGTCCGCCGAGCGGCTGCTGGAGAAGGTGTGGGACGAGCACACCGACCCGTTCACCAACACCGTCCGGGTGACGCTGATGAAGCTCCGCCGCAGGCTCGGCGATCCCCCGGTCATCGAGACCGTCCCGGGAGTGGGGTACCGGATTCCATGACGCACGTCACCGACCGGCTGCGGCCGACGATCCGGATGCGGCTCACCCTGCTCTACACCGGCCTGTTCCTGTGCGCCGGGATCGTCCTGCTGGGGCTGACCTACCTGCTGCTGAAGAGCAGCCTGCCGAGGCAGGCCGACCCGGTGGACGTGAACCGGGTCTTCGCGAGCGCCCCCTCGGAGTGGTCGCTCACACCGCCGCCGGATGGGAGTCCCCCGGAGGCCACCGTCCAGAGGTTCGAGGGGGTGCTGACCCAGGAGCGGGAGAACTACCAGCGGGAGACGCTGAACGCGCTGCTCACCCAGGGCGGCGTCGCGCTCGGACTGGTGGCCGCGGCCGGCCTCGGGTTCGGCTGGCTGCTCGCCGACCGGGCGCTGCGCCCCGTCCACACGATCACCGAGACGGCGCGGCGGGTGGCGCGCAGCCACGACCTCACCGAGCGGATCTCCTACGAGGGGCCGCGCGACGACGTCAAGGAGCTGGCCGACACCTTCGACACCATGCTCGGCCGGCTGGCGCGCGCGTTCGACGGCCAGCGGCGCTTCGTCGCGAACGCCTCCCACGAGCTGCGCACCCCGCTCGCCATCAACCGGACCCTCGTCGACGTCGCGGTGCGCCGCCCGGACGCCACCGACGACGTCAAACGGCTCGGCGAGTCGCTGCTGGTGGTGAACGGCCGGCACGAGCGCCTCATCGACGGGCTGCTCACGCTCGCCGGCTCGGAGAACGCCGTGGCGGACGCCGCGCCGCTCGACCTCGCGGACGTCGCCGGGCACGTCCTGGAGCAGGCCGGGCCCGAGGCCCGCGCCCGCGGCGTCACCACCGACCGCAGGCTCGGCCCGGCGCCCACGTCCGGCGATCCCGTGCTCGTCGAGCGGCTGGTGCAGAACCTGGTCGAGAACGCGGTCCGGCACAACCGCGACGGCGGCGAGCTGGCGGTCGCCACCCGCGGCCGGGACGGCTGGGCGGAGCTCACCGTCGCCAACACCGGGCCGGTGGTGCCCGGCTACGAGATCGAGACGATCTTCGAGCCGTTCCGGCGGCTCGGCAACGACCGGGTGCGGTCCGACCGCGGCGCCGGGCTGGGCCTGTCGATCGTCCGGGCGACCGCCACCGCGCACGGCGGCACGGTCACCGCCGTGCCGCGCCCCGGCGGCGGCCTCACCGTCACCGTCCGGCTGCCCTCCCGCGCGCCCGCCGGGGAACTCGCGGCGCCCGGGACGGGAGATCCGGCGCGATCGGGGTAGCGTCAGCCCAATGACCAGTGCGCAACTGCTCACCGACGGGTTCGGCAGGATCAGGGAGGTCGTCCACGGCGCGGTCGGCGGGCTCACCGCCGAGGAACTCGCGTACCGGCCCGCCGAGGGCGCCAACTCGATCGCGTGGCTCGGCTGGCATCTGACCCGCATCCAGGACGACCACGTCGCCGGCGCCGCCGGCACCGGCCAGGTGTGGACGGACGAGGGCTGGGCCGACCGGTTCGGCCTGCCGCTGGACGTCCTCGACACCGGGTACGGGCACGGCCCCGACGAGGTCGCGGCGGTCGAGGTCGGGTCGGCGGACCTGCTGACCGGCTACCACGACGCCGTCCACGACCGGACGATCGAGTACGTGTCCGGGCTGACCGACGCCGACCTGGAGCGCGTCGTCGACCGCTCCTGGGACCCGCCCGTCACGCTCGCCGTGCGGCTCATCAGCGTGATCTCCGACGACCTGCAGCACGCCGGCCAGGCCGCCTACGTCCGCGGCCTGCTGGACGAGGGCTGAACGACGAGGGCTGAACGCGGCGCCGGCTAGGGCGTGTTTTGAAAGGGGTCACAGCCACTCGTTGATTGCGGCGATGTGGACAGTGGCCTGGTAGCGGACGGCGAGCTTGTCGTACCTGGTCGCTACCGCGCGGTGGCGGTCGGGTAGCC
>NZ_VCKZ01000494.1 GCF_005889745.1 Actinomadura geliboluensis
CCCCCAGCGAGGACTACGCCGAGATCTGAACGGCCCGGCCGCCGCCCGTCAGGCGGGGCCCATGACCACCCGCTCGGCGGCCAGGCGCGCCTCTGCGGGCTGGCGGAGGAAGACCCCGAAGACCGCGGGACGGGACTGGATCAGTTCGAGGCGGCCGCCGTCCACCACGGCGAGCGAGCGGGCCAGGTAGAGGCCGAGGCCGGTGCCGTGGCCGCCGCTGACGCTGCGGTCGAAGATGCGGGGCTCCAACTCGGCTGGGATCCCGGGGCCCTCGTCGCCGATCTCGACGACCACCGACCCGGCGCCCGGCTTGGTGTGGATGGTGACGGTCCCGGCGCCGTGGGTGAGCGAGTTCTCCAGCAGGGTCGCGAGGATCTGGGAGAGGCCCTCGGGGTTGGTCAGGCCGATGAGGCCCTGCTCGCCGACGATCCGCACGTCCCGGCCCTCCTTGCGGAAGCTCGGCCGCCACTCCTTGACCTGCTGGGTGATGATCTCGTCGATCGGGGACGGGACGGCGCCGCCGGCCGGGTCGTGCCGGGCGCGGGCGAGCAGCTGCTCCACGACCGCGACGAGCCGCTCGGTCTGCGCGACCGCGGCGGCGCCCTCCTCGCGGACGACGTCGGGGTACTCGGCGGCCTCGATCATCTCCTCCAGCCGCATCGACAGCGCGGTGAGCGGCGTGCGGAGCTGGTGGCTGGCGTCGGTGGCGAACTGGCGGCCGGCGACGACGAGGTCGGTGATGCGGACGGCGCTGCGGTCCAGCACCTCGGCGACCTGGTCGATCTCCGGGATGCCGTAGCGGCGGGGGCGGGGCCGGGCGTTGCCGCTGCCGAGCCGGTCGGCGGTCTCGGCGAGCTCGCGGAGCGGCAGCATGAACTTGCGGGCCTGCACCATGGCCAGGCCGACGGTGACGGCGACGCCGAGCAGCGCCAGGCTGCCGATCAGCAGGATCAGCCGGAGCGCGGCGTCGCGGACCTCCGCCTCCGGGCGCGCCACCCGGACCCGGACCGCGCCGTGCGCGGCGGTGGCGCTGAGGACGGGGCCGCGGCGCGGCGGCCCGGCGTTGAGGGTGCGGCCGTCCGGCAGCGTGACGGTGATCTGCCGGCCGGGGTACTCGCGGGCGATGATCGCGCCGGTGACGGGCTGCGGTTTCTCCAGGCTGTAGCCGACGCTGCCCGCGATGGAGGACGCCTCCCGGTCGAGCGACCGGCCGGCCTCCTCGTAGACGAGTTTGTGTGCGGCGTAGGCGAGGGGTATGCCGAGCAGGAGGATCGCGACCACCGCCACCGCGAGCGTCGACAGGAGGAGTCGGCGCCTCATCAGGGCTCCTTAGGGGTGGGGCCGCGGACGGCGCAGCACGCTGCCCGGGGGCCTCTCGGGAAGGCCCCCGGTCGTTCCGCCCGGCCGCGGCGGCCGGTGCTAGTCGCCGCGCTCGAACCGGAAGCCGACGCCCCGCACCGTGGTGATGTAGCGGGGACTGCCGGCGTCGTCGCCGAGCTTGCGGCGCAGCCAGGAAATGTGCATGTCGAGCGTCTTCGTGGAACCCCACCAGTTGGTGTCCCACACCTCGCGCATGATCTGTTCGCGGGTCACGACCTTGCCGGCGTCGCGGACGAGCACCCGCAGCAGGTCGAACTCCTTGGTGGTCAGCTGGAGCTCCTGGTCGCCCATCCAGGCGCGGCGCGACTCGGCGTCGATCCGCACCCCCTGGACGATCGGGGTCTCGGTGCTGCCCCGGCGGAGCAGCGCGCGCACCCGCGCGAGCAGCTCGGCCAGCCGGAACGGCTTGGTCACGTAGTCGTCGGCGCCCGCGTCGAGCCCGACGACGGTGTCGACCTCGTCGGCCCGGGCGGTCAGGATCAGGATGGGCACGCCGTGCCCCTCGGCCCGCACCCTGCGGGCCACCTCAAGGCCGTCCAGTTCGGGCAGGCCGAGATCGAGGACGATCAGGTCAACCCCGCCGCCGAGCGCCCGCTCCAGCGCCTGCGGGCCGTCCGGGCTTACTTCGACGGTGTACCCCTCGCGACGCAGCGCGCGGGCGAGAGGCTCGGAGATGGACGTGTCGTCCTCGGCGAGCAGTACTGAGGTCATGAACCGATCGTATGACCATTCTTGACCATTACCGGGCTGCCGCCGCGCTCTTGACCTGCGGTTTGCCACTCGTAGTACATTACCGAACACGACATATCCGTCAGTACCCGTATCTTCGCCGCAATAGACGCGTCCACGGGTCAGCGAAAAATCGCGATCGAGGCCGCGGGCAGCTCCACGGCGACCCTTCCGGAATCGCCGAGAGCGCCGGGGTCGAGGTGAATCGCCGGATCCGACGCGAGCAGCAGCCGGGGGCGCGCGCCGGGCGGCCCCGCCGGGAGGGCGACGGGCACGTCCCCGAGGTTCGCCGCCACACCGATCCCGCCGCGCCGCATCACCAGCCAGCGCGCCGTGCTCTCGTCCGTCCCGACCTGCACCGCGGCCGGCCGGGGGTCGTTCAGGTCGGGTTCGGAGCGGCGTAGCGCGATCAGGGCGCGATGCCATTCGAGCAGGTCAGCGTGGTACGGGTCGTCCGGCTCGGTCCAGTCGAGGACGGATCGGCGAAAGGTGTCCACAGCCTGTGGATCGGGGACCTCGCCCGCCCAGCCGTGCCGCGCGAACTCCCGCCGGCGCCCCTCGCTGACGGCGCGGGCCAGCTCCGGATCGCGGTGGTCGGTGAAGTAGCACCAGGGGGTGGACGCGCCCCACTCCTCACCCATGAACAGCATCGGTGTGAAGGGCGCGAGCAAAAGCAGTGCCGCGCCCACTTTGAGCAGCCCTGGGGACGGCAAGAGCGCGCCGATGCGGTCGCCGGAGGCGCGGTTGCCGACTTGGTCGTGGTTCTGCAGAAAGCCGAGGAAACGGTGTGCGGGCGTTTCCCGGACGTTCACCGGCCGCCCGTGGTGCCGGCCCCGGTAGGTCGACATGGTCCCGTCATGAACGAAGACTCTGGTAAGGGCCTTCTTCAGCGTTTCCAGAGAGCCGAAGTCGCAGTAGTAGCCCTGCCGTTCACCGGTGAGCGCGGCGTGCAGCGCGTGGTGGAAGTCGTCGCTCCACTGCGCGTCCAGGCCGTATCCGCCGGCCTCCCTGGACGTCACCAGGCGCGGGTCGTTCAGGTCGGATTCGGCGATGAGGAAGAGCTGCCGCCCAAGGTGGGCGGATTCCGCCGCCACGGCGCGCCCCAGTTCTTCGAGGAGGTGCGTGGCGCTGTGGTCGGTGATGGCGTGGACGGCGTCGAGCCGCAGCCCGTCGAAGTGGTAGTCACGCAGCCACATCAGCGCGTTCTGCACGACGAATGCGCGGACCTCGTCCGAGCCTTCCTGGTCGAAGTTCACCGCGTCGCCCCAGGGGGTGGCGTGGGCGCTGGTGAAGTACGGCCCGAAGCTGCCCAGGCGGTTACCGTCCGGGCCTAGATGGTTGTAGACGACGTCGAGGACGACGGCCAGGCCGCGCGCATGGGCGGCGTCCACGAAGCGCTTCAAACCGTCTGGGCCGCCGTAGGGCTCATGGGGCGCCCAGAGATGGACCCCGTCGTACCCCCATCCGTGACGGCCGGGGAAGGACGCGACGGGCAGCAGCTCCACCGCGTCTATGCCGAGCGCCACCAGATGGTCGAGGCGGTCGGTAGCGGCGTCGAACGTCCCCTCCGGCGTGAACGTGCCGACGTGCATCTCGTAGAGGACGCTCCCAGGGAGCGGACGGCCGTGCCAATGCTGGTCCGTCCATGCGAACCGTCCGTGGTCGTAGACACGGCTCTGGCCGTGCACGCCGTTGGGCTGCCAAGGCGAGCGAGGGTCGGGCAGTACTTCGTCTGAGCCGTCCAAGACGAAGCCGTAGTCCGTCCCATGGACGGCGTCGGCGACGGTGGCCTCCCACCAGCCGGAGGGCCGCGCCTCCATCGGATGGCCCGTGCCGCCGACCACGACTTCGACGCGGTCGGCGGCCGGTGCCCACACGGTGAACCTGGTGCTCAACTACCGAACTCCCTGGGGACGAGCAGAGCGACGGGCAGATGCTCGAAGACGCGGTCCGCGTCCAGGAAGGGACCCATGTGCGTGCAGCCGGTCAGCACGTCCCGCCAGCCCTGGTGGCGGACGTCCACCCGCGTCCCGTTCCAGCCGCCCCGGCGTTCCAGCCCCACGGGCAGCCGGGTGGCGAGCGCGACCGCGCCGCCCCGCGCGAACCCGATCAGATGCTCGGCCGCCGGCCCGCGCGCCGCGACCGGCTCGTGCCGGGACCCCGGCCCGAACCACTCGGGGTGGGCGCGCCGCAGCCGCAGCGTCCGCGAGGTGACCAGCAGCTTCTCGTCGTCGACCTCTTTCGGGCGGCGGCCGGTGTCGAGCCGGGCGAGGTGCTCGCGGCGCCGCCCGTAGTCGACCGGGCGCCGGTTGTCGGGGTCGACCAGCGCCAGGCCGGTCAGCTCGCAGCCCTGGTAGACGTCCGGGACGCCCGGCATGGCCAGCTGGACGAGCTTCTGCCCCAGCGTGTTCACGCGCGCGTAGGGGGCCAGCCTGGCGACGAACGACGTCATGTCGGTGATGAGGTCGGGGTCGGACAGGACGCCCCGCGCATACGCGAGCACGGCCTTCTCGTAGTCGGCGTCTTGCTCGACCCAGGACGTGCGGGTCTTGGCCTCCCGCATCGCCTTGGTGAGGAACTCCTCCAGACGATCCTGGGTGATGGGCCAGGCGCCGACGAGGGTCTGCCAGAGGAGGTATTCAAGGTCGGGCTCCAGCGGTGACGGGGTCGGCCCCCACGTCCGCCAGCGCTCCACGGCTTCCCTCCACTCGCCCGGGATCTCCGCCACGACCGACAGCCACGCCCGTACGTCCTCTTCGCGCTTGGTGTCGTGCGTGGAGAGGGTCGTCATCGTCTGCGGCCAGTCGCGGGCGAGCCTGATGCAGTACGCGTGGAAGTCCTCCGGGCTGACGGAGAACCGCTCTGGGGCGCCGCCCACCTCGTTCAGCGCGGCCATCCGGTTCCACCGGTAGAACGCGGTGTCCTCGACGCCCTTGGCGGCGAGCGGCGCGGACGTCTGCTGGAACCGCACGATGAACTCGGCATCGGTGCGCTCACCGCGTCCCAGAGCGAGGTCTACGACGGCCTCCAGGTCGCTGTGGATCTCCTCGGGAAGGTAATTGCGCGCACGGTCTGCGGCTTCCGTTAACACGTCCACGGCCTGCTGTGGAGCGTCCTCACCGGGCACGACGTAGGCGCGGTACACGGGCATGGCGACGAGCAGTTCGACCAAGGCCCGTTCCATGCCGGGACGACGCTCGCCCACGACCCGGTGGAGGACGCGCAGAAGCCGGTCCATCTCCGGCTTGAGCCCGTGTGTGGCGGCGTGCAGGCGGGCCTCGTGCTCGACCTCCTCGAACTCGGCCGGATTGCCCGTCAGCGACACGTAGTAGTCGGTGAGCGGCTTCTCGCCCGCCGGGTCGACGAACAGCCCGCCGACCATGCCGAGCGAGTCGTAGCCGGTGGTGCCCGCGCACGGCCAGTCCGGCGGCAGCCGCTCCTCCCCCTCGGTGATCTTCTCGACGAGCAGCCAGCGGCCCGGCGCGGCCTCCGCCAGCCGGCGCAGGTAGCCGCGCGGGTCGGCGAGGCCGTCCGGGTGGTCGACGCGCAGGCCGTCCACGAGGTCCCGCTCGACCAGGCCGAGCAGCAGCGCGTGCGTGCGCCGGAAGACCTCGGGGTCCTCCTGGCGGAGCCCGATCAGCCCGGAGATGTCGAAGAACCGCCGGTAGTTGGGCTCGCCCTCGCCGGGCAGCGCGATCCGGCCGCCGCCCGCGTCCCAGTCGACGTCGAACCACCGCGCGAACGGCGAGCCCGGCCCGTCCTCCAGGACCCGCGCGAGCGGCAGGTTCAGGTCGTGGGGGTCCGGGATCGCCATGTGGTTCGGGACGACGTCGACCAGCAGCCGCAGGCCGTGCGCGCGGAACCGGGTGGCCATCGCGCCGAACGCCTCGGCGCCGCCCAGCTCCTCGGACAGCCGGGAGTGGTCGACGACGTCGTAGCCGTGCGCGGAGCCCGGCGCGGCCTGCAGGATCGGGGACAGGTACACGTGGGACACGCCGAGGGACGCCAGGTAGGGCGCGAGCGCGGCGGCCTCGGCGAAGCCGAAGCGCTCCTCGGGCGTCCCGCGGAGCTGGAGGCGGTAGGTGCCGGACGGCGGTGCGGTCAGCGGGTCGGGGCCGGGGGTGTCGGCCTGGTCCTTCTCGGTGCTGTGGTCCTCGGAC
>NZ_VCKZ01000495.1 GCF_005889745.1 Actinomadura geliboluensis
CCGGTGCACCCCCCGGTCCCGCCGCAGCAGCCCCGCGGCCCGATCGAGCTGTAGCGGAGCCGGGCCGCGGCACCGGCCCGTCCGCCCGGCGGTGCGCCCTCCCCTCGCGGGGACGGGCGCACCGCCGTCCGCTTTGTAGGATCTTCGCCGTGAGGAAAAGGACCCATCCGCGGGGCGGGACGGCCCGCCCGGTCAGGCTTCTCGGCGACCCTGTGCTGCGCACCGAATGCGACCCGGTCCGGACGTTCGACGCCTCTCTGGAGCGCCTCGTCGACGACATGTTCGTCACCATGTACGAGGAGGAGGGCGCCGGGCTGGCCGCGAACCAGATCGGCGTCGGCCTGCGCCTGTTCGTGTACGACTGCGAGGACGACAAGGGGCGCCGCCACATCGGCCACGTCGCCAACCCGGTGCTGGTCGCCGCCGACGGCGAGCAGCTCGTCGAGTCGGAGGGCTGCCTGTCGGTCCCCGGCCTGCGGTTCGAGACGCCGCGCCACGCGCACGCCGTCGTCGAGGGCGTGGACGTGAAGGGCAGGCCCGTCCGCGTCGAGGGCACCGGCTACTTCGCCCGCTGCCTCCAGCACGAGTGCGGCCACCTGGACGGCCGCGTCTACATCGACGTCCTGTCCGGCGACGCCCGCCGCGAGGCGATGCGGGCCATCCGCGCCCTCCAGCGCTGACCCCCGCCCGCGCGGACTCGCCTACCCTGTCCAGTCGCGCTTCCAGTCGGACCGGGGGCGGCGCTCAACGTATCCTCGGCCGCCATTCAGGGGACGTTCAGGTTCGGCTGGAATCCTCGGCGATGATGTGGAGGGGGACTGGGCAATTGTCTAAACGGACGGCGAACGGCGGCGGCAAGGCGACGGCGGAGGCGACCCTGCTCGTCGTCGAGGACGAGCCCAACATCCTGGAGCTGCTCGCCGGCAGCCTGCGCTTCACCGGGTTCGACGTGGTCACGGCCACGAACGGGGCGGACGCGGTGCAGTCGGCGCGGCGGCACCGCCCCGACCTGATCGTGCTGGACGTGATGCTGCCCGACATCGACGGGTTCGACGTCGCGCGGCGGCTGCGGTCCGGCGGCGACCACACCCCGGTGCTGTTCCTGACGGCGCGCGACGCCGTGCAGGACCGCATCAAGGGGCTGACGATCGGCGGCGACGACTACGTCACCAAGCCGTTCAGCCTGGAGGAGGTCATCGCCCGGATCCGGGCGGTGCTGCGCCGGTTCCGCGGCGGCGCGGCCGAGCCGCCGCCCCGGCTGGTGTTCGCGGACGTGGAGCTGGACGAGGACAGCCACGAGGTGTGGCGGCGCGGCAGGCCCATCCAGTTGTCCCCGACCGAGTTCAAGCTGCTGCGCTACTTCATGGCCAACGCGGGCCGCGTCGTGTCGAAGGCGCAGATCCTCGACCACGTGTGGAACTACGACTTCCGCGGCGACGCGGGGATCGTGGAGTCGTACGTGTCCGCGCTGCGCCGCAAGGTGGACAACGCCGAACCGCGCCTCATCCACACGCTGCGCGGTGTGGGGTACGTCCTGCGCGAGCCGTCGAGATCGGGCTGATGTCGCCGTCGCCGCGCCGCGCCCTGGGGCGGCTGTGGGGGCGGACGTCGCTGCGCGTCAAGCTGATCGCCGGGATGCTCGTGCTCGTCACGTTCGGAATGACGGTGATGAGCGCGGCGGGCGCGTCGGTGCTGCGCCAGTACCTGGTGGGCCGGGCCGACGACCAGCTGCGCAGCTCGGTGGGGCGGGCGGTCGAGCAGGTCGTCCCGCAGCTGCGGCGCGGCGAGGTCAACATCGACGTCCGCATCCCGAGCGAGATGTACGGGCAGGTCCGCACCGACGACGGCCACGCCCTCGGGCAGAACCCGGCGTGGAGCGAGACCGGCCACCCGAAGCTGCCCGCGGACCTGCGGGAGCACATCGACCGGCCGTTCACGGTGCGCGGCACCGGCGGCTCGCAGTGGCGGATCCTCGCCGAGCCGATCCCGGGCGGGATCATCGTGCTCGCGTTCAGCATGGACGAGGTCGACCGCACGGTGCAGCGGCTCGTGGTGATCGACGCGATCGTGGGGCTGCTGGTGCTCGGCGTCCTGGTCGCGCTCGGCGTGTGGGTGGTGCGGGCCAGCCTGCGGCCGCTCGCCGCGGTCGAGGAGACGGCGGGCGCGATCGCGGCCGGGGACCTGTCGCGCCGCGTCCCGCAGGCCGACCCGCGGACCGAGATGGGCCGGCTCGGCCGGTCGCTGAACACGATGCTCGGGCAGATCGAGGCGGCGTTCGGGGCGCGCGCCGAGTCGGAGGCGGCGGCGCGGCGCTCGGAGGAGACGGCGCTGCGCTCGGAGGAGCGGATGCGGCGGTTCATCGCGGACGCCAGCCACGAGCTGCGCACGCCGCTGACCGCGATCCGCGGCTTCGCCGAGTTCTACCGGCAGGGCGCGGCGCGCAGCCCCGCCGAGCTGGACCGGCTGATCGGCCGGATCGAGGAGACCGCGTCCCGGATGGGGCTGCTGGTGGAGGACCTGCTGCTGCTCGCCCGACTGGACCGGCAGCGCCCGATCGAGCGGCGCCCGGTGGACCTGCTCGCGGTGGCCGCCGACTCCGTCCAGGAGGCGAGGGTTCTCGCGCCCGAGCGCAAGATAGACCTGTCCGTCGAGGGAGGGCTGGCGTACCAGGTGCGGGGGGACGAGCCGCGGCTGCGCCAGGTGCTCGGGAACCTGCTGTCCAACGCGATCGCGCACACGCCGGAGGGGACGCCGGTCGACGTCCGGCTCCAGCCGGGCACGCTGCGCGGCGGGCCGGCGGCGGTGATCGCGGTCGCCGACCAGGGCCCCGGCCTGTCCGCCGAGCAGGCGGAACGGGTCTTCGAGCGGTTCTACCGCGCGGACGAGGCGCGGTCCCGCGACTACGGCGGCGCCGGGCTCGGCCTCGCCATCGTCGCCGCGCTCGTCGCCGCCCACGAGGGCATCGTGGAGGCCGACTCGACGCCGGGCGGGGGCGCCACGTTCCGGGTCGTCCTGCCGCTGGCCGATGACTAGCCCCTGCCGGGTGGACGGATCGTTCGGCGGAGACCTGGGTCACATTCAGGCAATGTTCAGGTAAGTGCGCTTAGGTGGACGGACAGGGCGCGCCCCGGTCTCGACGGGGAACGGGAGTCCGCGCCCTGGCCAGCTCACCCCCGGGTCGCCCCCCGGGGGCACCGCGACCGTGGACGCGCCGCCCACGGTCGCGGTTTTTTCATGTCTTGTCGGCTTTCAGCACACTTTCAGGTTCAATCCAGGCGGCCTGCAGCCCCGGCGCGCACTCTCGATGGTGAGCGAACGACAGGGGGATCCGCATGAACACCGATGCCGGACGGCCGCAGCCGTCACCATGGGAGCCGCGACAACCGGACTTCGCCGCGCAAGGGCAGTGGCCATGGCAGGGCGCCCCGCCGCCCGGCCCGGGCGCTCCGGAGCCGCCCGGCCCGGCGGCTCCGGGGCTGTTCGGCACGGCACGGCGGAAGCTCGCGGCGGTGGGGGCCGCCGCGGCGCTGGCGCTCGGGGCGGGCGCCGGAGGCGCGGCGGTGGCGCTCGCGCTGACGCACGAGAGCACCGTCTACGCGAGCCCGACGGCGGTCTCGGGGGCCTCGTCCACCAGCACGACCGCGCAGGTGGCGGCCGCCGTCCAGCCGAGCGTGGTGTCGATCCAGGCGCAGACCTCGTCCGGCGTCTCCGGCGGGTCCGGCGTCATCCTGCGCTCGGACGGGGTGATCCTCACCAACGCGCACGTCGTGTCGGGCGCCCGGCAGGTCGCGGTGAAGTTCAGCGACGGCCGGACCGCCGCGGCGCGGGTCGTCGGGGCCGACTCCCGCGCCGACGTCGCCGTGATCAAGGCGCAGGGGGTGTCGGGCCTGAAGCCCGCGACGCTCGGTGACAGCGACCGGCTCGCCGTCGGCGACCAGGTCCTCGCTGTGGGGAGCCCGCTCGGCCTGGACGGCTCGGTGACGTCCGGCATCGTCAGCGCGCTGGGCCGCGAGGTGCAGGAGGGCGACTCCGAGCAGCAGCTCCCGCCGGGGCTGCGCGGGCAGCTGTCCCAGCAGCAGCAGACGGTCATCAAGAACGCGATCCAGACGGACGCCGCCATCAACCCCGGCAACTCAGGCGGTGCCCTGGTGAACGCGTCCGGCCAGGTGATCGGCGTCAACACGGCCATCGCCACGTCCGGTGGCAGCGACGGGAACATCGGGGTCGGCTTCGCCATCCCGATCGACTCCGCCAAGAAGACCGCCGACGAGATCATCGCCGGCGCCTCGGTCTGACCCGGCCGCCGTCCGGCCAGGCTCTGGGGGGGAGCGGGCGGACGGGCGGCGGACCGGTCAGAGGGTCCTCCCGGCCGGGCCGGGTTCGGGAGGGCCGGCAAGGGAGAACGGCCGCGTGGTCTGCCTGTGGATCACGCGGCCGTTCAGCTGCGCACGCTGATCGCGGGCCTCCGCTTCACCTTGGCCAGCATCCTGCGCGTCGAGTGCAGGTAGTACTCGCGCGGCAGCGTCCGGATCCGCAGCGGCAGCCGCGGGTACACCGCCGACAGCACGGTGAGCAGGAGCCGGAACCGCGCCTCCCGCGCCCTGGTCCACTTCCAGCCGTACTGCTCGCGGATCGGCGGCGGCATCAGCCCCGCGGTGAGCAGCCGGATCATCATCAGGCCGGGCGCGTTCAGCGGCCCGCCCGGCAGCTTCGGGTGCAGCACCTGCTCGGCGACCGCCCGCGACGCGTCGCTGATCTCCAACGTGTTGAGCATGTCGGCGTAGTAGGCGCGGAAGTCGCGGTAGGTCTCCGGCATCCGCCCCTCGGGGCAGCCCAGGATCGTGGCGTAGATCTTGGTCTGCCCGTAGAACTCCTCCAGCTCGGCTTCGGTGAACGTCCGGCGGAAGAGTACCTGGTAGAACTGCGTCGCGACGGCGAACAGGGTGGACGCGACCCACACCTGCAGCTCCGGGTCGTTGGCCTCGTAGTCGGGGCCGGTGATGGACTCGTGCCCCTTGGTGACGAGCGCGCTGAGGGTCTCGGCCTCCTCCCGCGTCCCGAACTGCACGACGTAGAGCCACCCCATCGTGTTGCGCAGCCGCCGCGCGGGGTCGTCCGCCGTGTAGCTGTGGTCGTACACGCCCTGCGCCACCTTGGGATGCGCCGTCTGCAGCAGCGACGCGGCCCCGCCCGCCGCGATGAGCGCGCCCTCCCGCGAGATCACGCGGATGAGGTCGCCGTCCTGGAAGATTCCCGCAGTCATGGCGAGCATTGTAAGTAAGTGCTTGCAGTTGGTGCCAGGTGGGGCTTAACCGGACGACAAGCCCGCATCGCCCCTGCGACAATGGGGGCATGCCCGCCCAGATCCACGTCCGCGGCTCGGTCACCATCCCGGAGACCGAGCTCAGCTGGCGCTTCTCCCGGTCGTCGGGGCCGGGCGGGCAGCACGTCAACACCAGTGCCACCGCCGCCGAGCTCTCCTTCGACGTCGCGAACTCCCCGTCCCTCCCCGAGCACCTGCGCGCCCGCGCGCTCGACCGGCTGGCCGGACGCCTCGTCCGCGGCGTCCTGACGATCCGCGCCGAGGAGTACCGCTCCCAGCAGCGCAACCGCGACGCCGCCCGCACCCGCCTCGCGACCCTGCTGGCCGAGGCGACGGCCCCGCCGCCGAAGAAGCGCATCCCGAAGAAGGTCCCGCGCGGCATCAACGAGCGCCGCCTGGAGAACAAGAAGCGCCGCTCCGCCGTCAAACGACAGCGCTCCGCCCGCTGGGACTGAGCGGGTCCGCCGCGCGCCACGCCGCCTGAGGTGACGGCCGCCGCCGTCGACCTGGTCTACGGTTCCGTTGGATCGGGCTCAGGGCTGCCGACGTGGGGGCGAAAGGCAGTATGGCCGTTGGCTGGAAAGGCGTGTGCGGGCTCCGCCGTGGCTGCGTGACGCTGGTCGTCGCGGCCGCGCTGACGGGATGCGGGGGAGGAGCCCGTACGGGCAAGGCCTCGGTCACCGTCCAGGTGGGGCGGACGCACTGCGGGCAGGGGTGGTCCCGCTCGCACGCCGGAACAGAGACCCTGCTCGTGCAGAACGCCGACAGGGCGGCCGTCGATGTCGCCGTCGTCTCGGGCGGCGAGATCTTCGCGGAGCTGGAGGACGTCGGGCCGGGGACGACTCGTCCGCTGCACGTCAGCCTCAAGGCCGGAACGTACGCGGTCGCATGCCGGCCGGCGGACGCGTCGTCCGTCATGGG
>NZ_VCKZ01000496.1 GCF_005889745.1 Actinomadura geliboluensis
GGTCTGCTGCCCCGCGACGATGACCAGCGGCACCCGGTCGCGGTGGGCGGTGAAGACCGCGCCGAGCGCGTTGCCCACCCCGCCGGCGGAGTGCAGGTTGACCAGGGCGGCGTTGCCGGTGCCGATGGCGTGGCCCGCCGCCGCGCCCACCGCCACGATCTCCTGCAGCCCGAGCACGTACTCGAAGTCGGCGGGGAAGTCGCGCAGCATGCGCAGCTCGGTGGAGCCGGGGTTGCCGAAGACGGTCGTCATCCCGACCCGCCGGCAGTAGTCGAACACCGCGTCCCGGACCGTGAGTTCCGTCGTCATTCATCTGCCTTTCGCGCCCCGCGGTGCCAGCGGAGCGTGCGCCGCTCCACCGCGAGCAGGATGGTGTTGAACAGGTAGCCGAGGATGCCGAGCAGCACGATCACCGACCAGATGGTCGGGAGGTCGGACTGGCTCTGCGCGTTCGTCAGCTCGAAGCCGAGCCCGTCGGAGGTGCCCGGCAGCAGCTCGGAGAAGACCATCAGGATGAGGCCGAGCGACAGCGCCAGCCGCAGCCCCGCGAAGATCTTCGGCAGCGCCGCGGGGATGATGAGGAACCGGATCCGCTCCGCGGCCGACAGCCGGAACACCTCGGCCGTGGCGGCCTGCGTCTTGTCCACGCTGCGGACCCCGTCCACGGTGTTGAGCAGGACGGGCCAGACGGCGCCGAAGACGATCGAGGCGATCTGCATCTGGGTGCCGAGGTCGAACAGCACGATGAAGACCGGCACCACCGTCGGCGGCGGGATCGCGCGCGCGAACTGCAGGATCGGGTCGAGGTAGGCGAGCACGCGCTCGGACCGGCCGATGGCGATGCCGAGCACGACGCCGGCCACCACCGACAGCAGCAGCGCGACGGCCATCCGGCTCAGGCTCGGCGCGATGGAGTCGCCGGCGTCCCCGCCGAAGTACAGGTGCGCGGCCGGGCCGGAGAACCACATCTCCCGCATCCGGCCGACGATGTCGGACGGCGGCGGGAAGAACGGGCTCTCGGCGATGCGGGTCGCGGCCTCCCAGCCGGCGATGAGGACCACCAGCGGGAGCGCGCGGTGCAGCAGGCCGCGGACCAGCCGGCCCGCGACGCCGCGCGGGCGCGCGGCCCGCACGGTGAGGGCGGCCGCCGTCACGATGCACCACTCCCCTGTGCCTTGTGCCACCGGAACGCGCGGTTCTCGGCCTGCACCAGCACCATGTTGATGATCAGTCCGATGGTGCCGGCCCACACGGTGCCGGCGAGGACGTCGGTGTTGCCGTCCGGCACGGTGCCGGCCTGGGCGATGAACATGCCGAGGCCGTCGCCGAACCCGGAGAGGATCTCGGTGCTGACGGCGAGGATCAGCGCGATCGCCGCGGCGAGCCGCACGCCGGTCGCGATGAACGGGGCGGCGCTCGGCAGCGAGACCTTCAGCAGCACCTGCCACCGGCTGAAACCGAAGGTGCGCAGCGTCTCCTTCGCAGTCGGGTCGACGTCGTGCAGCCCGTACATGGTGTTGAACAGGATCGGCCAGCTGGAGGCGTAGACGATGAGCGGCACCTCCATGCTGAGGCCGGAGCCGAGCAGCAGCCCGGCCAGCGGGATGAGCGCGACCGACGGGATCGGGCGCAGGAACTCCACGATGGCCCGGACCGCGGTGTTCACCGCGGGGACGCTGCCGAGCAGCAGCCCGAGCGGGACCGCGATGGCGATCGCGATCAGCATGCCGAGCGCCCACGCGGTGAGCGTGACGCGCACGTTGAACAGGAAGTCGGAGTCGCCGAACAGCTCGACCGCGCGCGCGGTCACGGTGGAGGCCGGCGGCAGATAGGAACGGTCCACAATCCCGGCTCTGCCGAGCAGCTCGCTCGCCAGGAACAGGACCGCCACCCCGGCGGCCCCCCGCGCCCACTTGCCGGGACGCGAGAGGCCACGGGGTGGCGTCGTCTGGTGTGCCATGGGGGAATCAGTGCTCGCCGGTCAGGACGTCGGCTGGAACAGGACGGACTTCATGTCGGGCTTCTGCTTGAGCAGGCCCGCCGTCAGCATGAGGTCCACCGTCCGCTGCATGCGGGTGGTGTTCAGCGAGGTCGGGTAGCCCGGCAGCGTGATGACGCCGGCGACCTTCGCGTCGATCTTGGTGTAGGTGGGCAGCGCCTGCTCGACGACCTTGCGGTCGCCGGTGGCGAGCTTCTGCGCCTTGATGATGGCCCGCTGGAACGCCGCGGCCGTCTTCGGGTTCTTCTGGGTGAACTCCTGGGTGCTGACGTAGCCGCTGATCGGCAGGTCGGTCACCGGCTCGGAGCCGCCGTCGACGGCCACCCGCGCGCCGAGCTTCTTCTCGGTGTCGGAGGTGAAGGGCTCCACGGCGTGGATCGCGTCGACCTGGCCCTTCTCCAGGGCGGTCGCCATCTGCGGGAAGGGCACCTGCACGTACTCGATCTTGGAGGCGTCGACGTTGTTGGCCTTCAGGATCGCGTCCAGCGTCAGCGACTGGATGTTGTTCAGGATGTTGACCGCGACCTTCTTGCCCTCCAGGTCCTTGGGGGTCTTGATCTTGGAGTCGGACTTGACCAGCAGGTCGAAGGTGTGCGAGGCCAGCGTCGCGCCCTCGGCGACCACGCTCAGCTTGAGCGTGCCCTTCTCGTTGGCCTGCAGGAACGACACGTAGTTGGCGCCGGCGATGACGTTCACGTCGCCCTTGATCAGCGCCGGGATGGCCTGGGTGCTCTGCTGGACGGGCTTGATCTCGACCTTGAGGCCCTCGGCCTCGAACAGCTTCTGCTTCTGGGCGATGTAGACCGCCACGTTGTCGGCCAGCGGGAGGGCCGCCACCGTCATCGTGTCCTTCTCCAGACCCTGGCCGCCCGAGGCGGAGTCGTCGGAGTCGCCGCAGCCCGCCGCGGCGGACAGGACCAGGGCGAAGGCACTGACCAGTGCTGAAAGACGGAGGGATTGCCGCATGGGCACTCCTTAACTCGCGGGGGAAGTTGCTTCGGCGGGGCCGCCGGTCGGGACTTGTGAGCCAGGGGAACGACTGTAGCCACCGCACCGCCACGCCTGAAGATCACGTTCGAGGGAGGGTATCGCGAAGTGTGCGACTTGAGTGGTTTGGCTCCGAATTGCGTGACTTTCTTGTGTCCTGGCGGCCGGTGTCCGGACGGCTCCCGCCGCTCCCCGGCCGCCGGGAAGGGTCCCCTGGTCGAGCCGCCGCCGCCCGCCGGCGGACGTCCCGGCCGCGGGCGCCGGGACGCCCGGAACCCCGCAGGGCTGCGGGTTCCCGCGTTGTCGAATATGGCGTCCAATGGCGCGCCGAAGTCACCGGGGCATTCCCGGAGGGCCTGATTGGACGCCGCCGGTGACAATCCAGCGCCATTCCAATTCGGAGAGTAACTGGTCACGGTCCGGTTGCGATGTACTTTCCCCTTCCGTTCACCGAAAGGAATGGAGCCATCAGCCGATGTTACGGTGCGTGACCGGTGTATTGCGGTACGCGCCGACACCGTCCGTGATCGTCCATGCTCAGGAAAACGGACATATGGGTATAAAGTCACGATCGCTCCATTGGTCTATAACCGCTGACCTATGGTCCTTTGCGGCCTATCCGGGAATGTGCTGCAATGTCGTGCGCCGAGGGTGGAGGTGAGGTCGCTTTAACCCTGCGCGCCTATGAGGCCACGGAGAGTGCGACATCGTGTGGAGAGGGTGTTAGCGGCGGATGCAACCAAGCGACGAAGGTCGCGACGGTCCTCGACCAGGTAACGTCGAGGTTCAGTCGGACCGTTCGACACGGTCAGGCAGCAGGCTGAGCCTGCGGAACTGGCGTGTGCCACAGCGGCTGATCGTGCTGGTCCTGGTTCCGACGGTCGCCGCCGTCGTGCTCGCCGGGGTGCGCATCTCCAGCTCCCTCAGCGAGGCGGAGGCGTACGGGCGGGTCGAGCAGATGGCCGAGCTGGGCGAGGGGATCACCCGGTTCGTGCAGGAGTTCGCGGCCGAGCGCGACATGGCCGTCGAGTACAGCGCGGCCGGCCGCGCCGGCGCGCTGCTGCCGGAGCTGCAGGCCCAGGAGCGGCGGACCGACGCCCAGGTCGCGGCGGTGCGGTCGGCCGCGAACGCGATCGACGGCTCCTACGGCTCGGAGGCCGTCCGCGACGCCCGCGCGGTGCTCAGCCGGCTGGACGGGATCACGGCCCTGCGCTCCCTGGTCGTCGGTACCAAGGTGCCGGCCTTCATCGTGCTGCAGAAGTACACCGGGGCCGCCAACGAGCTGATCGCGGTCCTCGACGGTATCTCCCAGAACGCGGCCGACGACCGGCTCGCGGAGGCGAGCCGGGCCCTCGGCGCCCTCGCCCGCGCCAAGGAGGCGGTCTCGCGCGAGCGGGCCCTGCTCCTCGTCGGCGCGCGGTCCCGCCAGCTGGCGGCCGACGAGCTGAACGAGCTCCGGGCGGCGCGCGCGCAGGAGGACAGCGAGCTCGCCGCCTTCCGCGACTCCGCGACGCTGGAGCAGGTCCAGCTGTACGAGGACACCGTCGTCGGCACCAAGATCGACCAGGCCCGGCTGCTGCGGCAGCGCGTCATCTCCGGCGTCGCCACCACCGGCGGGCCGCTGTCGCGCACGCTCGGCACCGCGCGCTCGCCCAAGCTGCTCCGCGACTCGATGACCAGCATGATCGACAAGATGCGCGAGGTCGAGACGCGGCTGGCGAGCGACATCAGGGCCAGGAGCGACGACAGGGGCGCGGCGGCCCGGACGTCCTCGATCACCGACGCGGTCATCATCGCCGCGCTGCTGGCCATCGTGCTGCTGATCACGGTCGTGATGGCGCGGTCGCTGGTGCGGCCGCTGCGCCGGCTGCAGGTCGGCGCGCTGGACGTCGCCAGCACCCGGCTGCCCGGGCTGGTCGACCGGCTGCGCGATCCGGAGGCCGCCGCCGGCGGCATCGAGGTCGAGCCGATCGACATCGACTCCACCGACGAGATCGGCCAGGTCGCGCGGGCCTTCGACGAGGTCCACCGCGAGGCGGTCCGGCTCGCGGCCGACGAGGCCGTCCTGCGCGGCAACATCAACGCGATGTTCGTCAACCTCTCCCGGCGCAGCCAGTCGCTCATCGAGCGCCAGCTGCGGCTGATCGAGGAGCTGGAGCAGAGCGAGCGCGACGAGGAGCAGCTCGCCAGCCTGTTCCGGCTGGACCACCTGGCGACCCGCATGCGGCGCAACTCGGAGAACCTCCTCGTCCTCGGCGGCCAGGAGCAGGTGCGGCGCTGGAACAAGCCCGTCCCGCTCATCGACGTCGTCCGGGCGTCGCTGTCCGAGGTGGAGCAGTACGAACGGGTCGCGCTCCGGGTTCAAGGCGACATGGCGGTCACCGGCCCCGTCGTCAACGACCTCGTCCACCTGCTGGCCGAGCTGGTGGAGAACGCGACGGTGTTCTCCTCCGAGCACACCAAGGTCACCGTCTCCGGGCAGATGCTCAGCGGCGGCGGCTGCATGCTGCAGATCACCGACAACGGCGTGGGCATGTCGCCCGAGGAGCTGGAGCAGGCCAACTGGCGGCTCGCGAACCCGCCGGTCATCGACTTCTCCGCGGCCCGCCGCATGGGCCTGTTCGTGGTCGGCCGCCTGGCCGTCCGGCACGGCATCCGGGTCGAGCTGCGCGCCGCCCAGGGCGGCGGGCTCACCGCGTTCGTCGTGCTGCCGGACGCCGCGATCAGCGCCGGCGAGTCCGGCGGCATCGGCGCCCGCGGGCTCGGGCCCCGCGAGTCCGGCTCGCACGGCCAGCTCTCCCCGCTCACCGCGACGGCCGCCGACCGGCCCGCCGCGGCGGGCGGCGCGTTCCGGCAGGACGGCTACGGGGCCGCCGGGTCGCCGATGGGCGCCCCGTCCGGCGGGACCGGCGGGCACCCCATGGTCGGCGGCGGCACCGGGCCGCTGCGCTCGCTCCGCGGCGGCACCGACGCCCAGCCGATCATCGGCGAGACCGGCCCGATCCCGGTCGGCGGCTTCTCCGGCACCGACGCCCAGCCGGCGGTGCCGCCGCCCATCGAGCGGCGCCCGCCGCGCGACCGGCTCCGGGCGCAGGAGACCCGCCCGCCGGCGGACGACCCCTACCAGCCCGGCGACCGGCAGCCGCCGCGCCGGCCGGGCGAGCTGCCCATCCGCGAGCCGGGGGCGAACCTGCCCGACCGCCCGTCCGACGACGGCGCCCCGAACGGGCTGTTCCAGCCGCGCGGCGGGCTCC
>NZ_VCKZ01000062.1 GCF_005889745.1 Actinomadura geliboluensis
GGCGGGCGGCGGGACGTCGTGCGCGCTCTCGTCGGACGGCGGCGGCTCGGGCGGCGCGCCCGGACCGGGCGGGCCGAGCGGCGGGTCGACGGCGATGTGGACGGCATGCCGTTCCGGGGCGCTCGCGGGGGCCGCGGTTCCCCCGTTCGGGCGCCCCGCCGCGGTGCCCGCGACGGCCTCGGGCCGCCCGGTCCGCGCCGAGCCGACGATCCGGTTCGCCCCTTCCCAGCGTTCGCGGTACTCGGCCGGGTCCGCACCGCACGCCTTGACGAACTCGACGGTGGTGCCCCAGCTGGGGAGCCTGTTGCCCTTCGCGGCCTCGTACAGGGTGGTGTGCGAGATCGCCCCGGACCGGGCTGACATTTCGCGGAACGGCGGATTGCCGACCGATTTCCGCAGTTCCCGCAGGGCCGCCGCAAATTCCTCGACCGCCGCCGCCTGTGCACGCATGTCGTCCACGCGGTGAAGCTAACAGCGTAGGCCGGTCGGCTCAACGTTCCAGTGCGCGGCCTCGGGTCAGCCTCGGGTCAGCCTCAGGTCACATCTCGGATCACGTCTCGGCGTCGAGACCGGCGGCGGCGGCGAACGCCTCCAGCTGCTCCAGGTAGTGGGCGAGGGACTCGTGCCGGACCGTCAGGTTGATGTGGGTCGCGCCCGCCTTCTCCGCCGTCGCGATGATCTCGCCGACCCGGCCGGGCTCGTTGACCGGGTCGAGGCGCTCGCCGGGAGTGAGGAGGACGTCGAAGCCGTCCGGCAGGTCGTGCCGGTCGAGCATCTGCCGCATCAGCTCCGGGGTGGGGCCGCGGAACGACTGCGGCGCCGGCGCCCAGCCGTCCCCGAGCGTGACCGCGCGGCGCAGGGCGCGCTCGCTGTGCCCGCCGATCCACATCGGCACCCGCTCCTGGACGGCGTGCGGGTCGACCACCATGTCCTGGAACGCGTAGTACGGCCCCTCGTACGACACCACCCGGCCGGACAGCGCCGCGCGCAGCGCCCGGAGGGCGTCGTCGGCGCGCGGCCCCCGGTCCTCGAACGGGACGCCGAGCAGGTCGAACTCCTCCTTCAGGTTCCCGACCCCGAACCCGAGGACCAGCCGCCCGCCGCTCAGGTGGTCGAGCGTCCCGTACCGCTTGGCGATCTCCAGCGGGTGGTAGAAGGGCAGCACCAGCACGTACGGCAGGAACCGGAGCCGGCGCGTCCGGCCCGCCAGGAACGCGAACGTGGCCAGCGGGTCGTAGAAGCGCTCCCCGCGGTGCAGGCCGGGCGGCACGGCGACGTGGTCCCCGCAGGTCATGAACGCGTAGCCGAGCCGGTCGGCGGCCTCCGCCACCCGGACGAGCTCGGCGGTGCCCGCCGCGGCCTCCCAGGCCGGGCGGTTGCCCGCCAGCGCCACGATCGGCGAGCTGATCCCTACCTTCACGCGCCTGCCTCCGTTCCCCGCAGCCTCCGCCGCAACCGGATCAAGGGGTCGTCCCCGTCCCTGCTGCCGGACGGCCCCGCGCCCTCCTTGGGCATCAGCCGGCCGGCGTCCGACCTGGTCCACTCCCGGACGGCCCACCGCTCGGCGATCGCCCACCGCCCGTCCCGCCAGGCCATGTGGTCGACGAATCGGACGCCGCTGGTGAAGTTCGCCCGCGGATCGTCGGCGGGCTCGCCCCAGTGGACGGACGTCCCGTACGTCTCGCTGATGGCGGTGTCGCCGAGCAGCTCGACCAGGTGGTTGGCGACGATGTGCATCGTGCCGCCGCGCCGGGCGCGCAGCTTGGGCTCGACCCAGGCGAGGTACTCGTCCAGCGTCCCGTCGAAGCCGGTGTGGTGGTCGAGGGCGTCCGGGTGGTACGCCGACCGGACGAGCGCGAAGTCCAGCCGGTCGATGCCGCGGCAGTACCGCAGGACGACGTCGTGGATCTCCTGCCGGTCGGACCATTCGCTGCGCTGGGCGTCCATATCCCGCGAGTGTGCGGCAACCGGGCCGGGACGCTCTGCCCGCGTCCCGCTGGGCAGGACCCCGGGGCCGGAGGTCAGAGCAGGCCGCGCCGGGCGGCGTGCACCCCCGCCTGGAACCTGGTGCGGGCGTTGAGCGTGCGCATCAGGCGGGCGACGTGGCGGCTGACCGTGCGCGCGCCCATCCCGGTGTGGCGGGCGACGGCCTCGTCCTTGAGGCCGGCGGCGAGCAGGGTCAGCATGTGCCGGTCGGCCTCCGAAAGCCGGGGCCAGACGTCGGGCGGGGCGGCCCCGTCCTCGTCGAAATGCAGCGGGGCGGCCTGCTCCCAGCAGGCATTGAACACGCCGATGAGAATATCGAGGAGGGTGGACGGGCGAATCAGCGCGGTGGTGCCGGGTTCGCCGTCCCGCAGCGGCATCAGCGCCATTTCGTCGTCCACGATGACGAGTTTGGCGGGCGCATTGCCCAGCAGCCGGGCGCGTTCCCCGAGAACGGAGTCCTGCCGGGCTATTTCGAGCCGCTCGGGGATCGCGAGGGCGTCCGGGGTGTAAATGGCGCGGTATTCCACGCCGTTCGCGAGTTGCTCCCGCTCGATCTCGTTCGGCTGGGCGGGATCGACGGCATAGGGCGGTTTGTCAATGGCCTTCACCTGCCGGACCGCGGCGCGCTGCGCCCGCTCGTAGCGCTGGACCACCGCGTCCACCCCGTCGATGATCTCTACCAGTTTCCGGGGGTTGGCGCGCTGCTCGGCGGTGAGCAGGTCGCCGCTGAGCCGCTTGGCCGCGATGCGCGCCCGGATGAACTCCGCCTCGCGGCGGCGGATCAGCGTCTCGACGACCGCGTCCGGCGGGTGCGGGAAGTACACGGGGTCCGGGGCGGGGTCGACGCCGACCATGCCGAGGGCCTGCAGCTCCGCGAGGAGCCCGGCCAGCCGGGGCGGTGGCTCCGCCGACAGCGCCGCCAGCTCGCCGAGCGTGCTGCCCGGATGGTGCAGCAGCGCCGTGTAAAGCGCCTGCTGCCGGACGCTGACACCGAGCGTCGCGAATGGATTCTCCCCGGTCTCGGTCGGCGGGAACATGGACCGGATTATCTAGCAGGAACGCAAACTGGCCAACCCTTCTGCGGCTTATCCCCGGCCGGCTTCGCCGCGCCCGGAGCGTACTCACGAGTACGCGCGCGTGCGCGCGGCCGGAGCCGCCCCTGAAAACCGCAGATCCTGCTCGCGATCCCGGCACCGGCCGCATATCTTCCCTACCCGCGCCCCGGTCGCGCCTCGACCGGAGTCTTCCGACCTTGCCCCGGCCGGGCGGGCCCCGGCAAGTGGCATCGGTGGCGGAAAAAGACACCGGCGGCAAGTCGCCAGAACGCGGCCTGGGAGTGCTTTCTCCAGCTTGTCGCAATCATCTACTTTTGCCGCACCCCCACCCCCAAGGAGAGACCATGTCTCACAGACGCGGCCGACGCGTCGCCGTGCTGTCCGCTGGCGTCCTCGGCCTCGCCGGCCTCCAGGGCGTCGCGGCGGCCCAGCCGGAACCCGCCGCCCCGCCGACGCCCGCCCCCTACTCCGCGGCGACCGCCGCGGACGTGGCGCCGGCCATGCTCGCGGCGATGCAGCGCGACCTCGGCCTCACCGCGGCCCAGGCGAAGCAGGCCCTCGTCAACCAGTTCGAGACCGGCGTCACCGCCGGGAAGCTGCGGCTGAAGCTCGGCGGCAGCTTCGCCGGCAGCTGGGTCACCGGCAAGACCGCCGGGACGCTGCACGTCGCCACCACCGACGCGGCCGAGGCGCGGGAGATCACCGCGCGCGGCGCCCGCGCCCAGGTCGTCGAGCACAGCCTGGCGGAGCTCACCGCCGTGAAGACCAGGCTCGACCGCGCCGCCGCGCACACGTCCACGACCCGCTCCCCCGTCTGGTACGTGGACGTCCAGGGCAACCGGGTCGTGGTGCTGACCTCCGCTCCCGCCGAGGCGCGCGCGTTCGTGAAGGCGGCCGGGGCGCCGGCCGGCTCGGTCACCGTGAAGCGGTCGGACATCAAGCCCCGCACGTACTACAACCTGCGCGGAGGCGACGCCTACTACATGAACGGCTCGGGACGCTGCTCCATCGGCTTCTCGGTCACCCGCGGCGGCCAGCCCGGCTTCATCACCGCGGGACACTGCGGCCAGCCGGGAACGACCACGACCGGGTACAACCAGGTCCAGCAGGGCAGCTTCCAGGGCTCCTCGTTCCCCGGCAACGACTACGCCTGGGTGGCGACGAACAGCAACTGGACCCCGACCGCGAAGGTGAACGGCTACGGGTCCGTCCAGGACCGCGACGTGACCGGCTCGACCGTCGCACAGGCCGGTTCGCCGGTGTGCCGCTCCGGTTCCACGACCGGCTGGCACTGCGGCACCGTCCAGGTGCTCAACACCAGCGTCACCTACCCGCAGGGCACCGTCTCCGGGGTGACCCAGACGAACGTGTGCGCCGAGCCCGGCGACTCTGGCGGCTCGTTCATCGCCGGCACGCAGGCGCAGGGCACGACGTCCGGCGGCTCCGGCAACTGCTCCAGCGGAGGGACGACGTTCTTCCAGCCCGTGAACGAGGGGCTCTCGGTGTACGGCCTGACCCTGTACACCGGCGGCTCCAACCCGCCCGACGACCCGCCGGACGACCCGCCGAGCGGCACCTGGGCCGTCGGCACCGTCTACCAGGCCGGGGACGTCGTCACCTACAACGGCGCCAGCTACCGCTGCATCCAGGCCCACCAGGCCCAGCCCGGCTGGACTCCGCCGAACGTGCCGGCTCTGTGGCAGGCCGTCTGACCGTCAGCGCCACCCGGCACCCGTGAATGCGGGCGGGCACTCGTCCCCCCTGCCGACCGGCAGGGGGGACGAGTGGCTTTCGGCCATGACGCGCGGGGGGCGCCGGTCGCGAGGGTGGGGACCATGCGATCACGTCCAAGCCTCCGCGCGCTCACCGCTGCGGCGGTCCTGCCGCTCGCCCTGCCCCTCGCCGCCTGCGGCGCGTCCGCCGCCGCCGTCCGCACCGCCGCCGCCGCGCCGGCGACGTTCACCCTGCCGCGCCCGACCGGCCCGCACCAGGCCATCGGCACCACGGAACTGCACCTGGTGGACGAGGGCCGTCCCGACCCCTGGGTCCCCGGCCGGACCCGCGAGCTGATGGTCAGCGTCTGGTACCCGGCCGAAAAGCCGTCCGGGCGGACCGCGCCGTACCTGCGTCCCGGAGTCGCCGACGTGCTCTCCAAGGTCGACGCGCTGGGCGTGTTCAAGGCGGGGACCGTCGACTGGGCGGGCGCGCGCACGCACGCCGCCGAGTCCGCCCCGGCCGACGCGCGGCGCGGCGCGCGGCCCGTCGTCCTCTACTCCCCCGGCTTCGGCGTGCCGCGCGTGCTCGGCACGGGCGTCGCCGAGGAGCTGGTCAGCCGCGGCTACGTGGTCGTCACCATGGACCACACCTACGAGACGGCCCCGGTCGAGTTCCCCGGCGGGCGCGTGGAGAGCCAGCGCCTCCCCGAGCGGCCGGACGGGGTGCTGCGGACCGCGCTCGCCACCCGGGTGCAGGACACCCGGTTCGTCCTCGACCGGCTCGCCGACCTGCGGAACGGCCGCAACCCCGACGCCGAGGGGCGGCGCCTCCCGCACGGCCTCGGCCGGACCCTCGATCTGTCGAAGGTGGGCATGTTCGGGCATTCCGCGGGAGGCATCCAGGCCGCCGAGGCGATGCGCACCGACCGGCGCCTGGACGCCGGCATCAACATGGACGGCACCATGCAGTACGGAAAGGACGATTTCGTCGAGGTCGCCCGCACCGGCCTGGACCGTCCGTTCATGCTGATGGGCGCGGCGACCGGCGGGGACCCGCAGACGCACCGGACCACCCCGTCCTGGGGCGCGTTCTGGGAGAACTCCACCGGCTGGAAGCGCGACCTCAACGTGCCCACCGCCAGCCACTACTCCTACACCGACGTCCAGTCCTTCATGCCCGAGCTGGACGAGACGCTCGACATCTCCGAGCAGGACCGCGCCGCCGCCATCGGGACCGTCGACCCGGCGCGCATGACCGCGTCGAAGCGGGCCTACATCACGGCGTTCTTCGACCGGGCGCTGTCCGGCAGGCACCGCCCGATCCTCGACCGCCCCTCCCCCCGGCACCCCGACGTCCGGTTCATCGACTGACTCGCCGAAGGTCCCGGAAAAAAAACTTTGGGGCGTGTGTTGATCCGCGCTGCCTCCACTCGACCTAGGAGTGAAAGGGTCCCCCGAAGGGGCCTGGACGAGCCAGAGAGAGGCAGAACGATGAAGTACATGCTGATCATGCGCGCCACCGACGAGGGCTTCGCGCAGATGGGCGACGTCGACTTCACGGAGATGATCGCGACCGTCGGCCGCTACAACCAGGAGATGATCGAGGCCGGGGTGCTGGTCGCGGCCGAGGGCCTCGACGACGCCGCCGAGGGCGTGGTGGTCGACTACTCGGCCGAGCCGCCCGTCGTCACCGACGGCCCGTACGGCGAGACCAAGGAGCTGTTCGGCGGCTTCTACATCCTCAACGTCGCCTCCAAGGAGGAGGCCGTCGAGTGGGCGAAGCGGTCCCCGCTGGCCGGCCCCGGGTTCAAGACCGAGATCCGCCGGGTCACCACGATCGACGAGTTCCCGCAGGACAACGAGTGGATCAAGAAGGAGCGGGCCTGGCGCGAGTCCACCGGCCAGCTCTGACCGGGACCACGACGATGACCGAGCCGACCGGCCGGGAGGCCGTCGCCGCCGTGTGGCGGACCGAGTCCGCGCGGATCGTCGGCGCGCTGGCGCGCTACACCGGCGACTTCGCCCTCGCCGAGGACCTCGCCCAGGAGGCCCTCGCCGAGGCGCTCGTGACCTGGCCCCGCGACGGCGTGCCCCGGCAGCCCGCGGGCTGGCTGCTCACCGTGGCCAGGCGCCGCGCGATCGACGCGTTCCGCCGGCGGTCCGCCCTCGACGAGCGGTACGCCGTCCTCGCCCGCGACCTGGGCGAGGGCGGCGCCGCCACCGGGGGCGCGCCCGCCGACCCGGACGCCGGGGACGTCCTGTGGGACCCGGACCGGATCGACGACGACGTCCTCGCGCTGATGTTCGTCTCCTGCCACCCGGTGCTGTCCCGGGAGGCGCGGGTGGCGCTCACGCTGCGCGTCATCGGCGGTCTGACCAGCGACGAGATCGCCACGGCGTTCCTCGTCCCGACCGCCACCGTGCAGGCCAGGATCACCCGGGCGAAGAAGACGCTCGGGGCGGCCCGGGTGCCGTTCGAGGTGCCGCCCGCCCGGCAGCGCCGGGAGCGGCTCGGATCGGTGCTGAACGTGGTCTACCTGATCTTCACGGAGGGGTCCACGGCCAGCTCCGGCGACGCCGTGGTCCGCACCGACCTCGCGGGCGAGGCGCGCCGCCTCGCCCGCGTGCTGGGCCGGCTGATGCCGGACGAGCCGGAGGTCCACGGGCTGCTGGCGCTGCTGGAGCTGACGGCCGCGCGCTTCCCCGCCCGCACCGGCCCGGACGGCGAGGCGATCCTCCTCGAAGACCAGGACCGCACGCTCTGGGACCGCGGCGCCATCGCCCGGGGCCGGTCCGCCCTGGCCCGCGCCGGGCGGATCGGCCGCGGCCTCGGCGCCTACGGCCTGCAGGCGGCGATCGCCGAATGCCACGCCGCCGCCCCGTCGGTCGCGGCGACGGACTGGGAGCGGATCGTCCTGCTGTACGAGGCGCTCGGGCGGCTCGCCCCGTCCCCGGTGGTCGAGCTCAACCGGGCCGTGGCGGTGTCCATGGCCCAGGGGCCGGGGGCCGCGCTGCCGATCGTGGACGGCCTGCTGGCCGCCGGGAAGCTCACCGACTCGCACCTGCTGCCGACCGTCCGCGGCGAGCTGCTCATCCGGCTGGGCCGCACCGGCGAGGCCCGCACCGAGCTGGAACGGGCGATCGCGCTGTGCGCCAGTGAACGGCAGCGGGCCCACCTGGAGCGCAAGCTCACCGGCCTCGGCTGACCGCCGCGCCGGCCTGGTGCGGGGACGGCCCGGGATTGTAGGCGGTGACCAGCCAGGTCGGGCCGGCGTCCGGGGTGGCGTGACCGGTCAGAGGTCGTCGAAGCTGGTCTCTTGCATCGTCCCGTCCGGGCCCAGCGTGAAGATCCTGGGCTCGCCCATGTTCGCGATCGCCTCGGCGTAGGCGGCCTCCCGCTCGGCCTGCTCGCGGCCGGTCGGGTCGGTCACCCGGAACCCGTGCACGTGGACGTCCTCCGGCTCCAGATCGGTGCCCTCCACCCGGCCTTCGATGACGAAGCCGAACAGGGCGCGCAGGGCGTCCTCGCCCATCTCCAGGGGGTGGAACGGCAGCGGGTACGGCTCGCCGTCCGACATGACCGGGTCGGGGTCGACGGGGTGCTCCCCCGCCCAGTACGGACGCTCGAAGTCCAGCGGTTCGCCGATGTTCTCCAGGACGCCGCTGTCCGGGGAGAGGCTGAGCGAGCGCACCAGCTTCCCGTCCTCCCAGATCGCGAACGCCAGCCAGTCGACGACCGAGTGCATCGCGTGCAGGACGATCCGGCGCCCCGCGCCGAGCTCGAGCAGGTGCTCGGGCAGCGCGGACGGGTGGTCGCCGGCGATCCTGCGGTCGATGACCACGTCGGCTCCAGGGAACGCGGCGGCGTAGGTCACGTCGTCGGGCGGGTAGGTGTGGTCGAGGGTGCCGTCGTCGTACGCCTCGACCGCGTACCCGGGGTGGACGCGCCGGACCAGGTCCTCGGCGGCGGCCCGGTCCGAGCGCCGCGCCCGCGCGAGCACCGGCCGTATGTCGCCGTCCGCGAACCCCAGCAGCGCCGTCTTCGCTCCCATGCCACTCCTCACCCGCCTGCGGAGCGGAGGCGCCCGCCCCCGCACGTGCCGGGGACTCTAGAAGAGGGCGCCGACAGTTCCCCGCCGCGGCATCTCCGCACGACACGGCATCTCCACACGATCGGCACAGGTCCGCCGCCACGGCGGCGGCGGGGCGGCGTCCAATGAGGCATGCGCGTGAAGATGATCCTGCCGGCCCTGACCGAGGCGACCTCGCCGTTCTTCCGCCCGATCAAGTACTCGCTGTTCCCGCCGCTCGGCCTCGCCACGCTCGCCGGCTACCTCGGCCCGGACGACGAGGTGACGGTGACCGACGAGCACGTGCAGAAGGTCGACCTGTCGGACGAGCCCGAGCTCGTGGTGATCCAGGTCTACATCACCTCGGCGCGGCGGGCCTACGAGCTTGCCGACCACTACCGCGCCCGGGGCGCGCACGTCTGCCTCGGCGGGCTGCACGTCACCTCGCTGCCGGACGAGGCCGCCCGGCACGCGGACACGGTCTTCCTCGGCCCCGGCGAGGACACCTGGCCGCGGTTCCTCGCCGACTTCCGCGCCGGGCGCCCGGCGCCCCGGTACGCCTCGTCCGAGCGGACGCTCGCGGGGCTGCCGCCGGTCCGCCGCGACCTGATCGCCCGCGAGCGGTACCTGGTGCCGAACTCGATCGTGGTGTCGCGCGGCTGCCCGCACGTGTGCGACTTCTGCTACAAGGAGGCGTTCTTCGAGGGCGGCAAGTCGTTCTACACGCAGACCGTGGACGCGGCGCTGGCGGAGATCGACCGGCTGCCGGGCCGGCACCTGTACTTCCTGGACGACCACCTGTTCGGCAACGCCCGGTTCGCGACCGCGCTGTTCGACGGGATGCGCGGGATGGGGCGGCTCTGGCAGGCGGCCGGGACGGTGCAGGCGGTGCTGCGCCCGGGGCTGCTGGAGAAGGCCGCCGAGTCCGGGCTGCGCAGCCTGTTCGTCGGCTTCGAGACCGTCAACGCCGGGAACCTGACCGAGCAGCGCAAATGGCAGAACATCGACCGCGACTACGGCGCGGTCGTCCGCCGGCTGCACGACTGCGGCGTGATGGTGAACGGCAGTTTCGTGTTCGGGATGGACGAGGACGACCCCGCCGTCTTCGACCGCACCGTGGAATGGGCGGTCGGGCAGGGAATCGAGACGGCGACCTTCCACATTCTGACCCCTTATCCGGGGACGCGCCTTTACGACCGCATGGCGGCCGCGGGCCGGCTCCTCCATTCCGACTGGGACAGGTACGACACCCGGACGGTCGTCTTCGAACCCGCCAAGATGACCGCGCGGGAACTCGAGGACGGCTACTGGCGCGCCTACCGCGACTTCTACCGCTGGGGCTCGATCATGCGCGGCGCCGCGACGAAACCGACGCTGCGCGGCAAGGCCCGGCACGCCGCCTACGCGGCCGGCTGGAAGAAGTTCGAGCCCGTCTGGGACCTCGTCATCCGGGCGAAGCGGGCGGGCCGCGCGCTGCCGCTGCTGGAGGCGACGCTGTCCGGGTTCGGCACGCGCCCCTCCCGCCGGACGGCGGCCTAGGGGTCGTCGAGCCGCCGCGGCGGCGGGTCGAGCATCGGGACGAGGAACCGCCGGGCCAGGGCGGCGAGCTGCTCGTCGTCGTCGAGGTCGACCAGGCGGCTCGGGATGGCCAGGAAGGACGCGGAGATCCGGACCATCATCTCGGCGACGTGGTCGATGTCCAGGCCGTCGGCCACGGTGCCGGCGCGCTGCTCGCGGCGGAGCTGGCCCGCGACGAACTCCCGCACGGTGGCGACCGTCCGCCCGCCGTCGCTGATCATGGACGGGACGACGAGGTCCGGCTCGGTGGCGATCAGCCCGCCGATCAGCGGGTTGCGCCGGATGGCGCGCAGCGAGCTGACGAACCCGAGCACGACCCGGTCGGCCGCGGTCTCGGCCTGCTGGATGTCGATGAGGAACTGGTCGAAGTAGCGGCGGAACTCGCGCCGCACGACGTGCTCGACGAGCGCGTCCTTCGTCACGAACCGCCGGTAGACGGTGATGCGGGAAACGCCCGCCCGCCGGGCGACGTCCTCCATCGTGGACCGCTGGATGCCCATCCTCGAGAACTGCTCGTAGGCGGCGTCGAGAACCCGGGCGCGGGTCGCGTCCATCTCGTCGACCTGCTCCACGGCATCGGTGTACGCGCGTTCGATCAGCGATTCATGTTCGCCCGAGGACGCCATGAGAGAGGACAACACAGAATCCACGATCTCCTCCAGAGACGATCCGATTCTGCCGCAATCCCCGCCTTCCGTCACGGTGGGTCTTGTGGCGGCCGACACAGGTGTGTTCTCATTGGCGCTGTCGCGATGATACACGGAGACGGCTTGCGTTTCAGCGTATCCCCGCGGCGCTCTCACCCCGAGGAGGAGCGAAGGCATGGAGACTCCCACCAGACGCCATGTGCTGATGGCCGGCGGGACGCTGGGCGCGCTCGGCGCGCTGAGCGTCGCGTCGCCCGCGCAGGCGGCGCCACTGTGGACGTGGTCGCCGAAGGGATCGGTCGCGGGCGCCGGCAAGGGCGCCGACCCGCGGTGGGTATGGGACCCCGAGAGCGATGAGCTGGTCGCCTCCCTGCAGGAGGCGGGCGCGGTTCCCGAGGTCAACAAGCTGCTGAAGACCTGGACCAAGAACGGCCAGGACCTGCCGAAGGGCCTGCCGGCCGACCTGAAGGACTTCATCGAGCGCGCCCGGCGGCTCCCGTCGTGGACCGACCGGGGCAAGCTCGCGAAGGCGTTCGAGTTCAACGAGAAGCGCGGGCTGTACCTCGGCGTCACCTACGGCTTCGCCAGCGGGATGATGAGCACGGCGATCCCGCGGGAGGCGCGCGCGGTCTACTACTCCAAGGGCGGCGCGGACATGCGCGACCGCATCACCAAGACCGCCAAGCTCGGCTACGACGTCGGCACCGAGAGGGCCTTCGAGCCCGACGGCGAGATGATCGTGACCTGCGTGAAGACCCGGCTGGCCCACTCGGGCGTCCGGTACCTGCTCCCGAAGTCGGCGTACTGGAACAAGGCCGCCGACGAGGAGATCCCGATCAGCCAGGCGGACATGATGGTCACCTGGCACAGCCTGCCCACCACGGTCATGAAGCAGCTGGCCAAGTGGAAGGTGCCGATCCCCGCCGACGAGTCCGCGGCCTTCCTGCACTCCTGGCAGCTCACCGCGCACATGCTCGGCATCATGGACGAGTACATCCCCGAGTCGTGGGACGAGGCGAACTCCCAGGCCGCGCAGGTGCTCGACCCGATCCTCGCGCCCACACCCGAGGGCATCAAGCTCGCCGACATGCTGCTCAACCTGGCGTCGTTCATCGACCTCGGCATCCTGTCGAAGCCGATCCTCGGCGCCCTCACCCGCTACGTGCTCGGCGACGAGATCGCCGGCTGGCTGAAGATCCCGCGGGAACCGCTGTGGGACCCGATCTTCGAGAACCTCTGGCCGCCGTTCGTGGCCGTCCGCGAGGGCATCCTCGACATGACCGACGCGCCCAAGGAGCTGCGGCAGGTCTACTGGGCCTTCGACGAGATCATCCGCCAGGCGGTGCTGTTCGTGCTGTCCGGGGCCGACTACCCGATCAGCATCCAGATCCCGACGACCAACAACCCCAACTACTGACCGCCCGCGGCGCGTGCCCGCCCGGGCCCCGGAATCCGCCGGTTCCGGGGCTCGGGCGTGTCCGCGTCCGGCGTGTCCGCGTCCGGCCTCCTGCGTGCCCGCGTTCAGCCTCCGGCGTGTCCACTTTCAGGAAATCTTCAGAAATGTGTGACACTAACCGCGGTCGCAGCGCTCTCTGATCATGGCGCGACCCTCACCTCCCCGGCTCGGCCGTGAACGGAGAAGCATGCTCAAGCGGACGATCATCGGCGCGTCGGCGGCCGCCGTGGCGGTGGCCGGCACGGTGACCTGGACGGTCACCGCGAACTCGACCCCGGAGCCGACCGCGGCGACGGCGGCCGCGGCCAAGGGGCCGGGCGCCGGACGCGTCCACGCGCGCGGCCTCCAGGACATGGCCGGCGCCGCCACCGCCCGCGGCGGGAAGACGGCGGGGCTGCCCGCCGCGACGACGGAGCCGTTCAGCCTCGTCGGCGTCACCTGGGACAAGCCGCGCGAGGAGCTGCGCGGGACGGTCCGGGTCCGCACGCGCGACGCCGCCACCGGGAAGTGGTCGGGCTGGCAGGTGCTGGAGCCGGAGCTCGCCGACGCCCCCGACCGGGGGCAGGACGGGCGCGGCGGCACGAACGGGCTGTGGGTCGGGCCGTCCAACGGCGTCGAGGTGCGCGTGGCCGGGCAGGGCCGCACCCTCCCCGAGGGCCTGCGCGTCGACCTGGTCGACCCGGGCGCCCGGACGGCGCAGTCCCCGGGCGCGCCCACGCCGCGCGCCGCCGGGCCGGACGCGGGCACGGGCATGAAGCTGGTCGCGGCCACCACGCCCCTCAACGCGCCCGCCGCCGCACCCGTCACGGCGCCGAAGCCGGCGATCGTGGCGCGCGCCGGGTGGGGCGCGGACGAGTCCATCGTCCGGAACCCGCCGACCTACGACACGTCGGTCAAGGCGGTGTTCGTCCACCACACCGACACGGGCAACGACTACACGTGCGCCGAGTCGGCCTCGGTGATCAGGTCGGTGTTCCTGTACCACGTGAAGAGCCAGGGCTGGGACGACATCGGCTACAACTTCCTGGTCGACAAGTGCGGCACGATCTTCGAGGGACGGGCCGGGGGCGTCGAGCGTCCCGTGCACGGCGCCCACACCTACGGGTTCAACACAGACACCACCGGGATCGCCGTCCTCGGCACCCACACCGCGGCCAACGACCCGACCACGCCCGGCACCGCGCCGGCCGCGGCGGCCCTCGACGGCGTCGCCAAGACCGCCGCGTGGAAGCTCGGGCTGACCGGTGTCGACCCCACCGCGAAGACGATCCTGACCTCGGCCGCCCCGGACGGGTCGGGCGGCAAGTACCCGTTCGGGCAGAAGGTCGAGTTCAACACGATCTCCGGTCACCGCGACGGGTTCGCGACCGCGTGCCCCGGCGAGCAGCTCTACGCCAAGCTCCCCGCGATCCGGACGGCCGCGAAGCAGGTCACGGTCCCGGCCCTGACCGCCACCGTGTCCGGCGCCAAGGCCGCCGGGGGCCGCTACTACACCAAGAGCACGGCCACCCTGAACTGGACGCCGGCCGAAGGCGCCGCCTACACCGTCAGCGTGGACGGGGCGACGGTGGCGAAGCCCGCCGCCGGGGCGTCGTCGGCGACGGTCACGCTCGCGCCGGGCACGCACAGCGTCCAGCTGCACGCCGCCTTCGCCGACGGCACCGCCTCCGCCTCGCCCGTCTTCACGGTCGTCGCGGACACGACCCGGCCGGTCGTCTCGTCCATGGCGCTGGCGCTGCGCAAGTCGACGATCAACGGCACCGCGGTCCCCGTCACGCTGTCCTGGAAGGCCACCGACAACGCGCTGCTCAGCTCGCTGAAGGCCACGTCGCCGTCCGCGAAGACGTTCTCCACGACCACGATGAGCTGGGCCGCGACCTCGAAGGCGGGGGCGACGCAGTCGTGGTCGCTGACCGCCGGGGACGCCGCGGGCAACACCGGCACCGCCGCCCTCAGCCGCTACACCGGCTACTACAACGAGGGCGCCGCGCGCCGCACCGGCACCTGGAAGACCACGACCACCAAGTACTACCTGGGCGGGCGCGGCCTCTACAGCAGCTCCCGGGGCGCCAGCGCGAGCTGGACGTTCACCGGCCGCACCGCGGGCCTGATCTTCAAGCGGGCGTCCAACCTCGGCGCCGTGTACGTCTACGCGGACGGCGTCAAGGTCGCCACGGTGGACACCCGCTCGTCGTCCACCCTCTACCGGCAGCTCACGTGGACGCGCTCGTGGAGCACCAGCGGCAAGCACACCATCAAGATCGTCGTCGCGGGCACGTCCGGGCGCCCGACGGTCGGGATCGACGGCCTGGTCTACCTCCGCTGAGCGAGCCCGTTGCCGATGATCCAGCCCATGCCGAAGGCGGACAGCAGCCCGTTGCCGGACAGGTAGCCGTCGGAGTGCGGCCCGGCCAGTCCGCAGGCGGTTCCACCGCCCGCGTACAGGCCGGGCACCGGCGCGCCGGCGCCGTCGAGGACGCGCCCTGACGGGTCGATCACGAGCCCGCCCTGGGTGGCGAGCAGCCCGTGGGTGACCCAGGCGAGGTGGTAGGGCGCGGTGAGGCGGCGGCGTCCCGGCAGCGGGGCCAGGGCGCGCTCGGTCTCCTCGACCGTCCGGCCGAGCGACGCCGCCAGGTCCTCGATGACGGGACGGTCGTGGACGGCCCCCGCGGCGAGGCATTCGCGCATCATCTCCGACTCGCGGGTGGCGGCCATCGCGGTCGCGTCCCAGACCATCGCGGCGCGCTCGCCCGGCTGGCCCTGGAGGATCCCGGCCATGGACGAGTAGCCCTTGGACTCCTCGTCCACGAAGCGCTCGCCGTCGAGGTTGACCAGCACCGCGCCGTTGAACGGGAGCGCCGGGGACACCCGCGTGCCGTGGTCCACGACGACGAGCCCGGAGCGCAGCCCGGCGCCCATGTTCCGCACCCGCGCGCCGAGCCGCCGCGCCCAGCCGAGCGCGTCGCCGGTCGAGGTGGAGACGCCGCCGTAGAACGGCGTCCCCAGGTGGGGCATGTGCTCCTTGACCAGCGCCTGGTTCCCGGCGAACCCGTCTGTGGCCAGGACGACGGTTCCGGCCCGGACGCGTTGCAGTGACCCGTTCTGCGAGACGACGACGCCGGTGACCTGGCCGCCGTCCGACACGAGGTCGACGACGGGCGCCTCGTCCACGAACGCGACGTTGTCGTGGCCTTCGAGGAGGCCGCGCAGGTGGCGCATGAGCCGCCCGCCGCCCAGCCGCCCGGTGTCGGTGTGCAGCCGCCGGGCCGTCATGCCGGCGCGCGGCATGTCGAGGCCGAGTTCGACGGGGTGGCCGGTGTCCGCGATCCACTCCACGAACTCCGGCGCCGCCGCGCACAGCGCCTCCACGACCGGGCGCCATTCCTCGTCGCCGCTGGCGCGCAGGATGTCGTCGGCGTGCCGTTCCGGCGAGTCGTCCACGCCGGCGGCGGCCTGCCAGCGGGTGCCGCCCGCCGCGAGGGAGCCCGAGGAGATCGCGGCGTTGCACCCCTCGCGCGTCGACTTCTCGAACACGGCGACGACCAGGCCGGGGTCGCGCGCCGCGCGGAGCGCGGTCATCACGCCGCAGGCGCCGCCGCCCGCGATGGCGACGTCGACCTCGGCGTCCCAGCCGGTCACGCCAGGGTCCCGTTCGTGCCGTAGAAGTCGCGCGCGGCGTCGACCAGCGGCCGCGGCGGCCGGGCCCCGTAGAACCCGGTGCGCGCCGGGGCGAGCCCGGTCGCGCGGAACTGCGCGGCGCGCAGTTCCGCGACGCGCACGCACGTGCCGAGCGAGTCGAGCACCGGCACGTCGTCCACCCGCGAGAGGCCCTGGTCGGCGAGGAACACGTTGAGCGGCCCCTCGCCGGGGACGATGACGTTCGCGCCGTCCGCGATCGCCTCGCGGGCGGCCCGGGTGAACGCGTCCAGCAGCGGCGCCGGGTCGGCGTACGCGGCCATCACGTCGGTGAACTCCGCCCCGACCTGCACGATCGGGCCGACGAGCTGATCCAGCCGGTAGTTGCGCATGTTGCGGCGCAGCTGCGGTTCGAGGGCGCCGATGAAGTTGACGATCCCGACGCGGTCGCCGAGCGCGCCCGCCATCAGCACCGACGTCTGCCCGAACGCGATGACGGGGATGTCGACCAGCGTCCGGACCTCCTCGTAGGCGGTGTCGGGGATCGTCGCGATGAGGAACGCGTCGTAGCCCTCGTCCTGCGCGCGGAGCGCCGCGTGCGCGAACTGCTCCCGGTGCAGCCCCGCGAGGTAGGCGTAGCCGATGTGCGTCCCCGGATAGTCGGACGGGTACGTGCCCGGCTTCATCCCGTGGAAGTCGATCTCGGTGCCGGGCGCCGCCTGCGACCGCAGGTGGCGGGCCAGCGCGTCCCGGTAGTGCGGGACGTCGTCCAGGACGGTGAACGACTGGTGCCAGATCCGCATGGTCACGCCCCTGCCGCGCGGGCCGCGGCGTTGGCGCCCGCGATCCGGCCGAACGTCGCGCCGCGCAGCACGGACGTGGAGCCGGTGTAGTTGGAGTAGTACAGCCCGGTCAGCTCCCCCGCCGCGTACAGGCCGGGCATGGGACGGCCGTCGCGGTCGACGACCTCGGCGGCGGACGTGGTCTTGAGCCCGCCGAAGCTGAACACGTTCGCCGCCATGATCGGGTAGGCGGCGAACGGCCCGTCCGCGATGGGCCGCGCCCAGTTCGACTTCGGCGGAGTGAGCCCGTCCGTCGCCAGGCCGTCCGGCTGCGTGTGGTCGAACCCGTCCGAGGGCGGGCAGGCCGCGTTGTAGGCGGCGATGGTCGCCTCCAGCTCCGCGACCGGCAGCTCCAGCCGCCGCGCCAGCTCCCCGATCGTGTCGGCGGTGACGGGCGGGACGTCGGTGCGGACACCCGCCATCAGGTTCGGGACGCCCAGCCCGCGCTGGTCGAGGATCACCCAGGCGATCCCCTCGGTCTGGGCCTGGATGGCGCGAGTCGTCCGCTCGTACCAGGCGTCCACGGTGCCGCGCGCCTCGTCCGCGAACCGCCGCCCCTCCCGGTTGACCAGCACGCCGTAGGGGAAGCAGAAGATCGCCGCCTCCGGCTCGCCGCTGCGCGGGTCGACGGGCTCGGCGTGGAACAGCGCGAAGTTCCCGGCGGTGGCGGCGCCGAGCGCCAGCGCCATCTCCAGCCCCTCGCCCTTGTTGTAGTTGCCGCCCTTGGCGACCGGGCGGCAGGTCAGCGCCCGCTCGCCGTGGTAGCGGGCCATCAGCTCGAAGTTGCCCTGGTAGCCGCCGCTGGCGAGGACGACCGCCCCCGCGAACACGGCCGGGCCGGACGGGGTGTGCGCGAACACGCCGCCGACGCCGTCCCCGGCGGGGACGAGCCGGCGGGCCGTGGTCTCGAAGTGGAACTCCACGCCGAGGTCGCGCGCCGCCTTGCCCATCGTCTCCACGATCGCGAGGCCGCCGCCGACAGGCGCCATCCGGGTCGTCGATTGCGTGAGGAACGGCGTCGGCATGAAGTCGAACCGGACGCCGTGGCCGGACATCCAGCGCAGCGTCGGCGGCGCCTGCTCCGCGAGCGTCGCGACGTAGTCGGGGTCGACGGTGTGGGTGGCGCGGTAGAGCGGGCTCTGCCGCCGCGCCGGGAGCGCCGCGTCGTTGACGATGGACGGGTCCGGGTGGCCCATGAAGTCGTCCACGAGGGCGTCCTCGAAGCCGTCGGCGACCTCGTCCGGCGACTTCATGCGCAGGAACGCCTCGGTGTGGCGGGTGTTGCCGCCGGTCTCGGCCTCCGTGGAGCGTTCGAGGACCGCGACGCGGGCGCCGGCCTCGGCCGCCGCGACGGCCGCCGACAGCCCGGCGACGCCGCCGCCGACCACGACGACGTCGTACCGGTGGGTTGGTTCGGTCATGCCGCGTCCCTTCAGAACCGCAGCTCGGCGGAGGTGGTCACGGTGCCGAACAGCGGCAGCATGTTCGTCACCGAGAACTCGTGGAAGTCGGGGCGGAACGAGGCGCACATGTCCTCGACGACCGTCACCTGGAGGCCGGAGTCGGAGGCGTGCCGCGCCGCCGACTCCACGACCAGGTTCGTCGCGACGCCGCCGAGGACGACCTCGGTGACCCCTTCGGCGGCGAGGACGTCGCGCAGCGCCGTCCCGACGAACGGGTCCACGCAGCCCTTGTCGACCACGGGCTCCCCCGCGACCGGCGCGAGCGCCTTGACGATCTGCGCCTCCGGCGAGCCGGCGAGCATCGCGCGCTGCTCCTCGTAGGGGTCGAAGCGCGGGAGCCGGTTGGTGCGCAGCCTGTAGGACGGGTCGAACGCGAGCCGCACGTGGACGACGAGCGTCCCGGCGGCGCGGGCGGCGGCCAGCACGCGCTCGGCGGTCGCGAGCACGCCGCGCTCGGCGATCTGCGCGGCGAGCGGCGGCATCCGCAGGTGCGGCCCCTCCTCGCACAGCGCGACCTGGTAGTCGAGCATGAGCAGGGCCTTCTTGGCGGCGGTCATCGGGTCTCCTTAGAGGGTTTCGGGCTACCAGGCGGACCAGCCGCCGTCGACGTACACGACCTGGCCGGTCATGTACCCGGCGGCGGGGCTCGCGAGCAGGAGCAGGGGTCCGGCGAAGTCGGTGGCGGGGTCGCCGAGGCGGCCGAGCATCGTGCGCTCGCCGAACCAGCGGAGCCGGTCGGGGTCGTCGCCGAGCGGGGCCGTCATCTGGGTGGGGTAGAAGACGCCGGGGGCGAGGCAGTTGACGTTGACGCCGTGCGGGCCGAGTTCGGCGGCCAGCGCCCGGGTCACGTTCACGACGCCCGCCTTGGACGAGTAGTACGCCGACTCCGGGACGGGCCCGACGCGTTCGGCGTAGACGGTCGTGAGGTTGACGATGCGTCCGCCGCGCCCCTGCCGGGTGAGGGCCTTGCCGGCCTCGCGTCCGACCAGCCAGGTGCCGGTGAGGTTGACCCGGACGACCCGTTCGAACTCCTCGACCGACGTCTCGTCGTAGGGCTTGCGCAGCATGACGCCCGCGGCGTTCACCACGACGTCGAGCCCGCCGTGCCCGCCGGTGACGGCGTCGATGAGGGCGGCGACGGACGCCTCGCCGGTGACGTCCACCTCGTGCGTTGTCGCGGCGCCGCAGGCCCGCGCCGTCTCGGCGAGGTCGCCGGCCCGCGACGCGAGGTCGGCGACGGCGACCGTCGCGCCCGCGTCCGCGAGCGCCCGCGCCGCGCGCTCCCCGAGGCCGCCGGCGGCGGCACCGACCACCAGGGCGACCTGGCCGGTCAGGTCGAAGGACGGCGTCACCACTCGATCTCACTCTCCTCGCTCGCGGCGCCCCGGCCGGCGATCCGGCCGAACACGCCCGCCTTGCCGATGGAGGTGCCGGTCATGTAGCCGGCACCGTGGAAGCCGCCGGTGATCTCGCCCGCCGCGTAGAGGCGCTCGATCGGCTCGCCCCACCAGTCGAGGACCCGCATGCGGGTGTCGACGGTCAGCCCGCAGTACGTCGCGAGGACGACCGTCCCGGACGGGTGCGCGTAGAACGGCGGCCGGTCGAGGGGCGTCGGCGCGCCGACCCCGCCCGACAGGTGGGCCCGGCCGAGCGGGTCGGGGCCGCCGGACTCGATCGCCGCGTTGTACTCGGCGACGGTCCGCTGCAACGAGCCCTCGGGAAGGCCGATCTCGGCCTCCAGCCCGGCGATCGTGTCGGCCGTGAGCAGCATCCCGGCGCGCTCGCGGCCCGCGAACTCGTAGATCGGCACCTCGTCGTTGGCGAGCGCCATCGTCCGGGCGTCGAACACCTGCCAGGTCGTCACGCCGGGCTGGGCGAGCGCGGCGTCGCCGATCTCCTTGTAGTTGCGCGACTCGTCCACGAACCGGCGGCCCTCGCGGTTGACGGCGATGGCGCCCTTGTAGACCGCGAGGATGCCGGTGCCGTCCTCGTCCGGATGCTCGACGTGGAAATGCCCGTAGGTGCCCTTGATGTACGGGGTGTCGCGTACCCCGGCGCCGAGCGCCATCGCCATCTTCAGGCCGTCGCCCTGGTTGCCCGCGCCGCCCTGCCGCAGCGCGTGCTCCATCTGCGGCGCGAACGTGGCGAGCAGGTCCGGGTTCATCGAGAAGCCGCCGGTGGCGAGGACGACCGCGTCCGCCAGGATCTCCCGGCCGCCGGCGAGCCGGACGCCGGTCACCCGGGAGCCGTCGTGCAGCAGCCGGTCGGCCGGGGTGTCGAGCATGATCCGCGCGCCCAGCTCGCCGGCCGCCTTGAGCAGCCGCTCCAGCATCCGGGTGGTGTCGGACGGGTGGCTGCGCGGCACCGACTGCCCCGACGCGGCATGGATCTCGCCGTACCGGACGCCGTGCCCCTTCAGCCAGCGGTACGTCTCCAGCTGGTGCTCGCAGTACAGGTCCACGAGCGCCGGGTCGTTGCGGTGCCTGCCGACGTCGAGGAGGTCCTTGCGGAGCAGGTCGACGGAGTCGGCGATGCCCTGCTCGGCCTGCTCGTCCGTCCCGGCGAAGGCGGACAGGCCCGCGGACTTCACCGTGGAGCCGCCGATGTCGCCGGTCTTCTCCAGCAGCAGCGCGTACTGCCCGGCCTCGGCGGCGGCCAGCAGCGCGGCGCACCCGGCGAGGCCCGCGCCGAGGACGAGAACGCCCACCCGCTCGGGCGGCGCACCGGTCTCGACCGGCAGGCCGGGAAGGGCGCTCACTCGAAGCTCCCGTACTCCCGGTCGAGCGCGCTCTCGGCGGCGCTGAACGCCGGAAGGTTGAACAGCTCCTGCCGCTGCGACCAGGTGGCCATCCGGTCGGCCCGGGACGCGGTCTCGCCGTGCTCCCGCAGGTGCGCGAGCGCCTCCCGGCCCGCGAGGTGCATCGAGCGCATCAGGTAGTTGGCGAACAGCACGACGCCGAAGCCCAGGCGGGCGTACTCGGCCACGTCCAGCTGCGGGGTCTTGCCGCCCTCCACGACGTTGACGAGCAGCGGGACTCCGGCCAGCTCGCGGCCGACCAGCTCCAGCTCCTCGACCGTCCGGGGCGCCTCGACGAACAGCGCGTCCGCGCCCGCCTCGGCGTAGGCGCGGCCCCGCTCGATCGCCTCGTCGATGCCGTACGCGGAGCGGGCGTCCGTCCGGGCGATGATGACGAGCCCGTCGTCCTCCCGCGCCTCGCACGCCGCCGCGATCTTGGTCTGCATGTGCCCGGACGGGATCAGCGTGTGCGCGTCGAAGTGGCCGCACCGCTTGGGCATCTCCTGGTCCTCCAGCTGGAGGCCCGCGACCCCGGCGCGCTCCAGCAGCCGGACGGTCCGCATCGCCGACAGCGGCCCCCCGTAGCCGGTGTCGGCGTCGCAGATCAGCGGGACGCGGACGGCCTCCGCGAGCCGCCCGGCGTGGTCGGCGACCTCGGCCTGCGAGACGAGCCCGATGTCGGGGAGCCCGTACCCGGCGTTGGCGAGCCCGGCGCCGGTCGCGTAGACGGCGGCGAATCCGGCCTCCTCGACGAGCCGGGCGCCGAGCGCGTCGGTCGCGCCGGGCAGCACCAGCGGCTCGATCGCCGCACCCGGCGCGGCGGGCGTGGCGGCGGCCAGCGCGGCGCGCAGCGCGGCCCGCTTGCCGCGCGCGGTCGGGCCGGGCCCGACACCGGTCAGCGACGACAGCAGGCCCGGCTCCCAGGGCGGGGTGTGCGGCACGGGAACTCCTCCATGTAGTGATTACTACAGAGCTTAACCGTGACACCAGTCACCCGGAGAACGCAACTCGGCCCAGACTTGGAGATCTACGCCGGGACACTTGCCTTCCCCGGAGTAAGCGTTCTACGGTTCCGTGTAGTGAGTGTTACAGAGATGCGGGTCACGCCATCCCCCCGCGCTCTCCCCTACCGAAGGAACTGACGCCGATGACCGTCCTGGACGAGGTCCGCCGGCTGGAGCCGGAGTTTCGCGCCGAGGAGGACCTGTCGGCCGCGCAGCGTTCGCTGACCGGCCGCGCCTTCACGCACATGCAGGAGACCGGCCTCATGCGCGGCCTCCAGCCCAAGCGCTGGGGCGGCGCCGAACTGTCCCTCCGCGAGCACCTCACGAGCGTCTACGAGCTCGGCCGGATCGCGCCCTCGGCGGGCTGGGTCGCCGGCGTCATGGGCTCGCACCCGTGGCAGATCGCCCTCTTCCCCGAGGAGACGCAGGCCGAGGTCTGGGAGTCCGACCCCGACTGGAACGCCTCCTCGTCCTACGCCCCCACCGGCAAGATCGAGCCGGTCGACGGCGGCTACCGCGTCTCCGGCCGCTGGTCGTTCTCCTCCGGCTGCGACCACGCGCAGGGCGTCATCCTCGGCGGGTTCGCCGGGAAGGTCGAGGTCGCGCCGGGCGTCGAGGTGCCGAACTACGGGTCCGCGCTGCTGCACCGCGACCAGTACGCCATCGAGGACACCTGGCACGTCGGCGGCTCGCGCGGCACCGGCAGCAAGGACATCGTCGTCGCCGACGCCTTCATCCCCGCGCGGCGCTTCCTGTCCAGCCCGCTCTACGAGTACAACCCCGACCGTCCCGCGCCCGGCATGGAGACCAACCCCTCCGCGCTCTACAAGGTGCCGTGGGCGGTCATGTTCAACCTCGTCCTCGTCGCGCCGATGCTCGGCCTCGCCCGCCGCGTCCTGGACGACTGGACGTCCGACACCGCCGTCCGCAAGGCGAACTGGGGCGGCACCTACGCCGACGACCCGCTGATGCAGATGCACCTGGCCGAGGCCGAATGGGTGCACGACGCGGCCGTCATGAAGATGTACGACGCGATCGACACGATCACCGAGGCCGCCGAGGCCGGCGTGTACCTGGAGAAGCGGCAGCGGGCCCGGCTGCGCTGGAACATCACCAAGGGCTGCCAGGAGACCGGCTTCGCGATCAACAAGCTGATGCGGGTCGCCTCCGGCCGCACGGTCTTCGTCGACCACCCGCTGCACCGCCTCTACCAGGACGTCATCGCCGAACTCGGCCACGCGTTCCTCGTCTCCGACGGCGTCGGCCAGTACTACGGCGCCGCCCTCCTCGACTCGTCCGCACCGGAGGTCATGCTGTGATTTCGCAACTCGCCTACCTGGGGATCGCGTCGCCGAAGGCGGAGGAGTGGCGGGACTACGCCACCCGGCTGCTCGGCGCGGTCGTCGCCGGGGACGGCCCGGACGGCGCCGTCCGGGTCAAGGTCGACGACAAGGGCTACCGCATCGCCGTCCACCCCGCGGAGCAGGACGAGTTCCGCTACGCCGGGTGGGACTGCGGCAACGAGACCGAGCTCCGCGCGTACGTCGCCGAGCTGCGCGGCAAGGGCGTCGAGGTGCACGACGGCGGCGCCGGCGAGGTCGAGGAGCGGCAGGTCGCCGAGCTGTACTGGTTCACCGACCCGTTCGGCAACCGGCACGAGCTGCTGTGGGGCCAGTTCTCCCAGCCGAACTCGTTCTTCCCCGGACGCCCCATGCGCGGCCGGTTCGTCACCGGGGACCTCGGCCTCGGGCACATCGTGCTGATCGTCCCCGACCTGGCGAAGGCCGACGCGTTCTACGCCGACACGCTCGGCTTCCGGCTGTCGGACCGGGTGAAGAGCGACATCTTCAACCTGCGCTTCTACCACTGCAACGGCCGCCACCACTCCCTCGCGGTCGCCGAGATCCCCGGCATGACCGGCATCAACCACCTGATGCTGGAGGTCGAGTCGTTCGACGACCTCGGCACCGCGATCGACCTGTTCACCGCCGACCCGGAGCGGGAGATCCTGCTGTCGCTCGGGCGGCACACCAACGACCTGATGACGTCCATCTACGTGCAGACGCCGTCCTCGATGCAGATCGAGTACGGGCACGGCGGGATCACCGTGGACGACCTCACCTGGGTCGCGGGCAACCACGACCTGCCGTCCATCTGGGGCCACCACCGCTCCCAGGCGTACCTGGACGGCCCGCCCGGGATCTTCCGCATGGTCGAAGGGACGGGCGCATGACCGCCGCGATCCGCGTCGAGGACGTCGCGATCGGCGGCGGCCGGCACCTGCGCGTCAACCAGACCGGCACGCCGGGCGCGCCCGCGCTGCTGTTCCTGCACGGCTCCGGGCCGGGCGTGACCGCCGCGTCGAACTGGCGGGAGGTCATCGAGGGGCTCGGCGACACCTACCACTGCGTCGCGCCCGACATCCTCGGCTTCGGCGACTCCAGCTACCCGGACCCGCAGCCGCAGGGCTTCACGGCGCAGGCCGAGGTCCGCATCGACGCACTGTTCCAGCTGGTGGACGCGCTCGGCCTGGAGAAGGTCGTGCTCGTCGGCAACTCGATGGGCGGCATGTACTCGCTGCGCATCGCCCAGCTCCGGCCCGACCTGGTCTCCGGGATCGTGCTGATGGGCTCCGGCGGCATGCCGGGCCTGGAGCCGACCCCCGAGCTGATCAAGCTGATCACCTACTTCGACGACCCGACCGTCGAGGCGATGGCGGACCTGCTGATCCAGTTCGTCCACGACAAGAGCGCGTTCGGCGACACGGTCGAGAAGGTCGCGGCCGAGCGGATGCCGATGGTGCGGCGGCCCTGGATCGAGGCGGGGCACCGGGCCATGTTCGGCCCCGAGATGCTCGCCTTCACGCCCGAGGACCTCGCGAAGATCGACAAGCCGACCCTGGTCGTGCACGGCCGCCAGGACGTCATCGTGCCGATCGAGTGCAGCTACTACCTGGCCGACCACCTGCCCCAGGCGGACCTCTACGTCATCGACAAGTGCGGCCACTGGACCCAGATCGAGCAGGCCGCACGCTTCCAGGCGATCGTGCGGACCTTCGTCGGCGCCGGTCTCTGACATGACATCCCAGGACGGAACACCACTATGAGCATGATCGAGAAGGCGCGGGCGGCGGCGGACGCGCTCGCCGCCGCGGACGCGCCGAGCGCCGAGCAGCGCCGCCTCACCCCCGAGGCCGTCGCGGCGCTCGACGGGATCGGGGTGCTGCGCGCGCTCCAGCCCGCCCGCTGGGGCGGCGGCGAGGCCCACCTCGCCGAGTACGCCGAGACGGTGATCGAGATCGGCCGGGCGTCGGCGTCCGCCGGCTGGGTCGCGTCCGTCGTCGGCGTGCACCCGTGGCAGATCGCCCTCTTCCCCGAGGAGACGCAGGAGGAGGTCTGGGGCGCCGACCCGGCGCGCCGGATCGCGTCGTCCTACACCCCCACCGGCAAGATCGAGAAGGTGCCGGGCGGGTACCGGGTGTCGGGCCGGTGGAGCTTCTCCTCCGGCAGCGGCATCTGCTCCGGCGTCATCCTCGGCGGCATCGCCGGGACCCGCGAGGTGAACGGCACCGAGTACCCCGACTTCGTCTCCGTCATCCTCGACGAGGGCGACTACCGCATCGAGGAGACCTGGAACGTCGCGGGCCTGCGCGGCACCGGCTCCGACGACATCGTGGTGGACGGCGTCTTCGTCCCCGAGCACCGCGGCCAGTCGCACGTCTACTACACGCACGGCCTCGGCATCCCGCTGCCCGGCCAGGAGCGCAACGACGCCCCGCTGTACCGGACGCCGTGGGCGGTCACCTTCAACCTGATCATCGCGGCGGGGGCGCTCGGCGCCTGCCTCGGCTTCTACGACCAGTGGGTCACCGAGACGCGGGGCCGCCGCACCAACTACGGCCAGCTGCTCCGCGAGGAGCCCGTCGTGCAGAACCACCTCGCCGAGGCCGCTTGGCAGCTCGACGCCGCCGTCCTCAAGGTGAAGCGGACCGCGTCGGAGCTGATGGAGGCCGCCGAGCGCGCCGAGGTCCCGTCGCTGGAGCAGCGCGCGTTCTGGCGGTGGGACGTCGCCCGGTCGGCGAACGCGGCGCTCGACACCGTCCAGGCGCTGATGCGGGTCTCGTCGGGCCGCTCCGCGTTCCTCGACCACCCGCTGCAGAGGAAGTTCCAGGACGCGGTCGCCGCCGGCAGCCACGCGTTCCTGTTCGACGACCCGCTCGCCAAGGCGTGGGGCGGCCGCCACCTCGGCGCCGAGAAGCTCGCGGCGGTGCACCTGTGATCACCTCTTCTGACGTCGCCGTCAAGGTTCGGGACGGGGAGCTGACGTTCCGGCTGCACGAGACCGGCGAGCGCGGGCCCGAGGCCGTGCTGTTCCTGCACGGCTCCGGGCCCGGCGCGACCGGGCTGTCCAACTGGGAGCGGATCATCGCCGACCTCGGCGACCGGTTCTGGTGCCTCGCCCCCGACCAGATCGGCTTCGGCGACTCCTCGCACCCGCTCGACGCACCGCGCGGCATGGGCCCGTTCAACGAGCTGCGCGCCGAGGCGCTGCTGGCGCTCGCGGACGAGCTGGGCCTGGAGAAGGTGCACCTGGTCGGCAACTCGATGGGCGGCCAGCTCGCCCTCCTGATGACGCTGGCCCGGCCCGAGCTGGTCGGCAAGATCCTGCTGATGGGCAGCGGCGGCGCGCCGGACATGCCGGTCAGCCCCGGCCTGAAGCACCTCCGCGAGTTCTACGCGAGCCCGAGCGCGGAGTCCCTCAAGGGGCTGCTCACCGAGTTCGTGTACGACCTGGAGCCCATGCGCGGCACCATCGACCGCGTCGTGGCCGAGCGGATGGCGTACGTGACCCGGGAGGACGTCCGCCGCTCCCACGAGGCGTCGTTCGACCCGAACGGGACGCGCCGCTTCTTCACACCCGAGGACCTCGCGGGCATCACCCACGACGTGCTGTGCGTGCACGGGCGCGAAGACCGGATCATCCCGGTGGACGCGAGCAAGTACTTCGCCGACAAGCTCCCCAACGCCGACCTGTACGTCATCGGCCGGTGCGGCCACTGGACCCAGATCGAGCACCCCGAGACCTTCGAGAAGCTCCTGCTGGGGCTGATCGGCGGAGAGATCTGATGCGCATCGCCAACCACGCGGGACGGGCCGTGCTCGTCGTCTCCGACGACAAGGCCGCAGATATCGAGACGGCGTCCGCCGGACGCTTCGGCCCGGCCCCGCAGAGCCTCTACGACAATTGGGACGCCTTCGCGGCCTGGGCGGCAACCGCCACCCCGGCACCGGACGTCGAGATCGACCGCCTCCACCT
>NZ_VCKZ01000497.1 GCF_005889745.1 Actinomadura geliboluensis
CCCGAGCGCGCCTCCAGCACCGAGGCGGCCGGGGCGCCGGGCGCGGCGGCCATGGCGCCGCCCGCGCCGGGCACCGCGCGGCCCGCCCCCGGCACGCCGCCGAGCAGTGCGGCGGGCAGTGCGGCGGGCGCGGCCTCACCGGGGCAGGGCGCGCGCCCGCGCAAGCCGCGTGACCCCTTCTTCGACAACGCCAAGTACTTCGCGATCCTGCTGGTGGTCGCGGGGCACGTCATCGCCAACATCCGGTCGGACGTGCCGATCGCCAAGGCGCTGTACCTGTTCATCTACATGTTCCACATGCCGCTGTTCATCGTGATCACCGGCTACCTCTCCCGGAACTGGACGTTCTCCACCGGCAAGGCGCGCAAGCTCATCACCCATGTCGGCGTGCCGTACGTGGTGTTCGAGGTCGCGTACGAGCTCTACGCCTGGCTGGGCAAGGGCGGCGAGCTCACGATCAGCCTGCTGAAGCCGTACTGGCTGATGTGGTTCATGTGCGCGCTCTTCCTCTGGCGGCTGTCCACCCCGGTGTGGCAGCAGATCCGCTGGCCGCTGGGCATCGCCCTGCTGTTCGCGCTGCTGTCCTACATGAGCGATCTCGGCGGGACGTTCAACATCCACCGGGTGCTCGGGCTCCTCCCGCTGTACGTGCTCGGCCTCACGCTGAAGCCCGAGCACTTCGAGCTGCTCAAGAAGCCGATCGCCCGGCCGATCGGCGCCGCGGTGCTCGCCGGCGGGCTGGCCATGGCGTACTTCGCCAAGGACCGCATGACAGAGAACTGGGTCTTCTGGAAGACCCCGTACGAGGACCTCGGCGTCAACAACGTCACCGGCACCGTGATGACGCTGGCGATGTTCAGCTGCGCGACGGTGCTGGTCGCGGCGTTCCTCGCGGTCGTCCCGCGCGGGCGGCACTGGTTCAGCGCGCTCGGCGCCACCACGCTCTACACGTACCTTTTGCACGGGTTCATCATTCGGCTGCTGGACTACCTCGATTGGTGGGAGTTCGCCTGGATGCACACCGTTCCGGGGACGATCATTCTCCTCGGCGCGTCCGCCGTCCTCGGCACCGTGCTGTGCAGCCCGCCGGTGGTGCGGTGCATGAGCTGGGCCATCGAACCCAAGATGACCTGGGCATTCACGTCCCTGCGCCGTCCCGCCGGGCGCGGTCCGGCCGGCAAGGGCGCCAAGCGTGCGGCCGGCGGGCAGGCCCGTTAGCCCGCCGGGCGGCGCCCCCCGCCGAGACGAATCTCGTGTTGTGCCATGTCGGATATCATCAACTCGGCCTTATCCGCCTCTTAATCCCGCAGTGAAGCGGATTTCACCATCCCGCCACAATTTGGCGCTCGTCCCCCTGGGGAGAACCGGTTGTCACCGCTGCTGAGCATCGTCGTCCCGTTCTACAACGTCGAGGCCTATCTGGAGGCCTGCCTGGAGTCCGTCGCCCAGCAGACGCTGAGCGACCTCGAGGTCGTCATGATCGATGACGGCTCCACCGACGCGAGCGCGACGATCGCCAAGGAGTTCGAGACCCGCGACCCCCGCTTCCGGCTGGTCCGCCAGGAGAACCAGGGCCTCGGCCTCGCCCGCAACGCGGGCCTGCCGCACACCTCGGGCCGCTACCTCGCGTTCATCGACAGCGACGACATCATCCCCCGGTACGCCTTCGACCTGATGGTCGGCTCGCTGGAGGAGACCGGCTCCGACATCGCCTGCGGCGCCGTGCGGCGGATCGGCATCAACGGCCTGCAGCGGTCGGCCATGCACGACGACATCTTCCCGATCGACCGCAAGGGCACGCACGTCCGCGACTTCCCCGAGCTGCTCTGCGACCGCACCGCCTGGAACAAGGTCTTCCGCCGCGCCTTCTGGGACAAGCACGACTTCAAGTTCCCCGCCGGGCTGTACGAGGACATCCCGGTGACGATCCCGGCGCACGTCCTCGCCTCGAAGGTGGACGTCCTGCGCGAGGTCGTCTACCACTGGCGCATCCGCGAGACCGGCACCCGCTCGATCACGCAGCGGCGCACCGAGCCGGGCAACCTCGCCGACCGGATCCGCTCGGTGCGCGCGGCCTCCAGCTTCCTGGCCAAGAACGCGCCGGACCTGAAGGACGCCTACGACCGGTCGGCGCTCGCCGACGACATCCGGATCTACGTCAACGTCGTCGACCAGGGCGACGACGCCTACCGCGAGTCGTTCCTCGCGCTCGTCAACGAGTTCCTCGACGAGATCGACCCGAAGCTCCTCAACGACCTCGCCGCCATCGACCGGCTGAAGTTCCACGCCGTCCGCGAGCGGCTGATGGACGAGCTGATCGACATCGTCTCGTTCGCCAAGAGCAACCCGATGCGGCACAGCGCGATCCAGCGCGAGGGCGGCGGCGACACCTGGTACGGCGACTACCCCTACCTCGGCGACCCGCGCTTCCCCGACCACCTCTACGCGCTGTCCGACGAGCTCAAGCTGCAGACCGGCGTCGACGAGATCATGTGGCACAACGGCCGGCTGCGGATCGAGGGCCACGCCTACATCGACCGGATGGACGCCCCCGGCCCCGACGACAGTACGATCGAGGTGGAGTTCCGCAAGCGGCGGATGGTGCTCGTCCCGAAGATCCTGCGGCCGAAGCCGGAGCGGATCCGGCGGCCCGACGTCACCGCGCAGAGCGGCCAGGCCACCGCCTGCCACGACTGGTCCGGCTTCGCCGTCGAGATCGACCCCGCCCAGCTCGGGTCCAACGAGGGCACCTGGCACATCTTCGTCACGGTGACCACCCACGGCATCAAGCGGCGGGGCAGGCTCACCACGCCGCGCGGCGCGGGGCTGTGGCCGCCGGACCGCGAGGTCGCGCCCGGGATGCTGATCAAGCCCAAGTACACCCAGGCCAAGGAACTGATCGTCGGCGTGCAGCCGGTCCGCGCCCTGGTGACCGACGTCAAGGTGGACGGGGAGCGGCTGCTGCTGTCCGGCCGGGTCCGGCAGGCCGACGCCGCCTACGTGCGCAAGGGCGAGATCACCGCGGCGTACCGGCAGGGCACCACGACCGTGTCGTGGCCGATGACCGTGACGAAGGACGCCCCCGCCGGGCACCTCGGCTTCACCGCCGTCGCCGACCTCAGGGACCTCGCCGAGGGGCTGGGCGCCGGGGGCGCGGCCGCCGGCGGCACGGCCGTCACCGACAGCATCGAGTGGGACTTCTCCCTCACCGCCAAGGGCGAGGACAGGCTGCGGCTGGCCGTCGAGGCCGACCTGCTCGACCTGCGCGCCGACGTGGCCGGCCGCGAGTACGACGTCATCGCCACCAACTACGGCAACCTCACGCTGGTCGAGCGCGCCCCCCGGCCCACGATCACCCGGGTCGAGTGGCTGGACGGCACCACGATCCGGGTGAGCGGCACCAGCGCCGACGAGGGCACCCGCCCGGACCGGCTGATCATGCGCCGCCGCCGCACGTCCGACGTCCACGAGGTGCCGCTCAGCTGGGACGGGCCGGCGTTCACCGCGCTGCTCAACGCCCGGCGCGAGAGCGGCTTCCCGCTGCCGACCGGCCGGTGGGACCTGTACGTCCCCGGCGAGCACGGCGAGATCAACATGGGCATCGACCGGGCGACGCGCAAGGCGCTGCCCGAGCCGCGGTTCGTGGGCGTGCACGAGCTGTCGCTCCAGTCCCACCGCGGCGACCTGCTCCACCTCTGGATCCGGACGGCGCTGAGCGACGACGAGCGCGGCCCCTACGCGCAGCGCAGGCTGCAGCGGCACTACTACTCCTCCGCCAACACCGCGCCGCTGCGCGACCTGGTGGTGTTCGAGAGCTACTTCGGCCGCCAGTACTCCTGCAACCCGCGGGCCGTCTTCGAGGAGATGCAGCGGCGCGAGCCGGGGCTGGAGTACGTCTGGTTCACCGCCGAGGGGCAGTTCGACGTGCCCGAGGGCGCCCGGACGGTGCTGCGCGGCACCCGCGAGTACTACGAGCTGTCCGCGGCGGCGCGCATCGTCGTGAACAACTGCCTGCAGATGCAGGGCTACGCCAAGCGGCCCGGGCAGGTCTACCTCCAGACCTGGCACGGGACGCCGTACAAGCACATCGGCTACGACCTGGTGAAGAACGGCCGCATCGCGAGCAACACCACCAAGCTCAGCCGCTACGAGGAGGACGTCCCCCTCTGGGACCACCTCATCTCGCCGTCCGCGCACGTCACCGGCATGCTCCGGCAGGCGTTCCGGTACGAGGGCGACGTCCTGGAGGTCGGCTACCCGCGCAACGACCTGCTGTTCGCCCCCGACCGGGAGGAGCGGGCGCGGCGGGTGCGGGAGCAGCTCGGCGTCCCGCACGGGCGCCGGGTCGCCCTCTACGTCCCGACCTGGCGGGAGGACATCTGGCTCACCCGCGGGCGGCAGGCCGAGCTGGTGCTGGACACCGCGCGCCTCACCGCGGCGGTCGGCGACGAGTACACGATCCTGGTGCGCCAGCACCACATGGTCGCCGACCGGACGGCCGGCATCGGCGGCGACGTCATCGACGTGACCCGCCACCCCGACATCACCGAGCTGTACCTGATCGCCGACGTGGTGATCACCGACTACTCCTCGGTGATGTTCGACTTCGCCGCGACCGGCCGGCCGATCCTGTTCTTCACCCCGGACCTGGAGTTCTACCAGGAGGAGCTGCGGGGCACCTACTTCGACCTCACCGCGGAGGCGCCGGGCCCGCTGCTGCGCGAGGTCGACGAGGTCGCCGACGCGCTCCGCGACCTCGACGGCGTCACGTCGACCCACCTTCGCGCCTACACGGCGTTCCAGAACCGCTACTGTGCGATGGACGTCGGTCAGGCGGCCGCGCGGATCGCGGACCGGCTGCTGGGTTGACGATCATCGGTGACAAGTCGGCAACGACGCGCCGGGCCCGCTCCCGGGGGGAGTAGATTCTCCCTTCGGGAGCGGGCCCGGGCGCGTCATCGTCCCTTGTCAGCGGCCGGTTCCGCGTCTGCCACCCCGCGGCCGGGGCCCGGATCTCCCATCACGAAAGGACGGCTCTTCAATGGCGGACTTCACGCTCGACGACGTCCGGCAACGGACGTACAAAGCGCGTGACGCATGGTGGACGGTCCTGCTGGTCGACCCCCTCGCCTCCCGGCTGGTCAAGTTCACCGCCAACCGGACACGCATCACCCCCAACCAGCTCACCGTCGGAGCTCTGATCCTCGGCCTGGCCGCCGGCGCCTGTTTCGCCGTTGCCACCCCGCTCTGGCTCGTCGTCGGCGCCCTGCTCTACCACCTGTCGTTCACGCTCGACTGCATGGACGGCAAGATCGCCCGCCTGAAGGGCACCGGCTCGGTCTTCGGCGCCTGGCTCGACTACATCTTCGACCGCGTCCGCGTCCTCGCCTGCGCCATCACACTCATGGCGGGCCAGTACCACAACACCGGGAACACCGCCTACATCTGGACCGGCCTCGCCGTCGTCTTCCTCGACATGCTCCGCTACATGGACGCCCTTGAGATCTACAAGGTGCGCAACCAGATGCGGGCGACGCTGCGCACCGCGCAGGAGAGGGCGCAGGAACTGCTGGACGAGGCCGCCCGGGCGGAGGGCGGGCCGTCCGCGTCGGCCGCGGCCGACGACCGGCTCCGCTCGGCGCAGGCCGACCTGGAGCCCTCCGAGGCCGACCTGGAGGACCAGGTCGTCGCGGAGAACCCGAACATCGCGCTGCAGCAGGGGTTCAACCAGCGGTTCCCGTGGTACGCCCGGATCCGCAACGTGCTGATGCGCGGGCGCATCCGGCCGCACCTGATCAGCGGCATCGAGTTCCAGATGGGCGTCTTCATCGTCGCGCCGCTCATCGCGGCGGTCGTCTCCGGCGCGGTGATCCCCGTGGTGGCGGTCAGCGCGGCCGGCATGCTCTTCTTCGAGTTCGTGATCATCTACAAGTTCTGGCTGTCCAGCCGGGACTACGGCCGCAAGCTCGCCGATGTGCAGGCCGTCATCGCCGAGCAGGAGGCCCGATTTCCCGAGCGGGCGCAGGTGAGCGCCGGTCAGCAGGCCTGACCGGACGGCGCCGGATCCAAGGACGTCCCCTGGGAACCCTTCCCGGGGGACGTTTCCTTTTCCCCGTCGCTCGGCTCGGCCCCGGACCCGTCGTCCTTCGCAGCGTCCGTACCCGCGTCCTCGGCCTTGTCCTCGGCCTTGTCCTCGGCCTCCGGGGCGGGGACGGGGG
>NZ_VCKZ01000498.1 GCF_005889745.1 Actinomadura geliboluensis
CTCCGGGGGGTCGCCCCCCGGAAAGACACGGCGGGCCAAGGCGAAGATGAGCAACGCTCATCGAGCAGCCTGACCCGCCTCGAGCTCCCGCGATTGGACTCGAAGCATCTTTGTCGGCATCCCACCTGGTAGCAGCGTCGTCCATGCCGCACGTTGACAGTCCCCGAAGGTCCGCACAGGTCCGTGCTCGGTTGCACCGATCGTCAGGCAGTTCGTCAGGCATGCCAACTCCCCCAGACGGGGACCGCCGGGGACAGTTGCCCCACGAGTATCGCGTCACGCCAGACGCAGAGAAGCCCTGGTCATCCTAGCGATGACCAGGGCTTTTTTCGTTTCTAGCACTGATCGCAGGCTACAAAGGAGGCTGGACCGTCGGAGGGCGGTGGGAGAGACTCATCACATGGCCAAGCTGACCATGACACCACGCCGATGGGACGAACTCACTGCGCTCCTGAAGGACGAGCACAGGCTCCGCTCCCAATACCCCAAGGTGGCCGAGTATCTGGACATGGCGGGAGAGCTGGCAGGCACCGGCGATGCCCAAGCCGACGCGCAGTTCGATTTGCGTTTCGTGCACTACATGACCGGCGGGAACACTGTGAGCGCAAACCCGTACTGGGACATCGTTGAACCGTTCGTGACCGAGACAGACGGCAAGCGCGTAGTGAATGGTGGCAGGCCGAACGGAAGTGCGCGGCTCGCCTACGCACAGATGCACTTGCAGGCCAGCTATGCGTACGCCATACCCGCCCCGCAAACCATTGAATGGATGGCGGGTTTTTGCGGGGACCTTCCGATCACGGAAGTCGGAGCCGGGCGGGGCTATTGGGCAGCGCAGCTGACTTATGCCGGGCTAACCGTTGATGCGTACGATTCAGATCCGCCAGACAGGACCAAGAACACTTCCTTTCCTGGAGCGGTCGGCCAGGCGGACGTCTGGCACCCCGTCAAAGATCTGTCCGAGTTCGAAACCCGCGCGAGGCCAGCGGATTCCGTGCTTTTTCTGTGCTGGCCACCTGGCTGGGGAGACAGGATGTCGTCTGATGTGTTGACGTCGTTCGAAGAGGCCGGGGGCGAGCGACTTGTCTACATCGGAGAGCCCAGGGGCGGCAAGACAGCTAACAATGCCTTCTTCGACGCCTTGTCCGCCCGATGGAAACTAGATTCCACAGATCCACGCTTTGTTTCATGGTGGACAGATGCGGACACGGCACAGGGCTGGGTTCGAATCTGAGTCCACACACCAAAAAAAGGGGGGCGCCGGTCTGGTCGGCGCCCCCCTTTTACATGCCTCTATTTGAGAGTCATGCGGAACACGAATGCGTCGTAGCGGTCACGGGGATACGAGATGTCGGAGATCATGATGACTCGGTCATCAGCGGAGAGGAACCGCTGGTGTACCGTTTTGACGAGATCGCCGGGCGTTGTCTGTAGCCATTCAGCATGGGCGACCGTCGGTAGTTGATCGGAGATTGCCTCCTCCAGAAAGGCGGCCTCCGAGATGTCTGTGACGTCCAGCGGATGGTAGGTGTCCGAGATCGAGATTGGTCGCCCATTCTCGGCCGCTCGGGTGATGACGTGGTTGATTTCCTGCCCCACCGGGATCCCGAGTGCCTCCGCAAGCTCCGCCGTGGCGGGAGCCTGCTGGACTTCGCGGTCTACTCGGATCTGTTGATCCGATTCGTTCTGAAACGACTGCTCCGCCGTCTCCATCTGGCGTTCGGGGGACACGCGAACGAGGTTCGGGCGGTCGGCGACGAAGACGCCTCGCCGCCGCACGGATCGAACGAGCCCCTGACTCTGGAGGAGTTCGAGGGCCTTCCGAACCACGATGTCCGACACGGCGTTCTGCTGGGCGATCTCGGCGTAGCTCGGTAGTTGCGTGCCGGGCGGGAGCACCCCGCTGCGGATGCGTCGGGCGTACTCGCCCGCGATGCGGACGTAGGCCGGTTCTGTCACTGCACGATCAACCCCTCCTGTCTCGATGGCACCTTCACCAGCGTATACGCACCATCGTATACCTAGGGGTTGTGCGTATACGAAGCTACGTATACGCTGCTTCCCAGTGGCTCGCTCCGTCCGGAGGAGTCACTGGCAGTACGCAGAAGTCTCCAACTGAACAAGGCATCGGTGGTCTCGCCCTCGTGTGTACGGGTTGACCAAAGTCCCTGGACCGGCGCGGTTACGCGATGCCGAACGAACGTCTGTGGCGCTTGCGCTGCCCGCCCCGCGCGGTCGGGTTCCGGTCTTCGGATCGGGGCCGTCCGTGCGGGGCGGAGAACGCAAGGACTCAGGTTCCCGACCTCGGAGGGTTCGTCTCGATGTACTCCAACGGCCGCCCGGTCATCCGTCTGTCGTCTCTGCCGCCGAACTTGGTCAGCATGTCCGACCGGGGCGGTTGCACCCTGGTTGGTTGCCCGGACTGCGGTGCCTGGCGCTCGGTGAAGCGCAGCATGATCACGCCGCATCGCGGCCCCGACGTTCCAGGCGCCGACGCGTGGCCCAACGAGTTCCGCCCGCCGGCGCCGTGGTGTCCGGGCAGTGGCCAGAAGGTCAGGGTCGATCTGACCTTTGAGGAGTGGCGGGCCCGGCTGGAGGAGGGCTGCCGGCAGAGCGGCCAGCGTCGCCGGACGCGCGTGATGCCGCGCCCGAAGCCGCCCGTTGCGCGGGCCGTGGTCCAGATCGCTGCCCGCTGATTCTCCCGACTTGTTGCGCCCCGGCCGGGTTCAGGCCGGGGCGCTTCTGCTTTGTCCGATTCGACCGACCGAAAGGGAGTGATCGACAGGTGATGTTCCGATTCCATGACGCCTATGACCGTGACCGCGCCTCCGATGGGGTGAGCCGGTACGGCGTCTACCTTCGCCAGCACGCTGACCGGTTCGACTGGGAAGAGCCGGTGACCACCGACCCGGCGCTGTTCGCCCGAGCCGCCTGGGAGGTCGCCACCTCGCCGATCATGTCGCCGCCGTACGTGGACTGGACGGCCGAACGGCTCCAGTCGGTGGCCTTCACCACCAGCGAGCACGACGGTTCGCTGATCGCCCGGGTTCAGGTCGCGGTCCCGCGCCCGGTCGCGCTGGCCGGCGTGCGGGGGTTCGGCGACTGGGATCGCTGGAATGGCGGCTACCACGAGCCCTATGACGACGCGGTGGCCCGGTGCCCGGCGATGCTGACCAGCACCCTGCTGCTGTTCACGATCGACACCGGTGACTTGTGGCGCCCGCTGCGCGTCCCTGACCTGGACGTCCGCGACGCAAAGCGGGCGGTCAAGCGGCTGGCCGCGGCCCTGGATGCGCGACTGTCGCCGGTCGTGCGGGCGCTGGACACCGCCCCGGCCGGGGCCGCCCGGTGACGGCCCCCCGTGCCCGGCTGGTCAAGGTGCGGCTGTCCGGCGACGCCGCCGACGTGGCGGCATTGGCCGAGCTGCTGGCCGAGCTGCCCGGCGACCGGTGCGCGGTCGGTGAGGTCTCTGTCCCCTACCCGAACCGGCGCGGCAGCGGCGAGCGCCGTTACCTCGACGTCGTGTTGACCGGCCCTGCCGACGGCTAGGGCCCCACGAAGTTCCCCGAGACCCGGGACGCCTCCACCGCCAAGCAGCGGCGTCCCGGGCACCTCCCAACAGGAAGGAAGTCCCAACGATGGCCGACAACCCCACCAAGGGCAAGTCCTCGACGTGGCCGCACGGTGAGCCCAAGAGCGTCCGCGACGCCTACGACGCCAAGACCGGAAAGAAGAAGTGATCGCCGTGAGCACCTGGAACGAGTGCCCCACGTGCGGCACGGCCTACGACACCCCCGCCGATGCAGCCCGGTGCTGCAAGCGCTGACGTTGCGTCCGGGTGGCCCGGGTTTCTGCCCGGGCCACCTCACGGAACGGCAGAGCCTTGGAGGGCCTGCTCCCGCCCGTTTTAGCTCCTCCAGATGATTCGGCCCCGGTCGCCCTTCCCCTGGTAATGGGGGCGGGCGGCCGGGGCCGCTTGGTTGCCTGGAAAAGAAAGGTTCCGATGTCGATTTCCTATGCCCGGCCCCGTCCCCGTACCAAGCGGTGTCATGGCTGCCCCGACTGCCGCCGTTGACGCGCAGTCCCGTCCGGCGTCCGCGTTCTACGTCTCGGTGCGCACCAGTGCGCGGATGGCCGAATCGGCGCTGGTGCTGGGCCCGTTCACCGACCGCGACACCGCGCACGCCCATGTGCGGCTGGTGCGCTCGTTCGTGGCGGCCGGGCACCGGGGCGGGGAGTGGTGGCGGTTCTCTGTCGCCCGGGTGACCGCTCGGGCGGGTCAGGCGCTGCCGGCGGGGACTCTGAACGCCCTCATTCCGGCGGCCTGTGACGGGCTGGCCGCCTGACCGGTAGCTGACCCCGAGTCCGGGCGGCCCCGCCCCGCTGCGACAGATGTTCGCGCGGTTGCGGGGCCGTCTCACCCGGTGCCAGACGCCCGGATCTTTCGTCATCCGATCCCCCGCGACGCGGGAGAAGGGAGCGCTGTGCGCGATGACGAACCCGATGACGATGACGATGCCGGTCGCGGTGACCGGCACGCACCCCGTCCCGGCCGCGTTCACCAACTCGACCGGCGCCGCGCCCGACGGCCGGGAGCGCGGGTGTTCCAACTGCGGAAGCGTCCGCAGCGTGCGGGTGCTGCCCGACGGGCGCCACCGCTGCGACTGCGGGCACCGCTGGACCCCCACGGCCGCGCGCACGGTCCGGCCCTCGACCGGGCATCGCGCCGATGGCCCGGCGTAGCTCCGCGCGGTTCTGGGATCCGCGTGGGGACCGGTACGGCATCCCGACCTACCCGTGGCGGCTGGCGCCGCCGCACCTGGCCACCCGCCGCCAGCTCGCCGCCGCCGGGCTCCGCCCCGGCGGTCAGGACGTGGTGGCTCAGGTGCTGTGGCACCGGTGGCGCGGGCTCGGCGTGGCCTACCTGTACGACCGGCGGCTTGCGCTGCCCAAACGCGTCCCGACCGCCGCGCAGCGCGCCGCGCTGGCCAAAGCGCTGGCCGCGCGGCGGACCTGCCCGCGGTGCCGCACCGATGTCGGTTACGTGCTGCGCCGGCGGCTGGGCTGCTGCCTGGCCTGCGCCGACGACTGGGAACGCGACGCCGCCTGACCGCTCCCGCACGGGCCGCGGCCCGCGAACAGGCGTCGAACGCGGCCGTGCCCGACGCGTCGCACTGAGCTGGCCGCGACGCGTCGCGTAGGTCCGGCGCAACGCAACGGCTCGCCGTTGCGCGACCACCTCACCCGCTGCTCTGTCTGCTGGCCCGCCGCCCCGGCGGGCCCTTTCTCGCTGTCTCCGATTCGACAAGGACGTTTGCCATGAGCGTTGACCTGACCACCCACACCGAGCGTGTGCTGGCCGCAGCCCGGATTCTGGCCGCCGGCGGCTGCGTGAGCACCATCGCGGCCCGTCTGCACGTGTCCGGCAACGCCGCCCGCAACATCGCCCGCCGCGCCCGTGATCTCGGTGACCCCGGCGACCTGTGGGCCGCCTGACCTGGCACGAAGAACGAACCCGACCAATCCCCCAAGGACCCCAGATGCCCCTGATCTCCCAGATGCCGCTGGACATCCCGGCGAACCTGATCACCCGCGCCTACAAGACGCCGTGCTTCGAGCTGCGGTACAGCAGCGGCGCGGCGGTGGACACCGGTGACTGCATCCCCCACTACGACACTGCCGCCGCCGCCCGCGCCGACGCCGCCGACTTCACCTCTCCCGACCGGGACGTCCCGACCCCGCACCCCCGCAGGCAGGCGTGCGTGACGATCGGCTGCAACTGCTGCGGTGCCCTGCTCGACGAAGACGACGGCTATGTCACGCACTTCCCCGACGTGGACGTGGCACTCGACTACGCCCGCAACGCGTCGTGGCTGATCACCGACGACGGCGCGTGGTGTGACTCGTGTGTGGGACTGGACCCCTCACAGCACCGCCCGGTGTGGCGCCCGATCCCAGGATGCAAGCACACCGGCTGACCGCCTTCACCCGGCCCGCGCGGCCGATCCCCCCGACGTGCTGCTGACGCTCTGCCTCGCTCCGGAACTTCCGTGTCCGGGGCGAGACAGGACGCCAGACCTTCCCCGGCGTGACCGAAGGTCGCCGTTCTGTGCCCCGCGCCTCATCCCTTGTTCCCGCTCGTTCCCCGAAGGAGCCGCGATGTCTCGTCCCCTGACCTCCCCCACCTCCCCTGCCTCTTATACACATCTGACGCTGC
>NZ_VCKZ01000499.1 GCF_005889745.1 Actinomadura geliboluensis
CTGCTCGCGCAGCTCAAAGACCATACGGACCGCGCGTTCACGCAGCTCAACGGAGTACTTTCTCGGGGGTGCCATAGCCCCTCACCCTTCCAGGTTTCAGGGCCTCCACCCAACCCGGGGCGCTCCAACCCCACGTCCAGCACCACGTCCCGCCCGGCCTTCACCAGGTCGCCCAGCCGCTGGTAGACCTCCTCGGCGACCGGGTCGGCCAGCTCGAACCACCGCGACTCGTGGAAGTCCACGCCGTAGCGGCCGTGCCGCCGGAAGACCTCCTCGTCCACCGACAACCGCACCACGCCCCGCTCCTCCAAGCGCTTGGCGAAGGTGGTCTTGCCCGACCCGGTCAACCCGACCAGCAACCACACGGTCGCCGAAGGCGCTCGGTCCCCGACGCCGTCTCCGGACTTGGTCCCGGTCATGTCCTTGGGTGTCTCGGCCGTCACGAGGAACTCCTTCGCGGGTCGGTGGGACGGCGCCGGGCGTGCGGGTCGTGCTCGGCGGTGAGGGCCGCCGAGGTCTGCTCGCCGAGGCGGACGTAGCGGCCGAGGCTGGCCAGGTGCAGGTGCCGGGACTTGGCCTGCAGCTCGGCTGCGGTGCGTCCGGCGGCCGCCAGCCGGGTCAGCGCCGAAAGACCGGTAGGCGTAGGGCACCACCTGTGTCTTGTCGAACTCGGTGCCGTCTGCCAGCAGCAGTAGCGGCAGGCTGTTGGACCCGATGCGGTGCCGTTCGCTCATGCTGGAGTCGCCGATGGGCCGGGTGCCGTCGGGGTTCTTGCGGGACGAAGGCAGCAGCTTCAGCTCGGCGATCGCGGTGTTCGGGAACCGTTCGCGTACTCGCTTCTTCTGCTGGGTGATCAGCTCGGCGGTGGCCTCCGGGATCGGCAGGCGACGGCCGAGCCGGTTGCGTTTGCGGTTGTCATAGACCAGCACAGGGTCGCCATTGTCGTCACGGTCCAGGCAGTCCCAAGGCAGTTCGCAGATGTCGTCGGGGCGGCGGCCGGTGTCGATGGCGAGCTCGACGGCGATGCGGACCTCGCGGCTGGTGCGGGCCACCTCCTCGAACTTGGGCAGGTGCTCACACAGCTGCCGCATGATCTCCGGCGGGAGGTCCCGGCCGGGCTCTTCGTCTTCGGGCTCTTGGGGGACGTCGGAGGTGAGCAGGACGAAGTCGTCGGCCAGGCCCCCGGCGACTCCGCCGGGGCGGGTCAGGCCCAGGCTGCGGATGCGGGCCAGCATCCGCTTGAGCTGGCGGACGATCCGGGCCCGGGCCTTGTGGGTGAGCTTGCCGTTCGCCTCCTGGTAGGCCAGGCGGTGCAGGAAGCTCTCGATGTCGGCCCGGCCGAGCTGGGCGGGGATCTCCCCGCGGTCGTCACGGACGGCCCGCAGGCTCTCCGAGAGCATGGCCGCGCAGTTCACGTGGTGCTGGACGAAGCCGCGGGCGTTGTCCCCACGGCGTTTGGGCAGGTCGTCCAGGGCCCAGTGTTTGATGGCCTCGCGGAGCCAGTGCTGGGAGATCTTGGTGAAGCTCAGGCGGCCGCCGAAGCCGAAGGCCGCCAGGTCCCACACGTCCTTGGTCTTCTCGACCTCCGGGTCGAGGAAGGCGCGGTAGACGTGCCGGGCGATCGAGTTGGCGATCGACCGCTTGCCCTTGTCGGTCGGCTCGGGCAGGTCCTCGATGCTGGTGACCTGGGCGCGTCGCAGGTCGTCGACACCCCGCCTTGCCCCCGCGCGGAGATACGCGCCAGCCCGGCCTGATCCGGCCAACCGGCAGTGGCGAGGGAGGTGGGACGGAGATGACCTCGGTCCGCGGGCCAGACCTTCTTTACTCGCCTCTTGACGACAAGATCAGAGTGTTTAACCGTCACGGTGTGACCGATGCTGCGACTGATCCGGCGCGCGAGGAAGGTCCAAGTACCGCGGCCTACGACTTCAACGACGCGCGGTTCCGGATTCACGACTTCAAAGAAGCCGTCCACCAGGCCGAATCGAGCCGCCGGCGCTGGCGGGCTCTGCTGGCCGTCGCCGCGCCGGCGCTCTTGGCGGTTCTGCTGGTACTCAATCTGGCGCGGTTCGCCGACCGACCGCCGGTGCATATCGACCTGGCGGTGCTGGTAGCCGGGGACGCGGTCACCGCAGCCGCGCTGCTGGCCGTTGTGATCTCCAGCATCCGCGGCCTGGCCGCCACCGCACGCACGATCGCCGGAGCCCAACTCCAGCTCGCGCGGCTCCGCGACGCCGAACGCGACGCCCGGACCCGGATGGTGTCCGGTGGCCTGACCCGCCTGTTATGGATCTACCACTCCGACGTGCTGACCACGATCGAGGAGTACCGCGGCCAGGCGCGCAAGTACCGCACGACCCACAACAGGTTCCAGACGATCATCATCGTCGGGTCGTTGGCGACCACCATCGCCACCACCGCAGCAGCCGGCAACTCCCCTCCAGAGTTGGTGGCCACGGCCCTCAGCTTCGCCGTCGGCGTGTCGGCGGGGATGACCGGATACTTCAAGTTCCGCGAACGGAGCATGAATCTGCAGCAGGCTGCCGATGATCTGGATTTGGAGTACAGGAGCGCCGAGCTGGGCATCCACGCCTACCGCAACCTCGCAGAACAGGACCGGCTCATCGAGTTCGCCCAACGCGCCGAAACGATCAAGAATGAACAGCGCAAGCGCGAACAGCAGCTCGAACAGCCCCCGGAAGGGAACTCGGCCTCGGCCGGCACCTCCGGCACGTCGGCCTGAGCCGCCTTCTCGGCCAGCTCCTGGCGATCTCGGGTACCCGTAGCGGCCAGGAGAGATCGGGCAAATAGCCGATTGGCGAGGATGGCACCGAGCATCAGCCAGGGCGGGAGTCCGTCGGGCATCAAGCGCCCGGGGCACAACCCTCGGCGCAGCAAACTAACGCCCCCCGCGCGGCCGCTTGGGCGGTCTTCTCCCGGAGCGGCCCCAGTCGCTGGGTAGCTCTGCGCAGCGTTGGTGACGTTGTGTGTTTGCGGCTGGTGGCTTGGTACCCGAGTGAGTGGGCCTCGCCGGCGTGCTCAGTGAGGCTCTGGCCGGGATCTCCATGCCGCCAAACGCTCCACTGGCGGGTCAATCGGAGTAGTCCCACTCGTGATCGTGCCAGTACAGCACCACACGACCGTCAGCCAGTCGATAAATCGACCCCGTGAACACCAGGGCGTCGTTGTAGTGGCCAATGATATTATGCCGCTGCGGCAGGCGCAGCACAGCATGATGGGAATCCGGCGGGCGGCGCGGCTTCTTGTAGCCGTGATCCACAGGAAAACTGGGGCCGTGCGGCGGGTGCCCATAAAGGATGTGCCGGGCAGCCAGACTTGCCGCTTCCTCGAACTCCATCAGCTCAACGAACCGATGGTAGGGGCCAAAGTCGTTCTCGGTGAAGCGGTCCACCGGGGCCGGGAGTCGATCTACGAGCGGAGCCTCACGCAACCAGGACCTGCACTCCTGTGTCATTGCTGCAAGCTGCGCCGCCATCTCGGCAGTGAGCTCGGCTTTATTCCGCCGCCGACAATCGGCGCACAGATAATGGGCATATGTTTTTGATGGGCCACGCTTGGCGGTTAAAGACCCCCATAGCTTCTCCTGTGGCTGACGCCTGGATTTCCGTCTGTGGGTCTTCTCCGCCACGCGGGCCTCGCACACATCGCACCGACGTCTGCGAGGCGCCGCGCTCACCACCGCTATTGGGTTCTTCAGCAGGGCAGTCAACCGCACAAGACAAGACTAGAACATGCAGCTTCCCCCAGCGCCCTCTTCACGGACCCGACACCAGTCAAGAGTGCACAGCCGCCGCTGACCTGGACGAGTTGGCCCCAAGATCGGCGAGGCCCGGCAATGGCAGTTGATCTGCAGCCCGTAGGTCACCTCGTCCGTGCCGACACCGCACCACCTCAGCACCGCGCGGCCGCCGACCCGTGGATGATGCGGTGGATGGTGCGGCGGGCTTCACCGAGCACCCGAGGATTCGGTAACCCCTGACGCCCCTCGGCATGGCAGAAGACGGTGCCCCGCCCGGCTGGGCGGTGTGGAGGGACGTCAGCGATCGCGGTCTCGCACAGCTCACCGGGGTGGGCAGGGGCCTGTAGGGTCCGATCATCGGCTGGGACGGCGAGGGCGTGCTGGCGGGCCGGTACCGGAACTTGGGGAAGATCGGGCAGGGCGGAATGGGGTCGGTGTGGCGGGCCCATGACCCCGAGTTGGGCCGTGAGGTCGCCATCAAGGAGCTTCGGGTTCCGGAGCAGGTCACCGAGCAGGAGCGGTCGGTGTGGTACGCGCGGATGGAGCGGGAGGCGCGAGCCGCCGCCCGGCTGAGGCATCCGGGCGTCGTCACGGTATACGACCGGGTGGTGGACGAGGACGGCCGTCCGTGGATCGTGATGGAACTGCTCCAGGGCCTGTCGCTGGAGCGCCTGCTGGCAGATCAAGGAGTGCTGCCCGCCCGCCAGGTCGCCGCGATCGGGCTGGCGATGCTGGACGCGCTGTCGGCCGCGCACGCGCAAGGCATCGTCCACCGCGACGTCAAGCCGGCCAACGTGCTGCTGGAAAGCGGGCGGGTCGTCCTCACCGACTTCGGCATCGCCGCGGTGGAAGGCGACGCGACCCTCACCCGCTCGGGCGCCGTACTGGGTACCCCGGCCTACATGTCTCCGGAACAGGTGCACGGACAGACCGCCACCCCCGCGTCGGACTTGTGGGCACTCGGCGCCACTCTGTACAGGGCGGTGGAGGGCCGCACGCCGTTCACCGCGCCCAGCCACGGGGCCCTGTTCATCGCCATCGCCACCGGGGAACCGGCCCCGCCCCAGTGCGGCGGTCCACTCGCCCGGCTCTTGGACGGCCTGCTCCGCAAGGATCCCGCCGACCGGCCGTCTCCCGCGCAGGCCCGCGAACTGCTCAATGCCGTTGCCGAGGACGGCGAACGACCTCTCGCCCAGGATCGGCAGGCCGACCCGGACCCGGCTACCCGTATCGATCCCACGCTCACGGGCAACGGCGCCCGCGGCGCCCGCGGCGCCCCGGTCGCCGTCAGGGGCGCGCTCGCCAGCGCTTGGATCGCGGCCGCCGCCGTCTTGCTGCTGCCGCGTGACTTCTCCGACCCGGTCGGGCTGGTGGTGCTTTTGGACATGGCCCCGCGCTGGCTGGTGGGGGCTCTGGCGCTGGTGGCCGTGTTCTCATGCGGGCTGTGGAACCTCACTCGTCGGCCGGGCCTCACCCTCGCGGCCGTCGCCCTGCTCAACCTGTTGCTCTCTCTAGCCGTTCCAAGCGGCTATAACGAGGTCGCGATCAACGAGGTGGGCAAGGGAGACACCCCTGACATCGGTGTTGGCGCGACCTTGGGCTGGCTCTTGGGCGCTGTCGCGCTCATGTTCGCGTTCGCCGGAGTGAACAAGCCGCTGATCACGCGGATGCCCCGCCTCAGGCGATTCCGTCCCGCACTGCTCAGGACGGCTGTCATCACCGAAGGTGCCGTGGCGGTGATGTGGCTGCCGTTCGCCTTCTCAGCCTGGGGCATGGAGATGGACATGGACATGAGCACCCACCTTGGCTCCGACGGCCGCGCCCGGGCCCTGGTGTGTGCTCTGGGCGTCTTGTTCATTTTGTGGATCAGCGCTCAGACCGTCTACTGGCGGGCCCCACGCAGCATCAGACCCGGCCGCTGAGCCCGGGCGTAGCGGGAAAGTGCTGTTGACAACGCAAACGACATCGACGCAGTTCGAGTGGACAAAGGGCATCGGCCGTGGCACTACCCCCAGGGCGTCAGAGGCGAGAGGATAGCCATCAAAAGAACGGTGATGGGCAAGGAATGCGCTGCCAATGGAGACGAACGAGAGTTGCGTGAGATAGCGGTTCTGTCGAAGCAGATCCCTTCTGAGCGGAATGGTTTCACGAGCGCTCCAACGGTTGACGGCCATCCAAGATTCACGATCGAGCCCAACGAAGCCGGCGCGTCACCATCAGTGGTGCCGGTGAGATGCTGGCGGTCGCTGATATCGCCTCACTGTTGCTAGCGCTGTTCGCCGAGATGGAACGCACCTTCATCGCCGAACGCGCCGCCCGCGCCCGCATCGTCGCCGAGGCATCCGCCCGCCGGATCAGACGGCGCTCGCCCACCCGGCCGACAAGCCCGAATATGCCC
>NZ_VCKZ01000500.1 GCF_005889745.1 Actinomadura geliboluensis
GGCCGAGGGGGCGTTCCAGCGTCAGCTTCACCGCGCGCACCGTGACGCCGTGGCCGTCCACCATGACGGGGTCCAGCTCCAGGCGCGCCACCTCGGGGAGGTCGTAGCCGAGGCGCGACGCGCGCAGCAGCAGCCGTTCGAGGGCCTTGACGTCCACGGGTTCGGCGCCCCGGTGGCCGAGCAGCAGCGGCGCCGTGCGGATCGCGCGGATCATCTCCGCGGCGTCCACGTCCGCGAGCGGGGACAGCCGGTAGGCGCGGTCGTCGAGCAGCTCGGCGGTCTCGTCGGCGATGCCGAACGAGATCAGCGCGCCGAACGAGCGGTCCTCCCGGACGACGATGCGGGTCGGCACGCCGTGACCGCCCTCGGCGACCTCGATGCCGTAGCAGGCGAGCAGCTCCGCCGCCTTCTTCGCCGGGACGTCCACCGGGCCGCCGTCGCCGAGCCATTCCGCGACGAGGACGCGGGCGCGGTCGCGGTCCACGTCCTCGAACACCGGCATGCGGCCAGCGGGGCGACGCCGCCACTGCGCGTACCTGATCACGTACGCGAGGGCGCGGACGGCGTCCTCCGGCGAGGTGTAGGACGGCACCGAGCCCTCGGCGGGCATCCCGTCCGGGCCGGGGACGCGCAGTTCGGCGGGCATGCCCTCGGTGCCCAGGTAGGTCGCGACGACGGGTTTGCCGGCGCCGGCGGCGAGCCGGAGCATCTTCTCCGGGACGCGCACGTCGTAGCCGCCGATCGTCGGCGGGGTGAACAGCGCCACGACCGCGTCCACCGTGTCGTCGTCGAGCGCGGCGGCGAGGGCGGCCTCGTAGTCGTCGGCGTCGGCGCCGGGGCCGAGGTCGATGCGCGGCCTGACCTGCAGGCCGTGCGCCACCGCCTCGTCCTGCGCGAGCAGCCCGAGCGAGTTGGAGTTGTCGATGATCGCGATGCGGTCCCCGGCGGGGAGCGGCTGGTAGGCCAGCACCTGCGCGACGTCGAACAGCTCGGCGAGGTCCTCGACCCGGATGACGCCGGCCTGCTCGAACAGCGCGCTGACCGCGTGGTCGGGCAGCGTCAGCGCGCGCGCCGCGTGCCCCAGCGGGACGCCCTGGGTGCTGCGGCCGCTCTTCACCGCGACGATCGGCTTGCGGCGGCCCAGTCGGCGCGCCAGCCGCGCGAACTTGCGGGGGTTGCCCAGCGACTCCAGGTACAGCAGGACGGCCTTGGTCGCCGGGTCCTCCTCCCAGTACTGCATGAGGTCGTTGCCGGAGACGTCCGCCCTGTTGCCCGCGGACACGAAGGTGGACAGGCCGAGGCCGCGTTCGGCCGTCCGCTGCAAGATGGCGATGCCGAGCGCACCGGACTGGGAGAAGAAGCCGACCGGCCCGCGTCCCGGCATGGTCGGCGCCAAGGTCGCGTTGAGCCGCACATCCGTGTCGGTGTTGGCGATGCCCAGGCAGTTGGGGCCCACGACGCGCATTCCATACGCGCGCGCGAGGCTGACGAGCTCCTTCTGGTTGGCGCGCCCCTCCTCGCCGACCTCACCGAAGCCGGACGAGACCACGACCAGGCCCCGCACGCCCTTGGCCGCGCACTGCTCCACGACCCCGTGGACGCTGTCGGCGCGGACGGCGACGACCGCGAGATCCACATCGTCGGGAATGTCCAGGACGGACGCGTACGCGCGCACCCCCGCCACGGCGACCGCCGTCGGATGCACCGGGTACACCGGCCCGCTGAAGTCCCCGGCCAGCAGGTTCCGCAGGACGGTCTGCCCCACGCTGTGCTCCGCGCGGCTCGCCCCGATCACCGCCACCGACCCGGGGAACAGCAGCCGCTGGATCGACCGCGACTCGGCCCGGTGCTCGCGGGCCGTCATGACCTCCAGCGAGGTGTCGGTCGGCTCCAGGTCGAGAACGAGCTCGATCACGCCCTCCTCGAACCGCTGCTCCGCCCGGTAGCCCGCCTCCCGGAACACCCGCGTCATCCGGCGGTTGTCGGGCAGCACGCTCGCCACGAACCGGCGCACGCCCCGCTCCCGCGCCGCCGCCGCGATGTGCTCCAGCAGCACCGCGCCGAGACCGCGGCCCTGGTGCGCGTCCTCGACGAGGAACGCGACCTCCGCGGTCTCCGGCCGGTCGCCGAGCCGGTCATAGCGGACGACCGCCACCATCACCCCCGCGATCGTGGCGATCAGCGCGACACGCCGGTCATGGTCCACGGTCGTGAAATGTTCGACGTCGCGGTCCGACAGGTGCGGGCGCGGCGAGAAGAACCGGTAGTAGATCGACTCCGGGGACAGCCGCTCGTGGAAGGAGCGCAGGAGGTCGGCGTCATCGGGCCGGATGGGACGCAGGTGGGCCGTCCCGCCGTCGCTGAGCACGACGTCGGCCTCCCACTGATCCGGGTAACGCTCGGTCACGTACCCGAGGGTAAGGCACGGACGCTCCTGGGGCCGCGCCGGGAAAAACGGTCTTCCCCGCGTTTCGCTGCGCGTTCGAGACCTAATCGGGGCTCCGGAGCTGTTACGGTCGAGCACACGTCCAGACTTGCCGCTCGCGCGGGCCGTGTTGATCGAGGTGATGACTCCATGACGCGCGTGGTCGTGGTCGGCGATCTCATGACAGACACCGTGGCGCGTGCCGCGTATCCCCTGGCGAAGGGGAGCGACACGCCCGCCGCTGTAACGACCCACGGGGGCGGCTCCGGCGCCAACGTGGCGGCCTGGCTCGCCCTGGAAGGGGTCGAGGTCGCGTTCGTCGGCCGCCGCGGCTCCGACATCGCGGGCCGGAACCGGGACATGGAGATGATGGGGTACGGCGTCGACGCCCGCCTCGTCATGGACCAGGAGCGTCCCACCGGCACCTGCGTGGTCATGGTCACGCACAAAGGCGACCGGACGATGCTGTCCGATCCCGGTGCCAACGGCGCACTCCTCCCCGAGGACATCGAGCGCTGCAAAGACCTGTTCAACCAGGGCACGCACCTGCACCTGTCCGGCTACTCGCTGATCAACGAGGGCTCCCGGAAGGCCGCCATCCACACCCTGGACCTCGCCCGCAAGGCGCAGATGTCCGTCTCGGTGGACGGCGGGTCGTCCTCCCCGCTCAAGCGGATGGGCGCCGAGCCGTTCCTGGAGTGGACGCAGGGCGCGCGGCTGCTGGTCGTCAACGCCAAAGAGGCCGAGATCCTCACCGGCCGCGACACGCCGGAGCAGGCCGCCAAGGTGCTGACCGCCTGGTATCCGCAGGTCGTCATCAAGAACGGCTCCGACGGCGCCCTCTGGTACACCAACGGCCGGCCCGAGCCCGTCACCGTCGCCGCCGAACCCGTCGAGAAGATCATCGACGGCACCGGCGCCGGGGACGCGTTCGTCGCCGGGTTCCTGCCGCCCTGGCTGGACGGCAAGCAGCCCGCCGACGCGCTCACCGCCGGCTGCCGGCTCGCCGCCCGCGCGATGAAGCACCTCGGCGCCCGCCCGACCCTCGACGTGGTCGACAACCAGATCAAGTAGGGCCCGGGCGCCGCGTCAGGCGAGCGGGGTGTAGGTGCGGACGTCCTCCTTGACCGCCGCCCAGAGGCGGTTGAGGGGATGCCCCGGCCCGTAGCGCTCCAGGTCGGCGCGGCGGACGAACGCGCCCGTCATCAGCTCGGCCTTGGGCTCCAGGTCGTCGTGCAGCCCGATGGCGCGCAGCGGCACCGCGTCGGGATCGTCCTGCGCGGCCATGCCCCGCCCGATCGACCCGGTGACGATCATGCAGCCGCGGACGAACCCGGACCGCAGCAGCGACAGCCCGTAGTGGACGTCGTCGATGTCGGCGACGACGTTCAGGCGGTCGCGGTAGTGCGGCCCGTACCAGGTGGCGAGCAGGTCGGCGACCAGCCCGGCCGGCGGCACCACCAGCGGGACGCGCCCGAGCGCGCTGGTCTCGACGGGCCCGTCCGGCAGCTCGCTCTCCGGCAGGTTGGTCAGCAGCAGCGCCTGGCCCCGCGCGTACTCGATGACCTCGTACTCCTTCAGCCGCAGATCGCCCTCGGGGGTGCTGACGATGCTCCCGCAGACGAGGTCGACCTGCCGGTTCTCCAGCCGCGACCACACGTCCTTCGTGCGGACGTGGGCGACCTTGAACTCCACCTCCCGCTGCCGGAACTCCTCCGACACCCGGTTCCAGGCCCGGGACACGATCGGCAGGGTGAACTCGGTGGTGCCGACGGTCAGCATCCGCCCCAGCCTGCGCCGGCTCAGGTGAATGGACTCCAGCCACTTGTCGAACGTCATGCGCGCCAGTTCGACGGTGGCCTCGCCGGTGGGGGTGAACAGGAAGTCCTTGCCGCGCCCCTGCCGGACCGTCAGCACCTCGCCGCAGAGGTTCTGGCTGTTGCGGTTCAGTATGTCGAGCTGCTTCTGGACGCTGGACTGCTCACGCCCCAGCACCCGCGCGGCCCGCAGCGCGGACCCGGTCTCATGCACCACCAGGAGCGTCCGCAGCTGGTCGAACGTCATGTCGAGCAGCCCGGACGGACCGTCCAGGAGGGCGTCGAGGGTCGGTGACACGGTGAGGGACATTACTACCTGTTCCACCGGACCGACGACAAATGGCCATGCGGCCAGCTGGGCGGGAACTGATGACATTTCCCACTGAACTTATCTAAAGATGTTCTTGCAAACAGCTGGACAGAGTTTTCTGACCTCTAGGACACTTTCTTTCGAGCCGCTCCCCGCCGCCGTCCCTCGTCCCGACCGGACGGCGGCGTTCCGGGCGCGCCCCGGTGGTGCCGGCCACCGGGGCCGCCGCCCGGCGACCCGACTCCCGTTCGCCGCGGCCCTTCTCCGCCGCGGCGCCGGGGCCGGACGCCGGCCCGTGCGCGGGGCCGCGCGCACGGGCCGGTCCGATCGTCCCGCCCGCGCCCACGGGGGCGCGCGGGCGGCCCACGATCACCGGACCCACCGCGCGCGCCCCGCTCGCAACGGCTGTCGGCGGTTCACGCTCGGGTAGCTCTCCGGGCCGGGACGGTGAGATCAGCCCAGCGTGCGGACGGTACGGCCGAGTCACCGTCCGTGCGACCGATGAATCAGCGGGGGCACGAAGGTCTGTATGGACGCCGCGAGAACCGTGACGCCCGATCCCGACCGAAGGAGCCCGCGCCCATGCCCCGCGAATGCCTCGCCATACCGCCGCGTGCGGCAACGGTGCTCCCGCCGCCGGGCCGGCCCGTGAGCGGTGCCCCCCGCGCGGGCGTCCGATGACGTCCCTCCAGGAGAGACTCCAAGACGCGGCCGATGATCTGGTGGCGTCCGGCGCCGAGGTGGGCCTGCAGATCGCGGTCGTCCACAACGGACGGACGGTCGCCGACGTCGTCGCGGGCATGGCCGCCCCTGAGCGCCCGGTGACACCCGACACGCTCTTCTACGCCGCTTCCACCGCCAAGGGCGTGGCGTCGGCGGTGGCCCACGTGCTCGTGGAACGCGGAGACCTCACCTACGACATGCGCGCGGCCGACGTCTGGCCGGAGTACGCGGCCCACGGCAAGGGCGAGACGACGCTCCGCCACGTCCTGCTCCACACCGCGGGCGTGCCCGCGCCCCCGTACGACACCACGGTCGAGGACCTGTGCGACTGGGACCACATGTGCGCGGTGCTGGCCGCGTCCGAACCGTGGTGGGAGCCCGGCACCCGCTTCGGCTACCACGCGCAGACGTTCGGGTTCCTGCTCGGCGAGATCGTACGGCGCGCCACCGGACGCACCCTGACGTGGTGGCTGCACGAGGCCGTCACGCGGCCGCTCGGCGTCGAGGACGACGTGCACTTCGGAGTCCCCACCGCGCACCTGCCCCGCGTCGCCCACCAGGAACCGCCGACGGAACCGCCACCGGGCCCGGCCCCGACCGACCGGTCACTCCCACCGGGCATCAGACCCGACGCCGCATACGCCAACCGCCCGGACGTTCTCACTTCGGACATCCCGTCCGCCGGCACGATGACGGCCCGCGGCGCGGCCCGCGTCTACGCCGCCCTCCTGGGCCACCTCGACGGCGTCGACCTGGTCTCCCCCGCCCGCCTGGCCGACATGGCGGCCGTCCACGTCGACGGCATGGACGAGGTCATGGACATGCCGGCGACCTGGGCGTTCGGCTTCAGCGACTACCGTCCCGCCCGCCC
>NZ_VCKZ01000063.1 GCF_005889745.1 Actinomadura geliboluensis
CGGCCAGGTCGCGGTAGTAGCCGCGGCGGGTGGCGTCGCTGCGCTGGCCGCGCAGCCAGGCTGCGGTCAGCAGCCGCAGGCCGTAGCGGTCGCCGGGATCGTCGGGCGGCAGCGCGGGCAGCAGCGCGACGGCCTGCCCGATCGGATCCAGGGCCTGCCCCACTCCCTGTTCCGGGACCGGTGTGGGGACGGGTGGGCCCGCCTGCGCGGGCAGCACCATCGTCGCCTCCAGAGGCGCCTCCGGGGCCGGCTTCGGTTCGGCGTGTTGAACGACAAGTAAATGTCAGCGATTGCGTCAAGTATGACAGTGCCTAGAACTGATGAATCGAACGGCTACGGTGCGGAAGGCGTTCGATCTTCCCTGGTGAGGGGACTGGCTCTCGGTGGTGAAAGACTATTGTTTTTCACGTGTTCGAAATGCTGTCCCTCCATTTTTCTCGGGCTGTCGGGTGCTCGCTCGGTTCAGGGAGGGGGCGTGGGCAGGCTGCCGCAGCGCGTCTGGCGTCAAGTTTGTCAGTGACGCGTCAAATTTGTCAGTGACGCGTCAGGCACGTCAGTGGCGAACAGTAGAGGTGGCTTCGAGTGGCTTCTTCGGAGACGGGGGCCCGCACCGACTGTGAGTACGCCGTAATGCAGCAGGGGGATGCGGGTTGGTGATGCCGTCAGTGGCTGGTCGGGCGAGCGCTCCAGCCGGGATCGCTACCGGCGTCGAAGTGATTGCGGTAGTCGACCCAGGCGTCGTTGTTGGCGGTCATTGAGACCAGGCGGTGGAACGGGATGGCTATGGGCTGGTGACCACCGGCGGGGGAGAAGCGCAGGGCGTCGTCGTTGACCTCGAGGACGCGGCCCGTGAGCAGGTGCAGGTTGGTTTCGGGCCGCGGGCCGATCTCCACCAGCAGGACGGCGTCGAGGGAGCAGATGAGGTGTTCCAGGATGGCGCGCAGATTCTGGCTTGCTTGGCCTGAGGTGTCGTCGGGGACCCAGGTCCGGCGTCCGTCGAGGAATTGTCTGATGTCACGGTCGGAACCGGTCTGGGTGTCAGGGGTTGAGTGCTTTGGTGGTGTCAGCAGCGGGTGGCGTGAGCGGATCTGTGCGCGGGTGTCCCGCACGGTTGGTGTCGGGCGCGGCTGGAGTCCGTCGTGTTCGGCGTCGTGGGGTTGGTAGGGGTAGGCGAGTCGGGCGAGGTCGAGGAGTTGCTCGGCCGTCGGCCTGGTGACGAGTGTGCGGGTGGGGATGCGGGGGCACTGGCGCGGTCCGACTCGATGTGAGCCTCGACCTGGCCGGCGGAGTCCGCCGATGCATAGACCGTCCGGCCCGTCTTAGCCCTGGTCAAGGCGCCTGCAACCTAGCCGTGCAGATAGCGGCCATAGCGAAGCTGTGTGGGCAACTCGAAGGTGAGCAGTGCTCCGCGCTCCATCAGGGAACTGGTCGGCCCCACCCGCGGCTACCCGGCCGGAGCACTCAACGATCGCCCCGACCGAGGACTCGGCCAGCACTGGTGGTACCAGCTGCCTGCCGATGACCTCACCTCCGCGCAGCTGTCCGCCACCATCGGGCTCCTTACTGGCCCGGACGGCTGGTAATGGGCTACGCTGCGGGGATACCGCCCGGCCCCTTCGAGGGCCGGGTTTACTTACTTCCCGCACAGCTTCCCCGGTCGTACGGCTGGCCCCATGGGCGCCGCTGCTAGGACTGCGTCCGCTCGTGAACCGTCGAGGGCCTCAGCGCTGATCGACAACGGTGCCGGAGAGTACCTGCCGCAGCTCAGGGCGACGAAGGCGCCAACGACTTGACCTTCCCAAGGGCACGCCCCTCCACGCCGCGACCCCCTCGGCGTCAAGTGCGCCGACGCCGACGCCTACGCCCGCACGCTGGAGCAGCGCGGCGCCTCCTTGGCCACGGTGCGCCGCAAGCTTGCCGCGGTCACAGCCGGCCCGACGCGCTTCAGGCGCAGTAGCCCGAAACTCCGGGCCGTCATATCACGAGTGACGTTCCGGCCATCCAAGAGCCGAGTTCCTCTCGGCCAATCAACACGAGCCTGCCTCGCCCCTCTGACTGTGCTTGCACGGTATATCCAGAGTTGGTGACCAAGACTCCGCGGTGCCCCGCATATGTGCTGTGCACGGCCCCGATGAGGTTGCGAATGCGGTCGGCAGGCACCTTCCTGGCTTGCCGCTTGCACTGGACGGCGATCTTATGTCCATCAGGTGTGCGCGCCGTGATGTCCACGCCCCTGTCTCCGCTTCGGCCGATGACCGCGACGTCCCGGTATCCGTCGCGGCGGAGGAGATCGGCGATCAGTTCCTCGAATTCCGTGCCGGTCATCACGTCGACGCGCTCGAACCTGGCGATGCTCTTCAGCCGTTCCTCACGTTGGTCGGCCTCGTGCTTGGCGGCTTCGTTCAGGACCGCGATCGCACCGGCCAGGACGATCAGCAAGACCAGGACGCCCACGAGCCACGGCCAGTAGTCCTGCACGACGTGGATCAGGACACGAACGACGGTCACGAGCAGCCACGTGCCTGCCGCCCCGGCGAGAAGCGAACCGGAGGCGATACCTGTCGTGACCAGCACTGTCCGGACGATCGAGGTCTCTCGCGGTTCGATAGGAGAGGGGTGATCCATGGGCGTCTCCGGTTCACACGCTTTGGGGCATGCCGATGACTTCGGGTTCGGCTCGATGCTGCTGGTGCAGGACCGTGACGGTGGGCGATGGCATCACCTACGAGAACGAGCAGAACAGGTCGACGTCCACCGGCGTGGCCTGTTTGGACCCGATCGCGGAGGCGACCTTCTCGGCGATATCACCAGCGATGCGACCGCCGAACTTCACGACACCTGAGTGGACTCCACCCGCTCGGGGAGAAGGCCGGAGTCTGAGCGGCAGCAGGGCTCGATTGAGTAGTTGGCTGAGTAGTTGGCTGAGTGGTTGGCTGAGTGGTGCGGATCGGTGGCCCGCTTGACGCGAACGAGTCCGTCGTTGTGTCCGAGCAGACATCGCCCCCGTTCTGGGCACTCCGTTCGAGGAGCGGAGAATACGCTGCGGTGCCGGCGGCGGTACCCATCGCCAAGCCGCATACCGTGATGTTGTGACCCTATGGCCAGAACGTTTCGCTCGTCCCAGTTGAAAGCTGACTCGCAGATAGCGGTGATGAACGCCAATCTCACATGCACTCCAGCGGCCTTGGCGTCAAATTTCCCAACACCTCTCGAGTCGGGGGGAGGCTCCCGCGATGTCGCTCACGGCGATGCGCCGTTACGTCCGGTGCTGTCACAGGATGAAGGTACAACGCCTCTGCGACATTTCCCGGCTCCCTATCGAATCCCGCACAGCGTCACCCAACGCCTCTATTCGACGAAACCCCAGGCATTCGACCAAGACGTCTACGCCGGGTTCTTCGGCCGCAACATCGCCGCATTCAACGCGTTCTTAGACGACGTTATCGCCGAGTCGCGCCACCCGAAGGGCGTGGGAGTTGAGGCGCGGGGGGCCAAGACCCTGAACATAACTCGGTCGTCCGGATATGGAGACGGACAGCCGACTGGGGCATGCTGGCCGTGGGGCACGGGGCCGCTGCCGGGGCGATCGACGGCACGTTGAACGTCGCCCGATCCGGCCGCACCTTCAGGGCGACGCTGCACGCGGACAAGTATCCGCCCCGGGAGTTCCTGCGCATCCCGCACTACACCACCAACGCCATGAACTCGATACTGCTCTTCGGCGGCCGCCGCCAGAAGACCATCGAGTACCTGCGCACCCGATGCCATGGGCAGTCGACCGTCACCTCTCAGCAGTAGGCGCACCCACGTGAACTCCAACGACACGACACCCGGGCCTACCGGACACCCGCAACCCTCGCATGCGGGCCCCCGCTACGCGGGATTGTGGGTTCTCTGGACCGCGTTCCTGTCTTTCGCGCTCAGCGTCCCGCTCCTGTACTTCCTGGCCATCGGTCCGGCGGTCCTCGGCGCGCTCCTGGCACTCTGGGTCGCCATGGCTCAAACGCCGCGCGAGGCGCCGCGGCCGACGCGACCTCCTCGCGCCGTTGTGGGTGGTACTGGTCGGCCTCTCGCCCGCCCTGCTCCTGTGGGTGCTGGTCCTTCCCCGCCTCATATCAAAAGGGCTCTTCGACTGAAGATGACCCCGAGCAGAGCCGCAGTGCCCCAGGTCCTGCTACTGCTGGCGCCCCTTCCTGCTCATTGCCGGCTGCGCGGGCGGCGGCAAGTCCGCCACCCCCCGGACCGTTCCGGCGTCCGTCTACACGACGACGTCGCATGCCGCACGCAACAAGTGGGACGTGGCAATCGTCAAGGGGACGTACCTGGGCCATCTGCAGACCGCGAAGGTGGTCGACGAAGCTGCCGGGCGCACCGAGAACGGGGAGGTCCGGCGACTGGCGACGGGAATCAAGAAAGACAGAAGCTAGACCCGCTGATCCACGAGTGTGGGGCGGGTCCGCGCACCCAACCTAACACGGCCCGCCCCGCAGCAACCTGAGCCGACGCCGGCGGGCCATGCCGCATCCGACGGCGCGTGGCCCGGTGCCGCACGCCGACCGAGCCTGTGCCGCCCGCGTTGGAGGTTCACCGGGTACGGGCCCGATCCGCCGCTGCGGATGCCCGCGACGGGCGGGCGTTCACCCGTCGCCGAGCGCGCCGCAACCTCCTTTCATCGAAGTCGGGCCACTGTTCTCGGGGTGAGGAACCAGGCCACGGTCGTCTCGGAGTCGCTTCCCCACCTCGACGCAGCCCGCGGCCGCCCCAACGGGCTGAGGAAACGAGTTGAAGAAGCGGTCCCCGGGGCGCCGCTGAGAGTGCCGATGGCGTCCTCGTGCAGGTAGCTGCCCGGATACCGATTGGCTCTGCGCCAACGACTCGGTGTCTGTCTGCTCAGGGTTGTGCGGCGGTGGGTGCATGAAGCCGCCGGCACGTCGCTGATCCGGGGGGAGGGGGGACGCCAGACGGCGCGTGCGGTGAACCAGGGTGTTCCGTCATCGGGTCCTCCCAGGACCGCCGACCCTCCGGTCGCCGGTTCGCGGTTATTTATCAGACTAATCCAATGCAGCATGGGGCGTTTTAGACTTTCGGGTTTGTTTTGCCGGCCGATAAACATCATCGTGGCGTGGAGCACTCATATTGGTGAGTCGGCCGGTTCGAGGGCCGGCTCGTGCTGAGCGAGTTCCGAAAGATCACGTTGATGGGGGAGCCGTGGTCGAGCAGGCGAACGGGGCTAAGGCGACGGCCGTTGCGGCCGGTGCTGAGGAGGGGTCTGCGGCGGTGCTCGGGAGGCGTCTGGAATCCATACCCTGCGGTGGCCTCCGCCGCAGGCTGCTCCTAGGAGAACAACGTGACCTCACGGTCGGACGACACGCCGTCGCGGCGGGCGCTGGCCCTTGCCGACCTCGCTCCTCAGCCCTGCCCCGCACCCGCTGCGGCGCTCAACGACGCAGAACTGTTCGAGACGTGGGGAAAGTCGGACGTGCCCAGCGCGCACCTGGGGGTGCTGCTGGACGACTTCCGGCAGTTTTTCATCGAGGTGTATCCGCGCTTGGTCGCGGTCCTGACCGTGCGCACGCGCGACAGGTATCTCGCCGAAGACATTGCTCAGGAGACGATGGTGCTGGTCATCCGGAATTGGCAGCGTGTCTGCCAGGCCGATCAACCGGTCGCCTACGCGATGAAGATCGCCATGCGGCTGATGGGCAGGCTCGTCCTGCCCGTTTTCGAGGGCGTCCAGGACGTGGTCCCACCGCGCCGGGACCCGGAGGGGCGCCCCGTCGATGAGAAGGTGATCACTCGGATGATGGTTCAGCGTGCCGTCATGGCGTTGCCGCCGCGGCAGGCCGAGATCGTGATCCGGGCCTACCTGTTGGAACAAGACACCAAGACCATCGCCAAGGACATGGGGATCGCGACCTCTACCGTCCGCGTGCAGCTGCTCAACGGCCGCCGCGCGCTGCGAGCGTCCCTGAGTCCGCTGCGATCGGATGGAGAAAGGAAGAACCGATGAGCCCGGCGCGGATTCGTGAACTGCTCCAGGTCCTTTCCGTCGGGGATGCACCAGAGGCCCTGGCGGCGCTTGCCCAGCTGGTAGAAGCGCAGGCGATCAGCGCCGTGCCGATCTTGGACGAGGGCGACCTGGAAGTGGCCCTGGACGAGGCGGCACGACGGTTGGCGGAACGGAACGGATTGCAGGTCCCGATGGGCTCCGCCACACGGGAACCGGTGCTGGACCAACTGCCGCCGCTGGACCTGATCGCCGCCAGATCCCAGGAACCCGACGGCTGGTTCTGAGGCGCTCGGGCTTCCGTCGCCCTTTCAGGCCGGACTGACTCAACCGTTCAATCTTTGATCACAGCGGAACCCCGCACCCCGCGAGACACGGGGTCCCACCGCGCGTGGCGCGCCTGATTGCCGCAGGAACGCCGCGTGGAACGAGCCCTGACCGCTCGGCAGGTTTGCATCCATCGAACAGAGAAGAGGCCCGCATGCTCAGCCTAGACGAACCATCCCGCCCGCAGCGGGGCTTCCACCAGGCCAGGTGGCGCAAAAGCAGCCGGTCCCTGACGGCCGACGACTGCGTCGAGGTGGCAGTCTCGACCACGGGTCGAATCGGCATACGTGACAGCAAGGCCCCCTCCAGCGGGCTCGTCACCATCGCCCCGCACGGCTGGCGGCAGTTCCTGGGCCGTATCAAGAAGGGAGAACTCGACCTGCCGCCGGCCTAACCCGGCCCGGTCGCCCAGATCGCACCCCAGGGGCCCGGCCCCGGCTGGAAAGCCACTGCGGGACCAGTTCGCGGTAGGTCCGGCGGACGACCACCCTGGCGGCACCGCCAGCGGCGCCAGCGGCGACAGCGGCGACAGCGGCGACAGCGGCGGAACGCCGGCGGTCGCGCCGGCGTTCCGCTCCGCCGCAGCAGCACTCAAGCCGCAGTAGCACTCAAGCAGCAAGGACTCAGACCACCGGCCGCGGGACGGCAACACCCTCGCCGCCGGTCACCTCGCAGACGGGCGTTCGTAGCGGCGAGAAGTAGCGATGGCCGTCGCGACTACGCAACACCCGGACGCTCAGGGCCGGGGCCAGCTGCCCGGCCCGCCTGGGCGCGCGGTCTTCGCCACGACGAGAAGGAACTGGCCCATGCCGTCCAAGGCTGGCCGGTACGAGTACGAGTACTCATGCGCCGCCTGTGTGGCCCACGGCCCGGCGCTGCTCCACTCAAGTTGCCGACACCCGACCACGTCCCCCGGAGCCACACCAGATGTGGCAGGTGCGCAGGGTTGCGTCTGGACTTCCAGCACGGCCGGGAAGGCACTGCTCGATGGAACGGAGGTGTCCCGCAGTGCCCTCATGCCCAGGGGCGTGTCCCATGATCTTTGCTGTCGGTTAGGTGCAAAAAGGGGCCGGTAAAGATCACGAACGAGTGACGGGCGGCCGCGAAGCACTCGGCCGCTCGCGCGGCGGCCTGACCACGAGAACCCACCTGGTCGCCGACCGGCGGTGCCGTCCGATCGCCCGGATCACCTCGCCTGGTCGGCACGCCGACGGCCCCAAGTTCGTCGCGCTGATGGAGTCCGTCCGGATCCACCGCCGCGGTGTGGGCCGACCCCGCAAGAAGCCGGCCCACGCCTTTGCCGACAAGACCTATTCCTCCCTCGCCAACCGCCGCTACTTGCGGCGACGCGGCATCAAAGCCGTCATCCCGGTCAGGAAGGACCAGGCCGCCCACCGCGCCAACCGAGGCTCCAAGGGCGGACGGCCCCGGTCTTCGACCGGGACGCCTACAAGGAAGGCAACACCGTCGAACGCTGCGTCAATAAGCTCCGTCAGCACCGCGCGGTGGCCACCCGCTACGACAAACGCGAGGCCATCGACCAGGGCACCCTCGATGTCGCCTCGATCCGCATCCGGCTCCGCCACCCAGTCACATGATCACTGGGCGATACTTCAAGACGATGATCAGCGACTATCCGGCCAAGCAACGATGACTGGCGACGGCCCGATCCCGCTACCAGCCATGATCCCGCCGACGATGCCCGTAAGCACGGGAAACGACTGTCCATAACCGGTCGAGAGGCCCAACCCCGCGCTCTACCTCGCGAACGGTGCGGCACAAGTCCCGGCCGAACCCCAAACACGACACGCGCAGCCGCGCGGTACCGCTCAGCCGAATCGCCCCGACCCGCCACTCGCTCGCGGCGGCCCAGCTCCTGCCCACGCAACGATGCTATGACCAGCACGAACGTGCTGCAGACGCGGCGGCTGATTGAAATGTCCCGGGGATCTTGGACACGAAGGGCGTGGGCGCGTTCGCTTCGGCGAGCGGGGCAAGGCGGAGGCCGAACGATGACGGCAGCGGCGGCATCGCATCACCCGACGGCGTCAGGGGCGTCATCGGCCGGGGCGGGATCGGCCGGGCCGGAATCGGTGACGAGCTCGCCGTGGGGGCGCAGGGTCTGCGTCGAACGGTCAGCGATCCAGTCAGTGACCTCACCGTGGGCATCGGTGAGTCGGACCGACATGCGCACGCCAGCGGAGGATTCGGAGAAGACCACCAGAGCCTGGTCCCCGCCGACCTGTCCGGAGCCGACCGCGAAGGCCGCCCTCTGTAGGTTCCCTGCCGCCAGCGGTACCGGCCGCGCCACGATGATCCGGGCACTGACCACGGCGCTGAGCGCGGTCAGGCGCGACAGCTGCTCAGGATGGGCCCGCATGCGGACGAACGCCTCGATCGACTCGCCTCAGTCGGCCGGGCGAAGGACCAGATGGTCCATCTCGACGCGGAAGTCCCCGGACTGGCCGGCAGCTTGAGCCACCACCTGGCGCAGGTCCGCTCTGTCCAGGCTGTCCGCCACCAGTTGCACGGTGCTGCTGACCTGTGCGCCCTGCGCGTCGAAGACCGCCGTGCCCGTGGTCAGCGGAACCGACTGGAGGCGTCCATTGAGGCAGATGCGGCCGGAGACCGAGACCAGCCGATCCCTGGTCACGTCACGGAACTCCAGGCTCGGCTGCCCCAGCCGGCCGAGAGGTCCATCGGCGGGGATCGGCCGGTCCGGGGTGACCAGTTCGATGCCGTGGTACCCGGCCTTGGCCACCGCGCCCCCGGTGAAACCGCTGGAGGAGACCAGCACCATCTGGTCCAACTCCAGATCGGCCTGCTTGGTGCGCGCCTGCTCCACCCAGACGATGTCGGACGCCCTGCGGTGGTCGCGGCATTCCACGCCGATCCGAAACTCCCTGCCCTGGACACGGCTGGTGATCAACACATCGACCTCGCGCAGCCCTGCTCCCGTACGGTCGGGCAGCAACGCCGACTCGATCACCGCGGCCTGCGCATCCACATGCGACCTGACGAAGTAGACGACCGCCTGGAAGTCGTTCGAGCGCTTGGGCACCAAACCACGCTATTTCAGACGACTCCGGAAGGCGGGAATCCTCCGCGACAGCAAGGGCCCTCCTCCGGTGGCGTCGAAGGCTACCGCGCCGGCGCGCGGCGCGGCGCGCTCGGGCGGGACGGGGTCCAGGGCGCCTCGCACGGCCCGGTCACGTCCCCTGGCCGGTCCCGGAGTTCGCGAGCGGTGAGCGAGCCGGAGGAGCCGGCGTCACCGGCGCGCACTTCGGTGGTCGCGTCCGTACGCGCGGTGCTGGTCCGGCCGCAGAACGAGGAGTAATGCATGATCCCCCTGGTAGCCCTCGGATGCGCCCGGCGGCGCGGGCCTTCACGGGTTATAGCCCAGCGCGACACAATCGGTCAGGGATTCGAAAAGATTCGGGTGCGGCCAGGCAGGCGGCCGACGCGGGGCTCGTCAACGTCGGCGCGCGCAGGGAGATCAGCGGCCAGGGCGTCTCGACGATCTCGGCAGGCTGGTCGGCGGCATGATGGCCGTGGCGACGTACCGCTGGGCCAGCGCGGAGGCGCGGACGTTGCCGCCAGCGGTGATGCCCGACGGCAGCGGCGGCGCGACCTGGCCGGTGCGGACCTGGCGGTGCCGGGCGAGGCGGCGGCGCCGATCGGCGCCGAACGCGGCGACGTTGGTGAGGACGCCCTCCAGCAGCATCCCGGGTTCGAGGTCGGAGAGCTTGTCGACGCCCTCCTTGAACACGGCGGTCTTGAACGCCGGGCGCGGGTCGCGGCCGGGCTTCTCCAGCTCGGCGAGGATGTCGGTGACGGTCGGCAGCCCGAACGTGTCGTCGACGAAGTCGCCGGGCTTGAGCGCGCGCAGCGCGGCGGTGTTGCCGATGAGGCCCTTGATGTCATCGCCGGCCGCGTCCAGGATCCGGCGGACGACCGGGTACGCCTCCGGGTGCACGCTGGAGGCGTCCAGCGGGTCGTCGCCGCCGGGGATGCGCAGGAAGCCCGCGCACTGCTCGAACGCCTTCGGCCCGAGGCGGGGCACCTCCTTCAGCCCGGCGCGGCTGCGGAACGTTCGGCGGAGTTCGTTCCAACGCAGTTGGTATGGGATGTGCTGTACCCCGCCCTGCCGGCCTTGCTTGCCGTTGCGGCTGCCGGCGATGGCGCCCGAAGTCTTGGCCCAGGCGGGGGATGGGCAGCGGGACGTCCATCGAGGGTGGACGTCGTATCAAGGCGGTCAAGGCAGCCGAAGGATCCGTGCGCGGCCGCGGTGCTGAGTCTGATCGGCAGTATCTGTGCAGATCCGGGCATGGGGCAAGCGTCACGGCAACCCGGGCCGGTGACCGCGGGCGCATCCCGGCCAAAGCGATAGGGCAATACCAGGCCGTGTAGTGCTACGAAGGGCCCATTGTTCGTTCATGGGAACTTTGGTGATCGGCCGATCAGCTCATTCGCCTCGACTGAGAGTTAACTGCTGAACGCGTTGTGGACAAAACGCTCGGCACAGGATTCCTTGCAAGTGCTCTACCTGACCTTATGGCTTTCCTGTTTGCGTATTGGAGTTGCACTCTGGAATCCCTTCTTTTCGGTCTGACTGAAACTGGATAGCGGTCTATCCGGAAAAAGGATGATTCCTTCTTCCTGTCCCACCCTTCCCTTGTTTGACCAGCGACACTGGCATAAGTGGGCGTGAGGGGGGTGGTCGCATCTGGCGGCGAGAGGGGTTGCGCATCGGTGCGGGGTGCGTCAAGATCACATTCGCTCCGTCCGTCGCCAATCGAAATTTCTGTTGCGGTCTGCTGCATTTCCTCTGACAAGTCTCACGGCAAACAGGAGGGCAAGCACGTGTTAAAACGGCTTGAGCGACTGAGCATCCGGGTTCTTGTGGCCGTTGGTGCTGTAGCTGCTCTACTGCTGGGGTCCGGCGCCGCTCTTGCCTCGCCCGGCAGCGAATTCACCCCTAGCCCCGATCCCGCCGCAGCTCCCTCGAGCAGACCAGCGGCCGGCCCGGAGGCCCTGGTCAGGAGCGGCAGCCGCCCGGTATCGGGCAAGACTCCCCGGGCTGGCCCACCGTTCAGCCAAGCCAGCGGAGTGTGGCAGGTCAACACCTCGATGGCCGTCCTGCGTAACACCGTCACGGACGCGGACGGCGACACGGCAAACCTGACCTTCGAGGTCTGGACGACTGACGCCTCCGGCAACCCGAAGTCCCAGGTCAAACTCACCGATGCCAACCCGTACGGTGTCCTGGTATCCGACTTCGTCGCCTCGGGCAAGACCGCGCAGGTCACCGTACCCTCCGGCCCCCTCAAGCCCGGCGTGACTTACGCATTCCACACCTCCGCCTACGACGGCAGCCTGTATGAGACCACCTGGTCCCCGTGGGCGAAGTTCAAAATCCGCAATCGCGCCGTCGACATCAAGCTCCCAGAACCGGACAAGGACGCGCCCACGCTGAATCAGGACGATTTTCAGCAGCCGCAGCAGATCCCTCAGCCTGCCTGGGATCCTGATGTCCCTTCCGGTGGTCAGCCAGGAACGCAAAGCGCCCCCGCCCAGTCGGTCGCACCACGCGTCGATGGACGCAAGGGTTGGAGTTGCGGGGCACTCAACGAGAAAACCGGGATCCAGCCCTGCACGCGCATTGTGCGCAACGTCAACGACAAGACCCGCAAGGCTCTTGCCGCAGCCACGGCGCGAATCAAGTCCGCGCCGCTGGTGGATTGGTGTGCAGGCCTCGCCAACTCGCATATCAAGCGCTATGAGGCCTGCCTTGCCACCTTCACATACGAATACGAAGGCGTCATCATCCGGGACGGCAAGCCCACTGGCGAGGTCATCAATGCTTCCTGGGCCATCCACCACGAATATCAACTGAGCGGTAACAGCGGCCTTACTACCGAGAAGCTGGCCCTGTTCCCTGTCGGGCCAATCGATTCGAGATTCGGCCGGATCACGCTGAACGTGGACTTCAACTGTGTGGCGGCCAACTGCGCCACCGACACCACCTCCATGCACTGGGACGGTGCCCTGGAATGGGCCCCCTGGCAGACGAGCACATCGCCGAAGGAACCATCAACCATTCCTGGACCGGCGGATCTGTAACTGGTGTCACCGAGAACGTCTACCTGTGCACGAAAATCAGCGCCTGGGCGCAGATGGCGAACCCGTCCGCGGCCCGCTACGGCGCCGCCGACGCGGCGATCCGCTGCGACACCGTTTCCCAGAACACTCCCGGCTGCACGTTCTCCAAGTACGTGCCAACCTGGACCTTCAACACCAAGAAATATCCCGCCGCTGCCGCACACGCATGGTTGATCCAGGCCAAGTCACCCAACCACCCCGGGAGTCAAACAGTACGACAAGCCGATGCTCTTCCTGCCGGCGGCGGGGAAGAACTCCTGGAACCGTGACCCGCAGAAGAACCGCGATGTGATCTGCCCGACGGGATGGGCCAAAACCTATGGTCACCCGGAAACAACACGCCTCACAGAGATCAGCAGCACTGATGTGGCCAGCTGTGACGAGTTCGCCTTCGCCGCCTCCTACAACTCTGGCGGGATGCCCGCCACCATGGACGGCCTGAACCCGGTCACCTCAGGCGACCAGTGCTTGCAGACGTACGCCAAGCGCGTCACACAGGGCGAGTGGCACCTGTACGACGACGAGCGCAAGCCAGCGCCGACCTTCCAGGAGGTCTGTGGTCGCTCGGCGATGTCCAACTGGATGAACACCGGCTCCATGGCACCCTTCTCCGGCGGCTTCAGTCTGAAGTACCGGCTGCTGGACAAGGACCCCTACTGGGTGAACACCCCGGGCTTCCAGAACTGCAACGCCGCCGCGGTGCCCGTGCAGTGCACCGTGACGCTGCCCTAGCCGGGCCCCAACCACACCCGGTCACCGGGGCCCGTTGAGCACCACCGCGTCGATGTGCAAGTCCCGCGCGTCTACCCATGTCAAGCCGCCCAAGTACAGCGCGGGCCGATCGCCTGCTTCTTCAGCGCCGTCCGGACGCCTCAACGGGCGTCCCTGCTCGAGCGCGGCGGCCGTCTCCGTCAGCCAGTCGGGCAGCGGCCACCCGGCCGAAGGCCACGGGTACGGCTCGTCCGCTTGATCGACCGCCCAGGAACCGAGGTTGCCGAAAGAAGGCGCATCTCTGCGCGCATCGATGTACCAGCCCGACCACACATCCCCAGGCGTCCGCGCGAACGGCACAATGCCCGCCTCCCGCGCCCAGTCCCCGGTACGCGTCCGGTACTGGCTGACCACCCGGTCGAGCGGCAACATCGTCTTGCGCGACGGGAGGATCCCGGCGACGTGCGGCGCATCGGAGCTCTGGTCTTCAGCCATCCCGTCATGTATCCGGTACCAGGCGGCCAGCGTCGCCGGAAGGTGCACCTCCAGGGCCGCCTCCGCCGCGGCGATCTCGGCTTCACTGGCCGGCGCGCGCAGCAGCGCGGCGGAGGTCGGGGCGTGCGCCCAAAGCCAGGCTTCGATCCGCCCCCACGCAGCCGTCAGCTGCTCGATACCGTCAACGTCGGTACTCATGTACCGATACTACGAAGCGGTGCCCGGTTCGACACCGCTCTGTGCTGCAAGTAGCGATTACTACTGGCGAACGATGGTGTTCCATTGCCGGACCCAGGCGCGGACGTCGGTTTCGAGGGCTTGCACGCTTTTGTGGACGCCGCGTTGGGTGAGCTGGGTGGTGAGGTAGGCGAACCAGCGTTCGACCTGGTTGAGCCAGGACGACCCGGTCGGGGTGAAGTGAACGTGGAAGCGGGGGTGGCGCGCCGGCCACTCGTGGATGAGGGGTGTCTTGTGGGTGGCGAGGTTGTCGCAGACCAGGTGCACCTCCAACTCGGCGGGCACGGCCTTGTCGATCGCGACCAGGAACTTTTCGAACTCGGTCGCGCGGTGCCGGCGGTGCAGTTCGGTGCCGGCGGTGCCGTCGGCGATGTTGAAGGCGGCGAACAGGCTGGCGGTGCCGTGCCGGGCGTAGTCGTGGGTGCGCCGCTCGGGCATGCCCGGCATCATCGGCAGCACCGGCTGTGACCTGTCCAGGGCCTGCATCTGCGACTTCTCGTCCACGCACAGCACCACGGCCCGCTCGGGCGGATGGTGGTAGAGCCCGACCACGTCCACGACCTTTTCCACGAACAGCGGATCGGTGGAGATCTTGAAGGTGTCGGCCCGGTGCGGTTTGAGGTCGAACCGGCGCCAGATCCGCCCGACCGTGGACTTGCTCAGGCCGGTGCGTTCGGCCATCGAGGCCCTCGACCAGTGCGTGGCGCCCGCCGGGGTCTGCTCCAAAGTCAGTGTGACCACCTCCTGGACCTTGTCCAGCAGGATCGAGGGCGGACATCCGGGGCGGGGCTCATCGGCCAGCCCGGCCAGGCCGTGCTCGATGAACCGGCGACGCCACTTGGCCACCGCCGGCGGTGAGACGCCCAGCTCGGCGGCCACATGCGTGTGGAAGGCCCCCGGCTGGGCGCACGCCAGCACGATCCGGCACCGCAACGCATACGCCTGCGTCGAGGTCGCCGCCCGAGCCCCGCGCTCCAACTCCGCCCGCTCGGCCGCAGTCACCGAAAACGGCGCCTTCGGCCGCCCTGTCCTCGCCATCGGCCCAGCATAGATTTACACAACGGATTTCAGGCGCAGAACACTAGCCGCCAGCGTCAGGCCGGTGCTCCGGCCTGCTGAGCGCGCCTTTTTCTGCCGGGGCGGTGCAGGGTGGGCAGATCTCCCGCTCGGGAGGTCTCGGTGACGAACTCCGCCGGGAGCTGGCTGCGGTAGCGGCGCACCTTCTCGCCCAACTCGCCGTCGTCCATCGAGGCATCGGCGACGAGGGCGGCGAGCATCTGGGAGCGAGAGACCTGTTCTCCCGCGCGGGCGGCGAGCGCGATCAGGGTGTCCAGGCGTGCGTCGACGGCCTCGGGCCACTGCACCGAGGTCACCCGCTTGACCGAATCCTTGAGAAGGTCCATCGCCTCTCCGTCCATTCGATATACATCGAATATATATTAGAAGTATAATCGCGCCATGGCGGTTGCGACGATCGGGCAGGGCGAGGCGGGAGCGGCTGGTCTGGCGGAGGTGGCCATCGCGGGTCGCCGGCTGCGTCCGACGGCGGTGTTCGACACCTACTGGCGGTTCGCCGCGGAGCGGCAGGAGGTGTACCGGCGCAAACTCGCCGGGCAGGCCCCGCCGTGGACCAGCGACCCGATCCTGGGGGCACACCGGTTCACCAACTGCTATCGGGCCTCGGACCGGGTCAGCCAGTACTTGATCGGGCAGGTCAGCTACCGGGGTGACCAGCAGTGGCGTGAGGTGTTCTTTCGGACGCTGTTGTTCAAGCTGTTCAACCGGATCTCCACCTGGCGGCTGCTGTCGGCCGCGGTGGGCGAGGTGAGCTGGTCGGGCTACCGCCGCCAGGCCTATGAGGCGGTGCTGGGGGCGGCGTTGGAGCGCGGACAGCGGATCTACTCACCCGCCTACCTCATGCCCCAACCCCCGCTGGGCGCGGACCGCAAGCATGGCAACCACCTGCGGCTGCTGGAGCTGATGATGGCGGACGGAGCGCCGGAGCGCGTCGCCGAGGCACCGAGCATGGAGCACGCCTTCGAAGTCTTGAAGGGCTATCCGGGGCTGGGGCGGTTCCTGGCGTTCCAGTTCCTGATCGACTTGAACTACAGCTCGCTGCTGGCCTTTGAGGAGATGGACTTCGTCGTCGCCGGCCCTGGCGCATGCGACGGGATCCGAAAGTGCTTCGGCCCGGCGTCCGCGGGCATCGAGGCCGAGGTGATCCGCTACATGGCAGACACCCAGCAGCAGCACTTCCAGCGGCTCGGGCTGGCTTTCGAGGGCCTGGGGGGGCGTCGTCCACTGCAGCTGATCGACTGCCAGAACCTGTTCTGCGAGACCGACAAGTACGCGCGGGTCGCGCATCCCGAGGTGTCGGGGATCAGCGGGCGGGTCCGGATCAAGCAGACCTACAGGGCCGATACCGCACCGATGACCGCGTGGTTCCCGCCGAAATGGAAGATCAACGGCGAAGAACTTCCCCCCGCCGATCCGCACGCGAGATGATGCCGCGCAGACCGGACCGGCACCCACCACTACCGACAGCCGCAAGCACCCGAAGGGAGGGCCGCGACGTGAGCAGCGACCCGATGCCCGTGACACCGCAGACGAACGACGCCCAGGCCGCAGAGGTCTTGTGGGTGGTGGTGGAGGCGATGGAGCGGCTGGAGGCCCGGATCCGCCGTGATCTTCACCTGGAGGCCGATGACGCCTCGCCGCCCGCCGACCCGGCGTGGGCGGCGACGTTGGATGAGTTCGGCGCCTACGCCGACGAGTGCCTGTCGGTCCTGTCGGACAGCCGGGTCCGCAGCATGCTTGCCGCCTGCCCTCCGCCCGGGATGCCGAGCGTGGCCGCGGCGTCGCCCAGGATGGGCCGGACCTGGCCGTAGCCTCCGGCGCTGCCGGGGGTCACGGTCCGAGGCCGGGGATCATGGGCTGGGAGAGCATCAGCGACACGTTGTTGCGGAACTCTTCGATCTTGGCCTGGCCTGCCACTACGGTCAGCCGGCCGGGTAGCAGTCCGGACTGGGAGGCCATGTAGCACAGCAGGCGGGCGAGCCCCAGGTAGTTGCCGTACGCCTTGCGGACCATGTCTTGGCTGCGGTACGTGGCCAGCAGGTGGAGGCGGCCGGAGGCGTCCAGCTGGAACGAGCAGTGGCTCATGCACGGGAAGGTTCCCGGTGTGTTGTCCGACCCCGGCAGGTAGATCGAGGCGCCCGCTGCCAGTGAGGTCTCTTCGGCCGGAGGGTCGAACGCCGGCTGGGCGGGATCGTCGATGGAGGCCTCGTAGCGGGTGTAGCGGGCCCGTCCGGCCTTGGGGAGGCGTTCGAGGATCCGACCGAGCTGGTCGATGGGTCCGTTCTTGGCGGGGTAGTGCACGAGTCGGCTGAAGTAGGTGCCGTACTGGTTGCCGTCGAACTGCTTCAGCCTCGGCAGGCAGTTGACGTAGCGGTCCACGAGTTGGCGGTGGCTGGAACTGGTGGCGGCGATCGCGTAGGGGAAGATGGTGTTGGCGACGGTGGTCACGCTGTAGTCGGGTATCCGCTCCAGCAGGTCGTCGAGCATGGCCCGCACAGCGAGGTCCTCGACGGTGGGGTCGGAGATCGACACGACCGTGTGAACGGCCCGCGCCTGGCCGGGGAGGGCGTCGAGAGCGCGTACGGCTTGGACCCAGGCCTGCGACAGGTTGGTTTCCTGGATGCACAGCAGGGACATTGGCGTATCCGTTTCTCGCGGTGACGGATCGTGCCGACGCGGCGAGTCTGCCGCGTCGTGCTGCTCGCGGGGTGTTGCGTGGGCCCGGGAAGGCGCATGTTCCCTGGGCCGCCGGCGGTGCGGTGACGTGCGTGCCGGTCGTGATCGACAGAAGGGCAGGGGAGGCGGATGGCCCGCGCGAGGGCCCGGCCAGGAGGTGCGGGCGGCGGTCAGCTGGGAGGGTTGTATCCGAGGCGGAGTCCGGGCACAGGAGCGAGGGCCACCTGCCAGGGGCCGGCGGAGCGGCCCATGTCGACCTGGAGCGGGCCCGCGGAAGAGAAGTCGTCATCGACGTCCAGGACGAGGATGGCCGAGCCGTCCATCTCCAGTTCCAGCAGCCCTCCGGTGCCGACTCCGCCCACAAGGGCGGCCGTCTGCTGGCGGACGCCCGCAGGCAGAGCCGACGGGATGACCGAGCCTCCGGCCGAGCAGATCACCAGGCGGTCGCCGGGCGTGAGGTGCAGCCGGGAGCCGTGGGACGCCGGGCCGAGCGCCCAGACCTCACCCTGGCGGTCGGCTCCCAGCCCGCCGCCTGCCCGGGCACGGACCTTCCCGCGTGGCAGCTTCGTCCAGGCCGCGGCCCGCCCCCGGCTCAACAGCTTCAGGTTCGGCAGGTGCCGCAGCGTCCCCCGATACGAAGTACCGAGGTGAAGCGCGACCTGATACACCTCATCGGGGGTGGTGATCTTGTCCACGCCGAGCCTGGCGATCACCTTGCGGACCGCTTTCCGCGGCATCAGGAACCATGCCGCGAACGCCTCGGCCTCCTTCTCCCGGGTCGGCCACGTGGCCGGATCGGTGTCCTGGTAGACCTGTGTGCCCTCGGCGGCGCATTCTCCGTGGCCGAACACGTGGTGTCCGAGCTCGTGGGCGGCGCTGTGCCGCTGGTCGACCGGGCTGCGATGCAGGTTCAGCAAGACCCCCGACAAAGTTCCGCGTGGCCCTGGCACGTAGGGGAGGTAGACACCGAACAACTGGTCCATCGGCTTGGCGAACAGCTCCAGCCCGGCCCGGTGCACCGCCCGGTAGACGTCGATGTACTCGTCCTGGTCCATGCCCAGATCGGCGTGGGCGTGCGCGGCGCGGATCATCGCTCGGCCGTGCGCCGACGCCCAGGTCACCGCGCATCCTCTTCCTGCCGTGCCGCGTAGGCCGATTGCAGGAACTCGGCGAACTTCAGCACCTGCTCCCGGTCGTTGTCGGTCAGCGGGCCTAGCGTGCGCGCCAGCATCAGCGCCGCGTGGTCGGCTTCGGCGGCATCGGCGTCCTGGTCGAGGAAGAACCCGATCGGCTTGCGATACAGCTTGGCCAGCTTCCGCAGCTCAAGGCTGTCGACCTTGCGAGCGCCCCGCTCGATCTCGCTGATGGCGGTCCTGGGGATGCCCGTGGCGTCGGAGACGTACTGCTGGGCGAAGTTCAGGTACTCGCGGGCCGTACGCAACCGCAGTCCCACCAGCTGCCAGTCCGGGTCCCAGGCTTCGTCGGCCGTGGAGTTGCTCTCCTCGGACGCGTTCATCAGGCCTCCTGCTTGTGCATGTTCTGGGCTGCCACGACGGCGGCCAAGACGGTGTCGGCGAAGGTGTGCACGGACCGCAGGGACCACGCCGCCGCATTATCGGCACCGATCCGGACCCCGCCACAGTGGCTCTCGACCCGTGCCAGAACCTCCGTGATCAGCAGCGAGTCGATCGGCAAGTCCAGACCGGCGGCTTGCAGCTCCGCGAACAGGTCCTCCGGGTCCCTGTCCTGCTCGGCCGCCAGCAGCTCGATGGTGATCTTCACGATGTCCTGCTTGGTCACTCCGGGAGTCGCCATCCCACCCCCAGTCGCATTGTCGGATTCTCCAGCAATCACTGTCCGATCATGGCACACTCCTGATTACCCGGCAACAACTGCCGGAAAATCCATCACATGGAGTGACCGTGGAACTCAACACCTACCAGCGCACCGCCCGCAAGACCCTCCAGGCCGACACCGACGGAGACCCCCTCTCCGTCCCGCTGCTCGGCCTGGTCGGCGAGGTCGGGGCCATCGCCACCGCCTACAAGAAGCAGTTGCGCGACGGTGCGGCCAACCCCTCGTTCAAGGCCCATTTGCGCGAAGAGCTCGGTGACGCCTTGTGGTACCTGGCGATGGTGGCCGACGGGGCCGGCCTGGAGCTGAACGATGTCGCGGCCGCCAACCTGCACAAGATCGCAGACCGGTGGAGGCCCACCGCCGCCGAGGACATCCCCTTCGACGAGAAGTTCCCGGACGGGGAACGGCTCCCGCGGAACGCGGAGTTCCTCCTTCGCGTCACCGACGTCGACGGGAGCCCGAAGTCGGTACTCACCTGGAATGGGCAGGGGGTCGGAGACCCCCTCACCAACGCCTCACACGTCGACGACGACTACCGCATGCACGACGTCTTCCACCTCTCCTACGCCGCGGTCCTCGGCTGGTCGCCGGTGATGAGATCGCTCATGAGACGCAAGCGCAAGTCCGACCCCGCTATCGATGAGGCCGAGGACGGTGGCCGCGCGATCGCCATCGAAGAGGGCATCTCCACGATGGTGTTCTCCTACGCAAGCCGTCACAACTTCTTGGAAGGCAAACGGCACATCGACAACGAGGTCCTCGCCACGATCAGCTCCATGGTCGGGCAACTGGAAGTCGGGGCCCACCGCGCCGCCGACTGGGAGAAGGCCATCCTCACCGGGTACCACGCCTGGAGGCAGCTCCGCCGCCAAGGCGGCGGCACCATCACGCTCGACATGGCAGGTCAGAACCTCACCGTCGGACCGCTTCCCGGCCCCCGCGGCTGACCCCATGCCTCGGCACAAGCCGACCGCCTCACTCCCGCGACCATCTCTCGACCGCTGCGCGTGCTCATCCAGGTCCAGGCCAAGAGCGGGCGGCAAGTCCCCATCCTGGGAACCCGCTTGGCAGCTCCCGCCCGCTCCAGCGCCCTTGAGCGTGTACTTCGTCCCGCCCTCAGCCGGTGCCAGATCTGCGGTGTCGGTTTCATGACCGCTTCCCGCCGAGGGGTCAGCGGCCGACAGCCCCCGGCGCCCGCCCGGCTCGGCTGGACGGACTACATCGAGGAGGATCCACCGCGATCGACCGCGGCGGTGGTCGACGTGGCCGCGCTCACCCAGTGCCGCCCGCTGCCGGCCCGCCGTCACGAGCGAACCTCTGGGCTTCGTCGCGCAGGCCCTTCATGACCTCGAAGTTGCGCTGCATCACGGCGGAGTCATGGGTGGTCGCCTCCAGCCGGGCCATCCGGTCGAGCACCTCCTCATCGGTCAGCTGGGCCAGCCAGGCGGCGATCTGACGGGCGCTCGGAGAGCCGTCCATTCGACGGATCGTGTCGGCGAGATCGGCGCGGACCGACGCCGCACTCAAGCGCTGGTTGTGGCGCTCTGCGGCCGAAGTCGCCGATCCCGCCGCCATCGCCTGACGCTCGTTCTCGTGCCCGACGGCGATCTCGTAGCGCGTCGGGAGTGCGGGCTCGGGCGGCTCCATACCCGTTACCAGACGCGGTACCGCCCGGGTGCGGACCCAGTGGGAGAGCTCGTCGAGCTCCTGTATCAGCACCGGCCACCGGTCCGTGCCCGGGCGGTTGATCCCGACCGTCGTGAACAAGGTCATGGGGACGTGGGTGCCCAGCGGGGTCTGGGCGATGACGTCGCCCACGCACAGCGGCTCCTCGGGGCGCGGAGCAAGGTCACGGATCGAGCGAGGCGGCTGGTCGTCCTGGTACATAGCGGCTATGCGGACGGCGGTGATCGCCGGCGTCCTGTGCTTCGTATGGTTGGTGTGGAGGGCCAGCCTGGCCAGTGGGTGCATATGGGGGTCGCTGCGACGGTGGAAGGGCTGCAGGCTGTCGATCCGCCGCACGAGCTCACCATCAGCACGCAATGACAGCGGGCCCTTCTTCGCGCGCTTCTTCTTCCAGGCCTGGAAGTTCTTGTAGGTGTCCGACGCGGGCATGTCGACGAACTTGGCCGCCGTCTCCTCCAACGGTGAGCCGTCCAGGAACTCGACCTCCGCGAACAGCACGTGCTCCAGGGCGGCCCGCAGTGCCACCAGCGCGTCGGCCACCAGCAGCGGGACCTTGCGGGGAATCGGAGCCACTCGTTCGACGACGGACCGGCTGAACCGACCCGCTGGCACCTCCGCCAGGCCCACGACGCCACCGGGCTGGGTCTGATAGTCGAATAGCAGGTCGGCGACCTGCCCGATCAGCTCGTCTGCGTGCGACAGCGTCGCCGCGACGCTGACGTGGCGATCAGGGAGCCAGTGATGCATCACGTCCTTCACCACAGGATTCAAGCACCCTTCCCCGTCGACGAAACGGCCAGTCCCTGACCGCCGCAAGACGACCATGCTGCGATACGCGAAGACGGTCGGGCAGGGGGGCGGAGAATCGTGTTGGATCAGACCGTGGCTCAGCCGCCCCGACCGCGCCGAAGTGGAGGCCGCCCTTGTCTCCCGCCGCCCCGCGAACACGTGGCGTGCTCATCCACCTCGCCGGGAGCCCGGGACGGGGACGGCCAAGGCGAGGGTCCCGTCACTATCCCGTACATCGTCAGTGAAGGCCGTGGCTGGCTGCCAGTTGCGGCCTCTGCGTGAGCAGTGACTCCAGCTTGATCCGGGGCCAGAGCTGGATCTCTGGTTCTCGGCTAGGCTGCGGTGTTGCGCGGGCCTTGCTGGGTGCGGTGCCGCTCACTGGGGAGGGTGCCTTCCTCGTACAGGCGGGGCCCCTGCCGGGTCGAGCCTGGCCGGCGGTCGTGGTGCAGCCAGCGGCGGCTCTTCAGGCCGGTGAGGAGCCGTTCGGTGTAGGCGCGCTGCAGCATCCCGGCGGGGGCCGGGTGGTCGGGGTCTGGTCTCGGGTCCGACAGATCAGGTCGGGCGCGCAGGGCGATGAGGGACCAGCAGGGGCCTTGCCCGTCGTGGTCATGCCGGTAGGCGCGCACCCACAGGGCCAGTTCCCGGCATAGATCGTGGTTGTCCAGGTCTTTGTTGGCCAGGCCGCGCATGCGGGCGATGGCGCCGGCGTGCCGGTTCCACAGGTGCCGCTTGTAGCGTTGACGGTGACGGCGCCGCGACCCCCGACCGCGCATCCTCTGCTCCTCCACGATGGTCCCGTAGTGGCCTGTGTCTCCGCTGGGGCTGAACCGATGTGTGTCCCCGCAGGTCATCGTGCAGGCTCAGGACGAGTTTGGCCAGTAGGGCGGTGGTGCGGCGCGCCGCTTCACCGGGTCGGCCCCTAGCCAGCCTGCACCGTGGGCATGAATGCGGCGGTTTGTCCCCGCGCCCGGTGCTTTACTTCAGGCTTGTGCGCGGACGCTGGCCGTGGCTGTCGGCGATGGCGACGACCCGGATTGTCGGGAACGCCGATGACCCTGCATGCATGTGGTATCCCGGCAGGCGATGCACGCGAGGCGGGGGCGATCGGGTGGTCTGGGCGCTGCCACCGACGGGGTCCGGTGCGTGGCTCCCGGTGCGTGGCTCCCGGTGCGTGGTCCGGTGCTAACGCCCACCGCGGGGGGCTCTTGAGCTGCGGGGCCGAGCATCGCCAGCGCGTGTCCGGGTGCACGGGAACGCTGTGACCGCGCAGACATCGGGGAGTACTCCGGGCTGGGCCGGGTTCAGCCAGCCCGGTCGCTGCTGAGGACCCTCTCGCCTTCGACCGCTTTCAGTCCGGGAGACAAGCTAGACCCGCTGATCCACGAGTGCGGGGCGGGTCCGCGTTCATACGGTAACACGCTACCCCGGTGACCTGCGTCGACGCCATCGGACAGTGCTGTTTGCTAGGTGCTGGCGCTGGTTGCCCGGAGCGTTGCTGCTGCCCGCCGGGGGAAGGTCTCGGGTGAGCGGCGAGTTCCGGCGTTGAGGAGGGGGCGTTGAGGAGGGGGTGAACCCGTTGGTGCTGGACCCTGCGCTTGGCTGGCGCCGGTGGCTGTGGCGGGCCGTCACCGCCGCTCGGATCCTGGCGGTTGCCCCGCTTTGATCTCCTCGGCGGAGCACCCTTTCATCTACCCTGCCACAAATGAACGGCATTTCCGGATTCTGTCGGTCATGGTGTCGCCCTTCTCGGGCGCCGCACGCCCAGTCGGACGCTCATCGAGCGATACGTCCGCCTGAATCACTTTGCCCCAGAAAGCGACGAATCCCGTCCAAGGGGAGGTTGCCGGCGCCTCCGACGTATTGCGGAGCCCGCATGCGGCGTGCGCGATCCTTTCCTGCGCCGATGTCGGGCCGAGCATCTGCCCGCGGCGGTCAGGCAGGTCGGTGTCGACCTCGAGGTGGGGGCACTTCCTCGGTACCGGCGCGTGACGGGATGTCGCCCGCCGGCAACGCTGGCTCGCCGCCGAACAACGCGCTGGACGCCTTTCCGGCATGATCGGTAACCGGCCCTGGGAGGAGCGCCCGCCAATGGTCACTGACGTGCGGTGATCCCCGGGCGCGGGCTTGGAGTGGCGCCGGAACAGTTGACCCTGCCCGCGTGGTGGGGGAGCGGCGGGGGGCACGTCGCCTGGATCGGATGGGCTTGCATCCCCTGCGCCAGCACTGTCGAGTTCGTCGGGTGCGCCGAACGCGTCGTTCGTGACGAGCCTGCGAGGGGAGGCGGCTGGGGGTGATGCTGCGGTTGTATCTCTTGTGGTCACCGGGTGCCAGGCCCTGGGTTTGGTGCTATTTCATGTTGCTGTGGCGTCGCAGTAACACTGCTGGTATCTGGCCTGAACAGGCCAAAGCAGAACTCGCGGGTCGTCTATTGTGGAAGCTCCCGTGATGGAGGGCCTCTCGTGCAGGAGAAGGGCATGAAAGAACCGCTGGAACCGCAGGAGCCACGTCTTGTGTCGGTGCCGGGGATCGACACCACAGTGTCCCATTCGGCTCGAATCTGGGACTACTGGCTCGGTGGTAAGGAGAACTACGCCGTCGATCGTGAACTAGGCGATCAAATAGCTGGCGTTCTGCCGGATATCGTCGAGCAGGCGCGCGCGGACCGGCTGTTTTTGCGGCGTGTGGTGCGCTTCCTGGTCGAGCAGGGTGTCCGCCAGTTTCTGGACATCGGTACCGGGCTGCCGACGGTCGACAACACCCACGAGGTTGCTCAGCGGATCCGACCGGATGCGCGGATCGTGTACGTCGACAACGATCCTTTGGTACTGACGCACGCGCGGGCGCTGCTCAGCAGCACCCCGGAGGGCGCCACCGCCTACCTGGACGCCGATATGCGCGAGCCCGACATGATCATCGATGAGGCTGAGGAGACCCTCGATCTGTCCCAGCCGGTGGCGGTCACGATGCTGGGAGTGGTGTGGCACCTCACCGATGACCAGGACGCTCACCAGGTGATCGACGGGCTGATGCGGCGGCTGGTTTCGGGAAGTTACCTCGCCATCGCGCACCCCACCATCGAGGTCACCGGACAGAAGATGGTCCGGGCGATCGAGCAGTGGAATCAGTTCGGCAAGCCGCCAGGAGTGCATCGCACTCCACAGCAGATCGAGAGCCTGTTCCAAGGGCTTGAACTGGTCGCGCCCGGCGTGGTGTCGTGCACGCGGTGGAAGCCGGAGGCGACACCGTTCGGTGAACCCGCCGAGACCGATCAGTTCTGTGGCGTGGCGCGAAAACCCTGAGTCACCGCACGTGTGCTGTGTGCCGTGTCGGTGGGCGAGGCAGCAGCATCGCTCGCGCGCTTGGAGATCACCGCAGGTGCCTTCACGGGTAGCAGTGCGTGCGGCAGGGAATGCGGCAGGGCGCCGTGTCGCCCCGGGGAGGGGAGAGCTACCTGCATCCTGGCCGGTGTTCTCCGCCCGGGCCGGGTCGGCCCAGGTCGCACGGCACACGATCGAGGCTCGCGCAAGGAGCGGATGCGATGGGGAAGGGGACCTCGTTCATCCGCTATTACGGCAGCCTCGGCGGAGGCGCCCTGCCAGGAACGCGGCAGGTGTGACGAGGAGATGAGGCCGCCTGTGCCTGGGCACTGCTGAGTGTGGGTGGGGGCAGTGGTGGCCCCACCGGGAAGCTGATAGGGCTTATAGGGGCGCCGGGCCGGCCTTGTTGATGAATGATGAGAGGAGCCGGAGCAACGGCGGGTGACAGGGAGTGCGGCATGCGCATGGCGATGGGCGGGGGGCTCACCGCCCGGTTCGCCGCTGAGTTGAGAGCCGATCAGAGCGCCGGTGGGACGATCCCACGGCTTGTCTTAGGTGCCCGGCTGCGGTGGCTGCGCGCGACTTCGCAGATCAGCGAAGTGGTCGCCGCCCAGGTGGTGGGCTCGCAGGCGCGCCTGAACGCGATGGAGGCCGGGATCATCCGGTCACGGCTTCACGATGTGATCGCCCTGTGCGACCTGTACCAGGTTGATGAGCACGCCACGCGGGTGTCGCTGCTGGAATTGGCCCGGCAGGGCCAACGAGGTGGCTGGTGGCAAGCCTATCGCCCGGTCATCCCCGAGTGGTTCCTGCCCTATCTGGGGATCGAACAGGCCGCGGACGTCATCCGCTGCTACGCCGTGGTGTGCGTCCCCGACCTGCTGCAAACCGACACCTACGCCCGCGCGCACATCGACCTGGTGCACCCTGACGCTCCGCCGGCGGAGAACGAGATGAGGGTTCGGCTGCGGATGCAGCGTCAGCAACGGGTCCTGGGACAAGGGCAGGGCGCGCAACTGTGGGCGATCCTGGACGAAGCCGCCCTGCGCAGGTCCGTGGGCGGCAAGGCCGTCATGTTCCGGCAACTAGAGCATCTGCTGGAGGTGAACGACCGGCCGAACGTCACCATCCAGGTCATCCCGTTCGCCGCCAGCGGGCATGTGGCGCTCAGCGGACCGATCACGCTGCTGCGCTCGCAGCGCCATGACGTGCCCGACATGGTGTATCTGGAGCATCTCGCCGGTGTGCTGTACCCAGACCGCGCCAGCGACTGCGAGTACTACCGCCACGCGTTGAACGGCATGGCGGTCCAGGCCCTTCCGCCCCATCGCACGTCGGCTCTACTCGTACAAATGATCAATTCGCTGTAAATGATCATTGGTGTGAGGGAGGGTGGGAATAGTGTCGCAGTACGCAGACAGCTCTCACCAGCGCGTGACATCCTGACGCCGTCGGTCAGGATCATCTACTCCTGCTGACATGCCTGTCCCGGGGAGGCCACCGCCGACTTGGGGGATGGGCCATGTTCCCGGCCCGGAGCATGGGGGATTGCGCGGCCGCCGGCATCCAGCCGGCGATGTGGCCGCGAGCTCGTTCAGCAACCATGGCAGCGGCGATAGGACGCGCGCCGGCACGCGCGCTCAGGCTGCTGGCTGCCGATCACGGTGACATGGACCTCAAGGACTCCGAAGCCGTGCAGGGCGATCAGCGAGGAGTAGCAGTGCCGATGACCTCTCAGCTCCGCGGCGGTCCCGCATGCCAGGAGTTCGTCCGAGAGATCAAGGACCTCTACATCGGGTGCGGGTCCCCGCCGTCCTCGTCGGTCAACAAGATCGCACCCAGGCTGGGAGAGATCTATCCTCTGGCGCACGGCCGTTCCACCCTGCCCACCAGCGTGTCACGGTCGATGCTGAGTCAGGTCGTCAACGGCGAGCGGCTGCCATCGGCGCACATGCTCACGGTGATAGTGCTGAGCCTGGAACGCTGCGGACGCGAAAACGAGAGCCTGAGCCCCGACCAGGGGCCGCAGGATCTGGCGCACTGGCAACGGCTACTGCGCCGGGCCAAGGCCGAAGCGGCGTCGCCGGCCAGGCAGAGGCCCGCGCCGGATCCGCAAGCGCAGTCGGCGACGTCCGATACGGTGCCCGCGGACTGGGACCAGACGGCCGCTTCCCGGGGTTCCACACCCCCCGATTCCACCGCCCC
>NZ_VCKZ01000501.1 GCF_005889745.1 Actinomadura geliboluensis
CCGGGGTCGGACGCGTCAGATGTCTATAAGAGACAGATTAGGAACTGTGTCGGATGGTGGCGGAATTTGGGGGGTCCGCCCCTTATCTGGCGGCTGATCCGCGCGCTTCTCCGCGCTCATCCGGTCGATCTTCTCGACCAGCTCCCGCACCGAGGCCGGGAACTCCTTGTAGGCCGGGGCGCCCGGCCGGACCGCGCCGGCGAACTGCCCCTTGCGCCGCTTGCCGATCTTGTCGATGCGGACCCGCGCGCCGGAGTGCGGCGCGTGCAGGAACCTGCCGCGTCCGACGAAGAGGCCGACATGGCTGCGGCCGTGGAAGAAGACGAGGTCGCCCGGCTCGAGGTCGCCGTACTTCACCTTGCGGTCGACCTGGCGGTACTGGGCGTAGGTGACGCGCGGGATCTTCACGCCCGCCTTGCGCCACGCCGCCATCGCGAGACCGGAGCAGTCATAGCCGCCGGGCCCGTCGGCGCCCCACCGGTAGGGCTTGCCGATCTGCTTGCGGGCGAACCGGAGCGCCTTCCCGGCCTTGGACCGCTGGGACGCCACGCGCGTCCGGTACCGGTCGTACGCCTTCACCTTCGCCAGCGTGGCGGAGTCCAGGTGCAGGCTCCGCAGCACCGCCGGGTTGATCGCCGCCGGCGCGGGCGCGCTCAGCGGTACCGCCAGCGCGGCTCCGGTCACCGTCGCGAGGACGGCCGCCCGGAGCGTCCCCCGTTTTCGGCCGGCCGCCGGCCGGGTGCCGCCGGTATGGCCGCCGAATGCTCCGCTTCCGGCCGCGTCATGATGTGAATGGCGTGCGATGGACATCGCTGTTCTCTCCGTTCCCCATTGCCGGGTATCGCGTCGGCAGGTGATCACCATCCTGCCGAGAGTTCGGGTACCCGTTGATCGCCGGGGAATTGAGCGAACCGGCCGATTTTACATGATCATGGCGCGGAATTAGCTGCGTTCTTCAGTGTCTTTGATCAAGCGGTCAGATGGGCGAGCGAGGTCAGCGGAACGGGCAGCCAGGCCGGCCGGTTCCGCGCCTCATAGCGCACCTCGTAGACGGCCTTCTCGAATTCGAACGCGTGCATCAGCACCGAATGCGCGGCCGGGTCGGCGCCGCCGGCCGCCGCGTAGCCGCGGCAGAACGCGGCGCGGTTGCGCGCCGCCCACGCGTGCGCCCGGGTCTCCAGGTGCGGCCCCGACTCGGTCGGCACCGTGCCGGCCTTGGTGATGAGGAACCGCGCCGCGTACTCGAAGGAGCGCAGCATCCCGGCGACGTCGCGCAGCGGGTGCGCGAGGGCCCGCCGCTCGCTCTGCGTGCGGGCCGGCTCGCCCTCGAAGTCCAGCAGCGCCCAGCCCGACTCGGTGCGCAGCACCTGGCCGAGGTGGTAGTCGCCGTGCACGCGCTGGACGGCCAGCGGCGCCGCCCGCGCGGCCAGGTCCAGGAACGCCCCGGTGAGCGCCTTGGCGTGCGGCGCGAGGTTGGGCACCGCCCGGCACGTGGCGGTCAGCTCGGCGTTCATCCGGGCGGCCAGCGCGCGTACCTCGGCGGCCGGGACGGTCGTCACGCCGAACGCGTCGGCGAGCGCCCGGTGCACCTGCGCCGTGGCGGCGCCGAGCCGCTCGGCCTCGGCCGCGAAGTCGCCGCCCGCGACGGCGGCGTCCAGCTCCGCCCACTCGTCGCCGGACGGCAGCGGGTAGGCGAACCAGTCGCGGACGCTCGCGATCGCCAGGCTCCAGCCGTCCGCGCCGGTGTGCAGGTAGTCCGACAGCAGCGCGAGCGTGACCGGTTCCTCGCCGGGCTCGCCGGCGTCCAGCTCGATCCAGCCGTGCACGGCCGGGACGTGCGCGCAGCCCTGGCGGGTGAGCGCGAGGTTGACCTCCAGGTCGAGGTTCACGCCCTGGCTGAGCCGGCGGAACAGCTTGCAGATGTAGGCGTCCCCGAACAGCAGCGAGGTGTTGCTCTGCTCGGCGGTGATGGGCAGGCTCGCCAGGTCCGTCCGGATGCGGGCGCCGCCGGCGTGGTGGAAGCGCAGCGGCCCGATCGACGCCCCGTCCGCCAGCGCGGCCAGCAGCGTCCGGGTCAGGTCCGGGTCGTGGGCGGCGTCGTACGTGCGCGCCCGCGTGCCGCCCGCGCCGCCCGCGTCCCGTCCGATCTCCACGTGGCGGAGCCGGTCGGGGAGTTCGCGGCGGACGCCGAGGAGGAGCTGGTAGTGGTCGGTGGTGCCGTTCTGGCGGACGTCGAGGACGAGGTGGTGCAGGGCGGGGTCGCCGGTGCGCAGTTCGGTGGCGGTGCCGATGGACAGCTCGTCGATGGGGCCGTCCTTGCCGCCGAACCAGCGCTGCCTGGGCAGCCAGTCCGCGAGGTCCCGGGTCAGCTCCGCTCGGGGTGGCAGCATGTCAGACGGTCCTTCCCGCGCCCACGATCCGGTCCTGGCCGGCGTCGTCCGGCGGGAGCAGCTGGAACCAGTAGAAGCCGTGCCCGGGGAGCGTCAGCAGGTACGGGAGCTCCCCGATGGCGGGGAACTGGACGCCGCCCATGCACTCGACGGGGGAGTAGCCCTCGAAGCGCCGCATGTCCAGTTCGACCGGCTGCGGGAAGCGGGACAGGTTGCTGACGCACAGGACCGTGTCCATCTCGCCCCACGGGCTCTCGTCCTCGGTGATCTCGCGGGTGAAGGCGAGGACGGAGGGGTTGGAGGCGGAGAGTTCGACGTAGGAGCCGACGCCGAAGACGGGGTGGCGCTGCCGGATCTCGATCATTTTGCGGGTCCAGTGCAGCAGGGAGCCGGGGTTGTTGGCCTGTGCTTCGACGTTGACGGCCTGGTAGCCGTAGATGGGGTCCATGATGACGGGCAGGTAGAGGCGGGCGGGGTCGCAGTGGGAGAAGCCGGCGTTGCGGTCGGGGGTCCATTGCATGGGGGTGCGGACGGCGTCGCGGTCGCCGAGCCAGATGTTGTCGCCCATGCCGATCTCGTCGCCGTAGTACAGGACGGGGGAGCCGGGGAGGGAGAGCAGCAGGGCGGTGAAGAGTTCGAGTTGGTTGCGGTCGTTGTCCAGGAGGGGGGCCAGGCGGCGGCGGATGCCGATGTTGGCTTTCATGCGGGGGTCTTTGGCGTATTCGGTGTACATGTAGTCGCGTTCTTCGTCGGTGACCATCTCCAGGGTGAGTTCGTCGTGGTTGCGCAGGAAGATTCCCCATTGGCAGGATTCGGGGATTTTGGGGGTCTGGGCCATGATCTCGGAGATGGGGTAGCGCTGCTCGCGGCGGACGGCCATGAAGATGCGGGGCATGACGGGGAAGTGGAAGGCCATGTGGCATTCGTCGCCGCCGGCGGCGGGGTCGCCGAAGTACTCCACGACGTCGGCGGGCCATTGGTTGGCCTCGGCGAGCAGGACGCGGTCGGGGTAGAGGCGGTCGACTTCGGCGCGGACGCGTTTGAGGTAGGCGTGGGTTTCGGGGAGGTTCTCGCAGTTGGTGCCTTCGCGGGCGTACAGGTAGGGGACGGCGTCCAGGCGGAACCCGTCGATGCCCAGGTCGAGCCAGAAGCGCAGGTTCTCCAGCATGGCGTCCTGGACGTCGGGGTTGTCGTAGTTGAGGTCGGGCTGGTGGGAGAAGAAGCGGTGCCAGTAGTACTGGCCGCGGACGGGGTCGTAGGTCCAGTTGGAGGACTCGGTGTCGACGAAGATGATGCGGGCGTCGGGGTAGCCGGTGTCGTCGTCGGCCCACATGTAGAAGTCCCCGAACGGGCCGTCGGGGTCGGTGCGGGACGCCTGGAACCAGGGGTGCTGGTCGGAGGTGTGGTTCATCACCAGGTCCGCGATCACCCGGATACCGCGCGCATGGGCCTGCTCGATGAGTTCGACGAAATCGCCGAGTTCCCCGAAGTCCGGCAGGATGCTGGTGTAGTTCGCGATGTCGTAGCCGCCGTCCTTGAGCGGTGACTGGTAGATCGGCAGCAGCCACAGGCAGTCGATGCCGAGCCATTGCAGATGGTCGAGTTTGGAGATCAGGCCGCGCAGATCGCCGTAGCCGTCATTGTTTGAATCGGCGAATCCCCGCACCGACACCTCGTAGAACACCGCCGTCTTGAACCAGTGGGGCGTGCGCGGCGTGCTCTCGTCGAACGGGTCGGGGACCGCCCCCGAGGCCGGCGCCGATCCCCCCGCGATCCCGCCGGCCGGCCGGGCGCGGCCGGCCTCTCCGGCGGTGCGCGGGCCGCCGCCCGCGCCGGGTCCCGTGTCCAGCTCTGGGGCGGGGACCTGGTCGGACGTGCTGCGGGCGGAATCGTTCGGCTGGCCGTGCATGGGTCACCCCAGGTGTGTTGGAGACATCTAGATCAGCAATGCCCGCCACCGGCGCGGGGGACGTTCAGGACAGGCAACCATCCGTAAAAGATTCCGTACGGAGCGTGACCGATGCGGCGGTTTCGGTTGCCCGCCGGCCCGTCCGCCGGACGCGCGGAGGCGCCGTTCGGGGCGGATCGCCCGGCTGTCGAACACTTGCCGCGCGACGGTTGTGTCATGTCCGTGTTTTTAGGTTCGTCGCTTTTTCTGTCGCAGGCCCCGGGTAGGTCGTTTCCAAGCTCAGAACCCGCCCCCACCGGCGGGTTCTGATCCGTTCGGACGGTTTTCCGTCCAAAGCGATCGGAGGGACAGTGGAGCGCTGGGAGAAGTCGCCATCGGTCGTACCGACACGCGATTCGCTCGTGGCGCGGCTGCGCGTTCGCTTCGCCGACATCCCGGCTGAGAACGTGCGCCGCTGCGTCGACGACCTGTGGTGCTGCTGCACCCATCTCGGGGTGCGGCCCGAGGAAGGGACCATCGAACGCCTCGCCGCGTCCCGGCTGACCGGTGTCGTGCGGGGCGGCCGGCCGCCCTATCCGGACGGCCGGACGGTGTCCAGACCGCCCGGCTCCTCCCTGACCGCCCCGCACCGGCCCGCGCCCGCGGCCGCCAGAACCCCGATCGGGATGTGACGCATGAAGGACACGACCGTGCCGGGCCTGGGCATCGACACCCGGCGAGGGTTCATCGTGCTCAGCCTGCCCGCGCAGATCAGCTGGCAGAACTACGCGGGCGTCCGGGAGGGGGTGAGCAGGGCCCTGTCCATGGCCGCCGGCGGCCGGGCGCACGGGCGGCGGCGCACGGGGGTCGTCGTCGACTTCGGCGACACCGTGCTGCTGGACGCGGCCGGGCTGGTCCTGCTGGCCCGCGCCGAGACGCGCGCGCAGCTGCTCGGCTGCCCGCTGCGGGCCGTGGTGCCCGCCCTGTCATCGCACGTGCGGCGGGCGCTGCACCTCACCGGGCTGGCGCAGCTCGTCCCGGTGTTCCCGGACGTCGCGTCGGCGACCGGCGCGCCCGTCCCGCCCGCGCCGGCGGGCGACGTCGACACCACGCACGTGCTCGACGCCATCCGCGCGCTGCATCCGGGGGACGCCGGGCTGACGCCGACGCCGCCCGCGCCGTCCGAGCTGATGATCACCACGACGGAGGCCGGGGACGGCGACCACACGGTCGTCCACCTGTCCGGCGTGCTGGACGAGGTGACGGTGCCCCGGCTCGGGGAGACGCTGACGACGCTGGTCGAGGGCAACCTGCGGCACCTCATGGTGCGGATGCACGAGCGCCTCGGCATCCGCTGCGACCCGCTGCCGATCCTGCTCGGCATCCGCTGGCGCGTCGCCGCCGAGGGCGGCTGCCTGGCGCTGCCCGCGCTGCCGGCCCGGCTCCGCGAGATCATCGACCGGGAGGGGCTCGGCTCGGTGTTCACCGGCTGCCGCTCCATCGAGGACCGCCTGCTCGGCGGCGCCGGGCCGGCCTGACGGCTCAGCTGCCGCCCGTCCGGCGCCGGCTCCGGGACGGCCGGGACGATTCGGGCCGCGGCGAACTCCGGCGCGACCTCGCGGTCGTCCCGTCCGCCCCGGCCATGCTCCCGTCCGACCGGCTCCCACTGGCCCGCACACGTCCGCCGTTCCGCTGGAACGTGAGGATGTGTGCGGGCTTCTCGCGCGGGTCGAGCCGCACGTAGTTGGACTTGGTCCAGGTGTAGGTGGCGCCGTCGAGTTGGTCGGTGACGGTGTGGG
>NZ_VCKZ01000064.1 GCF_005889745.1 Actinomadura geliboluensis
GTGTGGGGGGTCGCCCCCCACAGGGGGCAGGGATGACGGCCGTACGGTTGGGCGGGCTGGCGGTGGACGGGTTGTCCGCCGTGCTGCTGGTGACCCTGGCGGTCGTCCTGGTCGCGGTGCTGGTGTTCGCGGCGGGGGAGCGGTACGGGGTCCGCTTCCACGCGCTGATGCTGCTGTTCGCGGCGGCGATGGCGGTCACGGTCACCGCCACGGACCTGCTCATGCTGCTGATGGGCTGGGAGGTCATGGGCGCGATGTCGTACGCGCTCATCGGCTACGTGTGGCCGGACGCCGAGCGGGTCCGGTCGGCGGACGTGGCGTTCCTGACGACCCGGGCCGCCGACCTGGGCCTGTACGCGGCGGCGGGTTTCGCGGTCGCGGGCGCCCATTCGCTGCGGCTGGACGCGCTCGCGCAGGCGGACGCCCCCTGGCGGGACCTGGTCGCGGCGGGGATCGTGGTGTCCGCGCTGGGCAAGTCGGCGCAGCTGCCGTTCTCGTTCTGGCTGGCGCGGGCCATGGCGGGCCCGAGCCCGGTGTCGGCGCTGCTGCATTCGGCCACGATGGTCGCCGCCGGGGCGTACCTGCTGATGCGCGTCCATCCGCTGCTGGCCGCGACCGGCTGGGCGGACGCGCTCGTGTCGTGGGCGGGTGCGGTGACCGCCCTGCTGCTGGGCGCCGTCGCGCTGGCCCAGCGGGACCTCAAGCAGCTCCTCGCCGCGTCCACGTGCGCGCAGATCGGCTTCATGGTGCTGGGCGCCGGAGCGGGTTCGGTGGGCGGGGCGACGGCCCAGCTCGTCGCGCACGCGGCGGTGAAGAGCCTGCTGTTCCTCTGCGCGGGCGTCTGGCTGACCGCCCTCGGGACCGAGCGCTTGGACGAACTGCGCGGTGCGGCCCGGCGGCACCGGCTCGTCGGCGCCGCGTTCGGCGTGGGGGCGCTGGCGCTGGCGGGCGTCCCGCCGCTGTCGCTGTGGGTGACCAAGGACGAGGTGCTGCGCGGCCTGCCCGCCGGGCTGCTCGCGGTGGGGCTCGCGGCGTCGGTGCTGTCGTCGGCCTACCCGGCGAAGGCGCTGTTCGCGGTGTTCCGTCCTGTCGTGGGGGCGGGGATCCGGGTGCCGGTCCTCGGGCAGGCTCCGCTGGTCGTGCTGGCCTTCGCGGCGGCGGTGCTCGGCGTACTGGGGGTGCCCGCGGTGGCGGACGCCTGGCGACGCATGCTCGGCATGCCGCACGAGGGCGGCCCCGACCTGGAGGTGCTCGTCCTGTCCGGCGCCCTGGCGGTGCTCACGGTCGGCGCGGTCGGGGCCGCCCGGCGGGTTCCGGCGCCCGGATGGGCGGTGGAATGGCTCTACCTGGAGCGGGCCGCGGGGGCGGTCGTCGTGCGTCCGGCATTCGCGGCCGCGCGGGCGCTGGCCCGGTTCGACGACCGGGTCGTGGACGGCGCCGTCCGGGGCGCCGCGCGCGGCGGCCGGTGGGCGGCGGGCCTGGCCGGGCGCCGGGTCGAGATCCGCGTGGACGGTGTGACCGCCCTGGTGGTGCGCGCCGCCCGCGCCCTCGCCGCGCTGGCCCGCCGCCCGCAGACCGGGCAGGTGCACCTGTACTACGCCCAGGCCGCGGTGGTGCTCGCGGTGCTCGTCGTCGTCGCCGTCCTGGCCGGGTGAGCCGATGCTGACACTGGTGATCTTCCTGCCCGTCCTGGTCGCGGCCGTGCTGCCGGCCGTCCCGCGCCGCGCGGTGCCGTGGACGTGGACCGCCGTCAGCCTCGCGGAGGTCGCGCTCGTCGGCTGGATGTGGGTCGCGCACGGCACGGGCGGCGGGCTCTCGTACGAGACCGACGTGCGGTGGATCCCGTCCGTCGGGGCCGGCTACCACGTCGGCGTGGACGGCCTGTCGCTGCCGCTGCTCGCCCTCACCGCCGTGCTGTTCGCGGCCTGCGCGGTGTACTCGCTGCGGCACACGCACCGGGTGCGGGCGTTCGCGATGCTGTTCCTCTTCCTGGAGACGGTGTGCCTCGGCCTGTTCGCGGCCCTCGACCTCCTGCTGTTCTTCGTCTTCTTCGACCTGTCGATCGTCGGCATGTACTTCGTGATCCTGCTCTGGGGGCACGGCGACAGGTCGCGGTCGGCGCTGAAGTTCTTCCTCTACACCTTCCTCGGGTCGCTGGTCCTGCTGCTCGGCTTCATCGGCCTCTACCTCGGCGCCGACCCCAACACCTTCGACATGGTCGAGCTGACCCGGAACCCGCCGCTGCACGGCGGGCTCGCCGGGTTGACGCTGCTCGCCGTGGCGATCGGGCTCGGCATCAAGACGCCGGTCGTCCCGTTCCACACCTGGCTGCCGCCCGCGCACACCGACGCGCCCGCCGCCGGGTCGGCGATCCTCGCCGGGGTGATGCTGAAGATGGGCACCTACGGGCTCGTCCGGATCGCGATGCCGATGCTGCCGGACGCCTGGCGCCGCTACGCGCTCGCCTTCCTGATCGTCGGGCTGGTCAGCGTCCTGTACGGGGCACTGGTCGCCCTCGCGCAGGACAACGTCAAGCGGCTCATCGCCTACACGTCCGTGAACCACATGGGTTACATCGTCCTCGCGCTGGGTGCGGCCGGGTACGCGTCCGGCGACGCGGACGCGCGGCGCCTCGCGGTGACCGGCGCGGTGACGCAGATGGTCAGCCACGGGCTCGTCACCGGCGCGCTGTTCCTGCTGGCCGGGGTCCTGCACGACCGCGCCGACAGCTACGACATCGGCCGGTTCGGCGGGATCGCGCGGAACGCGCCGGTGTTCGCGTGGCTGTTCGCGGTGGCCGCGTTCGCCTCGCTCGGGCTGCCCGGCCTGTCCGGGTTCATCGCCGAGTTCCAGATCTTCGCCGGGACGATCGGGAGCGGCACCGCCGCAGCCGCCGCGGCCGGCGCGCTCGCCGTCCTCGGCATCCTGATCACGGCCGGGCTGTTCCTGCGCGTCCTGCACCGGGCCGTGCTCGGGCCGCCCGGCGAGTTGACCGGCCGGGTCACCGACGTGCGCCGGCCCGAGCTCGCCGCGCTCGCCCCGCTGCTGCTCCTGTCGCTGCTCATCGGCGTGGTGCCGCGCGGCCTGCTCGACACGATCGAGCCCGTCTCGGCCGCCGTCGTCGGGCTCGTGGGACGGTGACGCGGCACGGTGATGAACGAGAACCCCGCCGACCTCGCCCCCGAGCTGTGCGTCCTGCTCGCCGCCGTCCTCGGCCTGGTCAACGGGCTGTTCCTGCCGCGGACCCGGCAGTGGCGGGTCGCGGTGATCTGCGCGGCCGGGCTCGCCGCCGGGCTCGTCGCCGCCGGGGTGGCGGCGACCCGCGCCGACCTGGCGGTGTTCGACGCGTTCGAGGTCGACCCGATCACGCACGTCACCCGGATCGCCGTGATGGCCGCGACGCTCGCCGTGCTGGCCCTCGCCGCCGGGCCGGTGCGCGGCCATCCGCGGGAGAGCGAGCACTACGTCCTGATCCTGCTGTCGGCGCTCGGGGCGATCGTGCTGGGGGCCTCGTCCGACCTGCTGGTGCTGGTCGCCGCCTACCTGCTGGCGAGCATCCCCGCCTACGCCCTCGCCGGGTTCGGCAAGGACGCGCCGGGCACCGAGGCCGCGCTGAAGTACTACCTGATGGGGGCGCTGCTCGGCGTGTTCATGCTCGCCGGGGTGACGGTGCTGTCCGGGGTGGGGCGCGGCACCTCCTACGCGGCGCTGCGCGCGGGCCTCGCCGACGCCCCCTCGGCGGCGGTCGCCGCCGGTGTCGTCGCGCTGCTCGCCGGGCTGCTGTTCAAGGCGGGCGCGGTCCCCGGGCACTTCTGGGTCCCGGACGTCACCGAGGGCGCGCCGCCGGCCGTCGCCGCGTTCGTCACGACCGTCCCGAAGATCGGCGCGTTCGCCGCCCTCTACCGGTTCGGCGCCGAGGCCCTCCCGCCCGGCGCGGCAGGGTGGCCCACGCTCGTCGCCGTCGTCGCGGCGGCCACCATGACGCTCGGCAACCTCGCCGCGTTCGGGCAGGACAACGTGCGGCGGCTGCTGGCCTACTCGACCGTCAGCCAGGCGGGCTACCTGCTCGTCCCCGTCGCGATGGCGGGACGCGCCGACCTGGCCGAGCCCGCGCTGCTGTACTACGTCGCCGCCTACGCGGTGACCAACGCGGGCGCGTTCGCGGTGGTCCTCGCGGCCGGACGCGACGACCTCGCCGGATACGCGGGGCTGATGCGCCGCTCACCGGTGCTCGGCCTGTCGCTGGTGATCTGCCTGCTCGGCTTCATCGGCACCCCGCCGACCGCCGTGTTCGTCGGGAAGGTCCTGATGTTCGGCGCGGCCCTGGACGGCCGCTACCTGTGGCTCGCCGTCGTCGCCGCCGTCAACACGGTCGCGAGCGTCTTCTACTACCTGCGCTGGATCGTCCCGGCGTTCCGGCGGCCGGACGGGACGTCCCGTCCGGCGCGGGGCGCCACGGCGGTCGCCGTCGCCGCCGCGCTGCTCTCGCTGGCGCTCGGGATCGGCGCCGGCGTGGCCCTGGCGAGGTGAACCCCGGACCGGTCAGTTCAGGAGGCCGTGCTCCCCGGCCAGGTCGAGCGCGGCCCGCGCCGCCGGGGCGAGCAGGTGCCGCTCGCCGCGCCCCACGTAGACGTACTCGTCCACCTCGCCGGCCGCGGTCATCGCGCCCCGGTACGCGGCGGTGAAGCAGGCCATCCGCACGTGGGCGAAGTCGGGCTGGTCGTGGGCGGGCGCGCGGATGACGCCCAGTTCCCGGAAGGACGCCCGGTCCAGCTCCAGCGCGAGCTCCTCCCGGACCTCGCGGGACAGGGCCGACCAGTCGTCCTCGCCCGGCTCGCGCTTGCCGCCCGGAAGGTAGAGCAGGTCGCGGCCCCGCGACCGGACCGCGAGCATCCGGCCGTCCGCCACCTGCACCCACGCCACCACATCGAGATCTGCCACGCCGATCAGTCTCCTACAGCCTCCGGGACTCCAGGACCCGGCGCAGGAACTCGCGAGTCCGCGGCTCGGCGGGCTCGGTGAAGATCTGCTCGGCGGGCCCGCGCTCCAGCAGCACGCCGTCGTGCAGGAAGCACACGGTGTCGGCGATGTCGCGGGCGAAGCCCATCTCGTGCGTCGCCAGGACCATCGTCATGCCGGAGTCCTTCAGCTCCCGGATGATGTCCATCACCTCGGTGACCAGCTCGGGGTCGAGCGCGGACGTCACCTCGTCCAGCAGCAGCAGGCTGGGCCGCCCCGCCATCGCCCGGACGATCGCGACGCGCTGCTGCTGCCCGCCGGAGAGCCGGTCGGGGTACTCGGCGGCCTTGTCGGCGAGCCCGAACCGCTCCAGCAGCTCCCGGGCGTCCTTCTCGGCCTCGGCGCGCCGCCGCTTGTGCACGCGCACCGGCGCGAGGGTGATGTTGTCCAGCACCGACATGTGCGGGAACAGGTTGTAGGACTGGAACACCATCCCGATGCGCTTGCGGACGTCGTCGGGGTCGGCGTCCGGGTCGGTGATGTCGTCGCCGTCCAGGAAGATCGCCCCGTCGTCGACGGTCTCCAGCACGTTGACGCAGCGCAGCAGCGTCGACTTGCCCGAGCCGGACGCGCCGATCAGGCAGACGACCTCGTGCGGCGCGACGTCCAGGTCGACGCCGCGCAGCACCGGATGCGCGTGGTAGGTCTTCCACACGCCCTCGACGCGCAGCAGCGGTTCGCTCATGTGCCGCCTCCGGGGGCGCGGCGCCGCTCCGCGCGCGCCGCGAGATGGTCGGTGAACCTCGCCATCGGCACCGTCAGCGCGATGAACAGCACCGCCGAGGCCAGGAACGGCGTGTAGTTGAAGGTGTCGGCCGAGTGGATCTGCGCCTGCCGGAGCGCCTCCAGCGGACCGAGGACGGCGACGAGCGCGGTGTCCTTCTGCAGCGAGGCGAAGTCGTTCAGCAGGGGCGGCACGACCCGGCGCACCGCCTGCGGCAGCACCACGAACCGGAGGCTCTGCGTGCGGCTGAGGCCGAGCGACCGCGCGGCGGCGCGCTGGCTCGGATGGATCGAGTCGATCCCGGCGCGGAACACCTCCGCGACGTACGCGCCGTAGGACAGCACCAGCGCGAACCCGCCCAGCACGGCCGGATTGTCGGGAATGCCCTGCAGCCGCAGCGCGGGCAGCCCGAACCCGACCAGGTACACCAGCAGGATCGTCGGGATGCCCCGGAACACGTCGGTGTAGGCGACGGCGAGCGCCCGCAGCGGGAAGAACAGCGGGCTGCGCAGCCCCCGCGCGAGCGCCACCAGCAGCCCGACGGCCAGGATCACCGGCTCGGCGATCAGGAAGATCCGGACGTTCAGCCAGAAGCCGCGCAGCACGTCGGGGAACGCGTCGGTGAACTCGCCCCAGGAGAAGAACGTCTCCTGCACCCGGGGCCAGCCGGGCGAGGACACCACGACCGCCACGACGATGACCGCGAACAGCACGGTCGACGCCGTGGCGAGGGACGCCGACCGGGCGCCGGCGCGGCGGCGCTGGCGCTCCCGGTCGAGCTGCCGTGCGCTCTTGACCCAGGCGCCGTCGCCGGGCGCGCTCGTCCCGGACGCGGTCACTTCAGCACGGGAGCGCCCGCCGACGACGTCAGCCACCGCTCCTCGATCTTCGCCAGCTCACCGGACGACTTCAGCTCCCCGATCGCCTGGTCGAGGCAGCCGACCAGCGGGTTGCCCTTCTCCAGCAGCAGCCCGAAGTGCTCGGTCTCGCCGCCCTGCGTCTGCGGCAGCTGCCCGACGATCTTGGAGCCCTCGACCTGGGCGGCGGTCACGTAGAACGCGGTCGGCAGGTCGACCAGCAGCACGTCCGCCTGCTTGTTCTTCAGCGCGTTGACGGCGTCGATCTGGTTGTTGAACACCTTCGGCTCGGCGTCCGGCTTGAGCTGGTTCTTGACCGCCTGGTAGGAGGTCGTGCCGACCTGCACGGCGATCTTCGCGCCCTTCAGCTCGGCGATGCTCGACGCGTCCGCGAACTTGGTGCCCTCCAGCGCGACCACGCCCTGCTGGACCTCGTAGTAGCCGTCGCTGAACGTCACGGCCTTCTCGCGGGCGGGGGTGACGGAGATCTGGTTGATGTCGAAGTCGAACTTCTTCGTGCCGGGCGCGTAGGACGACTCGAACGACTCGACCGTCCAGGCCACCTCGTCCTTGGTGAAGCCCAGCTTGCCGGCGACCGCGTAGGCGACGGCGCTCTCGAAGCCCTGCCCGTTCTTCGGGTCGTCGTCCTTGAACCACGGCTCGAACGCGGGCTTGTCGGTGGCGACCGTCAGCTTGCCGGGCGTCTTCAGGGCGAGCTTGTCCTTCGTGCAGGACGCGGGGCTCTTGGAGGCGGCGGCGGTGTCGTCCTCCTGCGGGGCGCAGGCGGTGACGGCGAGGGTCAGCGCGGCCAGTCCGGTGAGGACGGCCGCCAGGGGGCGGCGGTGCATTGGGGGCCTCCAGCGGTCGTTTTGTTATCAGGCAGAACGGGGAGTGGCCGGGCGCAGCGTGAGGGACCGCACACCCTTGAGGCCGAGGGCATCGGTGGCCGATCCCTGGTTGACGGCGAGGCCGAGCCAGCCGGACGAGTCCGTCCACAGCAGCGGCTCGCCGGGCGCGACCGCGCCGAAGGTCTCCGCGAAGGCCACGCGGGCCGAGCCCGGGGCCGGAACGGTCCAAGCGACGTCCAGCGGAGTCCCGGGCGGCAGTTCGCCGAACGCGGCGGTCAGATCGCCGGGTTCGGCGCCGAGGACGAGGCTGCCGAAGCGGTCGGTGTAGAGCACGGGAACGGTGAGGCCGCCGTCGCCCGCCACCGGGGGCGGGACGTCCAGCGGCAGCGGTTCGACCGCCGGACCGAGGTCGGCGACGGCGACGCCGTTCGCGACGTGCGCGGCGGCGGGGGAGAAGATGTCGCGGCCGTGGAAGGAGGTCGACACCTCCGGCAGCCGGTACGCGGGATTCTCCAGGGCGTGCGCCCGGACGACCCCGCCCAGGACCTCGGCGGCGGGGACGAGCAGCCCGTTGTCGGGGCCGATGAGCACGTCCCCGCGCCCGGTCTCGACCGCGACGGGGCGGCGCGGCGTCCCGACGCCGGGGTCGACGATCCCGGTGTGGACGCCGACGGGCAGGTACGGGAGCGCCTGGCGCAGCAGCATCGCGCCCTCGCGGACGTCGAACGGCGTGATCTCGTCGCTCAGCACGAGCACGGTGGCCTCGGGCGCGATCGTGTAGACCACGCCGGCGCAGATGGACGTGTAGGCGGCGCCGAAGTCGGTCGCCAGACTGACGAACGGACGGCTCTCGGACATGGGCGACCTCGGCGGGACCTGCGGTGATGACGGAGGGTGAGAGGCAAAAGGGTACCAAGCCGGTGATCAGCCCGCGCTCCCCGGCTGCTCGTATCCTGCACGGGTGCGCGCCGAAGCCCTCGATCCCGTCCTGCTGCGGACGTTCGTCGCCGTCGCCGACCTCGGCTCCTTCACCGCCGCCGCGGCCGCCGAGGGCTACACCCAGTCGGCGGTGTCCCGGCAGGTCGCCGCGCTGGAGGACGTCTGCGGGGTGGAGCTGTTCGCGCGCGGCGCGCGGGGCGTCCGGCCGACCCCCGCCGGGGAGCACCTGCTGCCGCACGCGCGGGCGCTGCTCGACCGGCTCGCCGCCACCGCCCGCGCGCTCGACGGGCTGCGCCGCCTCGACACCGGGACGCTGCGCCTCGGCGCCTTCCCCACGGCCAACGCCGTGCTCGTGCCGCGCGCCCTCGCCCGGTTCCGGGCCCGGCATCCGGGCGTGCGGCCGGTGCTGCGGGAGGGGACGACCGAGCGGCTGCTGCCGATGCTGGACGCGGGAGACCTCGACATCGTGCTGGTCAGCACGCACAAGCACCCGTCGCTCGACGCCGACCACCTCGTGCCGCTGCTGGACGACGCGCTGCTCGTCGCGCTGCCGAGCGGGCACCGGCTCGCCGCGCGCGACCGCGTCCCGCTGGACGAGCTGGCCGCCGAGCCGTGGATCGTCGCCGACGACCCCGAGGCGATCGCCGCGCTGCGCGCCCGCTGCGAGGCCGCCGGGTTCGTCCCGGAGACCCCGATCCGGGTCGCCGAGTGGATCTCCAAGCTGGGCCTGGTCGCGGAGGGGTTCGGCGTGACGCTCGTGCCCGCGCTGGCGGCCTCGGCCGTGGTGCGGGACGGGGTGGTGCTGCGCGCCGTGGCGTCCGGCCGGGGGCCGCGCCGCACCGTCTACGCGGCGGTGGGGCGGCACGCGCGGCGGTCCCCGGCCGTCACGGCGTTCCTGGCGGACCTGCGTGACGTGGCCGGGGACCTGCGCCCTTAGCCCCTTGCTCCGGAGGCGTCAGGGGACCGCGGCGACGAGCTCGATCTCGATCAGCGCGTCCGGGTGGAAGAGGCGCGGCACCTCCACGGTCGTGCTGGTCGGCGGGGTGCCGGTGATGTGCCGGTAGCGGACCGCCGCGTACTCCGCGCGCAGATCCATGTCGGTGAGGAACGTGCGGATGTTGACGACGTCGTCGAAGCCCGCGCCGTGCGCGGTGAGGATGCGGCCGAGCAGCGAGAAGATCACCTCGCACTGGCGGGTCATGTCGCCGGGGGCGTCCACCTTGCCGTCCTCGTCCATGGCGATCTGCCCCGACACGTAGAGTATCGGCCCCTGGGTGACGTACGCGGTGTGGGAGTAGGCGGGGTTCGGCGGCGCGGGAACGGTGTCCGGGTTGCCGAGCGTGACGCGCATCTGTGCGTTTCTCCTGATGTGGTCGGTGAGTGAGGTGAGGTCGCGGCCGCCGAGCCCGTCGCCGAGCGCGGCCCGCGCGTGCGCCTGGACGGCGGACAGGACGCCGCCCTGCGCGGCGCCGTCGAGTGCGAGGCCGAGGTCCTTGGCGGCGAGCGCGAGGGTGAAGCGGGGCGGGCCCTCGCCGTCCAGCAGGCGGCGTGCCTGCGGGCTGACGCGGGACAGGAGCTCCAGGGCCAGGCCGGTGTCGACACCGAGCCGGTCGGCGACGGCGAGGGCCTCGCCCAGTGTGGCGAAGCCCGCGACGAGCGCGCCGTTCACCACCAGCTTGAGCGCGGCGCCCGCGCCGGGCGGCCCGGCGTGCCGGACGTGCCCGAGCGCCTCGAACGCGGCCGTGCAGCGGGCGAGGTCGTTCTCCGCGGCGCCCGCGAGGATCACCAGCTCGCCCGCCTCCGCCTGCGGGACGCTCCCGGAGACGGGCGCGTCCACGAAGCCGATCCCGGCGGGCAGCCGGTCCCGGACGCGGCGGACGGCGTCCGGCCCGATCGTCGACATGTCGGCGATCACCGCGCCCGGCGCCAGCGCGGCGACCGCCCCGGCGGGACCGAACAGGGCGGCCTCCACCGCGTCCGCGTCGGTGAGCATCGTGATCACCAGGTCGCGGCCGGCGGCGGCCTCGGCGGGCGTGGCCGCCGCGGTGGCGCCGGCCCCCGCGAGCGGCGCCGCGCGGGCGGGCGTCCGGTTCCAGACGGCCAGGTCGTGGCCGGCGGCGAGCAGCCGCGCGGCCATGGGGACGCCCATGCGCCCCAGTCCGAGAAAAGCGATTCTTGTCATGGCGCGATCGACGCTAGGCGCCTTTATGCGATGACACCAGCGAAGGGTTCGCACGCCTGCCATGCGGACGGCGCATGGCTCAGCGGATCAGCCGAAGGCGAAGAGGATCGCCGCCAGGGCCAGCAGCAGCGCCAGGCCCGTCATGAGCACGATGGAGCCGGGGTCGGCCGCGCCGCCGCCCGCGGGCAGCCGGTGCGCCCGCGTCCGCAGCCCGGCCCGCGTGCGCCGCACCAGCAGCGCGGCGCTGCCGCAGACGACGGCCGCGGCGGCGGCCATCCCGGCGGCCGAGGGCGCGAGCCGCACGCACAGCAGGCCCGCGACGGTCAGGGACAGGGTGGTGCGGGACCAGGCCAGCGCCGTCCGCTCCGGCTGCGCCCCCCGGTCCCAGAGCTTCACCGCGTGACCAGGAGCGCGACCAGCAGGGCGATCGCGGCGATCGCGATGCCGTAGGCCATGACCGGGGCGAGCGCGGGCGGCGGCAGAGTCTCGTCGCGGCGCAGGGCGCGCTCGGTGCGCAGCCAGCGGCGGAACGCGAGCACGGCGGTGAGCGCGCCCGTCCCGGCGAACGCGATCGCGAGGCCGTGCCGCAGCACCGGTTCGAGGAAGTCGCCGGCGAGCGCCGCGCCGACGCCGCCCGCGATCAGCGCCAGCGCCGTGCGGATCCAGGCCAGGAACGTGCGCTCGTTGGCGAGGGTGAATCTGGGGTCGGGGTCGTCGCCTTCGGCGAGCAGGCGGTCGGCCCACCTGCCGCGCGGGGAGGACGAGTGCCGTGTCGCGGTCATCGCCATTCATAATAGGCGATGAAAGTGCCCCCGCCATTTTCGGGACGGAAAATCAATTCCGACTGATAATCTGGGAAATGCCTGGTGGGGGGTGGTTCAGCGGGTGCCGAAGCGGCGGGCCGAGGCGTCCTCCTGGGCCAGCCGGTGCAGGGCGGTGAGCACCTGCTCGTAGAGCACGGTGGAGACGAGCAGCGAATGGACCGTCCGGCTGCGGGGCGCGCCCTCGCCGACCCGGCCGATCTCGTGCTCGGCGACCTCGGTCGCGGCGTTGACGTAGGGGCGCAGGTCCGTGAGCGTGATGGGGAAGCCGAGGCGGCGCAGCGCCGTGAACGTGTGCGCGAGCAGGTCGCGGGCGGGGGCGTCGGGGCCGACCGTCCAGCCGAGCTCGCGGACGAGGGCGTCCACGTCCTCGCGGGCGGCGCGCCAGTGCGGGTCGTGCGGGGCGGCGACGTGCGGGCCGATCGCGTGCCGGGTGGTGGCGAACAGGTCGTGCAGGCTGACCCGGTCGTCCTCGACGGCCGCGATGATCTGCTGGATCGCCGCGACGGGCAGGTCCCCGACCTCGCGCAGGGCGTTGATCAGCCGCAGCCGCTCCAGATGGCGGCCGTCGTACTCCGCGCGGGTCGCGCTGACGGTCGAGCCCTTGGGGAGCAGTCCCTCCCGGATGTAGAACTTGATCGTCTGGATCGTCAGACCGCTCCGATCACTGAGCTCGGAGATCTGCACCGTCGAACCCCCTTCGCCGGAGGCCAACGGTAGCGAGGCCGGGTGATTGGATACTGGCACTATCCAATGTCTGTCCGGGTTGTTCTGGTTGTTCGGTTCTCCCGTCGTCCGGTGCGCCGGGTCAGGATGCGGTGCGGCGCATCCCCTCGGAGATCTTCTCGGCGGCGGCGGCCACCGGCCCGGCGTGCAGCCGGCCGGGGGAGCGGGTCAGCCGCTCCAGCGGCCCGGACACCGAGACGGCCGCGATCACCCGGCCGCCGGCGCCGCGGATCGGGGCCGACACCGACCCCACGCCCTGCTCGCGCTCGCCGACGCTCTGCGCCCACCCGCGCCGCCGGACCGACGCCAGCGTCGTCGCCTCGAACTTGGCGTTGCGCAGCCCCCGGTGCAGCCGGTCGGGCTCCTCCCAGGCGAGCAGGATCTGCGCGGCCGACCCCGCCGTCATCGGCAGCGCCGCGCCGACCGGGATGGTGTCGCGCAGGCCGCTGGTCCGCTCGGCGGCGGCCACGCACACCCGGACGTCCCCCTGCCGGCGGAACAGGGAGGCGCTCTCGCCGGTGAGGTCGCGCAACTGGGCCAGGATGGGCTGGGCGATGGCGAGCAGCCGGTCCTCGCCGGCGGCGACGGCGAGCTCGGCGAGCCGCGGCCCGAGGATGAAGCGCCCCTGGCTGTCGCGGTGCACGAGGCGGTGGTGCTCCAGCGCGACGGCCAGCCGGTGCGCGGTCGGGCGGGCCAGCCCGGTCGTCTGGACGAGCTGGGCGAGCGAGGCCGGGCCGGCCTCCAGCGCGTTCAGTACGAGAACCGCTTTGTCAAGTACGCCGACTCCGCTAGAGTTGTCCATGTCTTGATATTGACGTCTCGTAATGTGAGATTGCAAGTCAGGGTGACCGAGACCACGGTGCGCCGGCGACCTGCGCCGGGCACCGACGATCCTTACAGGTGAGGTGGGAGTGATGGGCCGAACACTGGCCGAGAAGGTCTACGACGCGCACGTCGTGCGGCGCGCCGAGGGTGAGCCCGACCTCCTCTACATCGACCTGCACCTCGTCCACGAGGTCACGAGCCCGCAGGCGTTCGACGGGCTGCGGATGGCCGGCCGCAAGGTCCGCCGCCCCGACCTGACCATCGCCACCGAGGACCACAACGTCCCGACCACGGACCTGCTCAAGCCCATCGCCGACCCGGTGTCGCGCACCCAGGTCGAGACGCTGCGCAAGAACTGCTCCGACTTCGGCGTCCGGCTGCACCCGATGGGCGACGACGGGCAGGGCATCGTCCACGTCATGGGCCCGCAGCTCGGCCTCACCCAGCCCGGCATGACCGTCGTGTGCGGCGACTCGCACACCTCCACGCACGGCGCGTTCGGCGCCCTCGCCTTCGGCATCGGCACCAGCGAGGTCGAGCACGTCCTCGCCACCCAGACGCTGCCGCAGGTCCAGCCGAAGACGATGGCCGTCACCGTCGAGGGCGCGCTGCCCGCGGGCGTCACCGCCAAGGACCTCATCCTCGCGATCATCGCGAAGATCGGCACCGGCGGCGGCCAGGGCCACATCATCGAGTACCGCGGCGAGGCGGTCCGCTCGCTGTCGATGGAAGGCCGCATGACGGTCTGCAACATGTCCATCGAGGCCGGCGCCCGCGCCGGGATGATCGCCCCGGACGAGACCACGTTCGAGTACCTCAAGGGCCGCGCGCACGCGCCGCAGGGCGAGGACTGGGACCGGGCCGTCGAGTACTGGACGTCCCTGCGCACCGACGACGACGCGGTCTTCGACAAGGAGGTCGTGATCGACGCGGCCTCGCTGACCCCGTTCGTCACCTGGGGCACCAACCCCGGCCAGGGCCTGCCGCTCGGCGAGTCCGTGCCCGACCCCGCGTCCTTCGCCGACCCGGTCCAGCGCCAGGCCGCCGAGCGCGCCCTCGACTACATGGGCCTCACCGCCGGGACGCCGCTGCGCGAGATCCGGGTCGACACCGTCTTCGTCGGCTCCTGCACCAACGGCCGCATCGAGGACCTGCGCGCCGTCGCCGGCGTGCTGGAGGGCCGCAAGGTCGCCGACGGCGTCCGGATGCTGGTCGTCCCCGGCTCCATGAAGGTCAAGAAGCAGGCCGAGGAGGAGGGCCTGGACGCGGTCATCGCCGCCTCCGGAGCCGAGTGGCGCGAGGCCGGCTGCTCCATGTGCCTGGCGATGAACCCGGACAAGCTCACGCCCGGCGAGCGCAGCGCCTCCACGTCCAACCGCAACTTCGAGGGACGCCAGGGACCCGGCGGCCGCACCCACCTGGTGTCGCCCGCCGTCGCCGCCGCCACCGCAGTCACCGGCCGCCTGACCGCCCCCGCCGACCTCTAGAGGGAACCCACGATGGAAGCGTTCACCACCTACACCGGGCGCGCGGTCCCGCTGCGCCGCAGCAACGTCGACACCGACCAGATCATCCCGGCCGTCTGGCTGAAGCAGGTCAGCCGCACCGGGTTCGACAAGGGCCTGTTCTCCGCCTGGCGCGAGGACCCCGAGTTCGTCCTGAACCAGCCCCAGTACGAGGGCGCGGGCGTCCTGGTCGCCGGGCCCGACTTCGGCACCGGCTCGTCCCGCGAGCACGCCGTCTGGGCCCTCCAGCAGTACGGCTTCCGCGTCATCATCGCCCCGCGCTTCGGTGACATCTTCCGGAACAACTCCACCAAGATGGGGCTGCTGCCGGTCATCCTGACCGGCGAGCAGGTGGAGGACCTCCAGGCCCGGATCGAGAAGGACCCGGCGCTGGAGATCACCGTCGACCTGGACAAGCGCGAGGTGCGCTACGCCGGGGAGACCGCGTCGTTCGAGATCGACGACTACACCCGCTGGCGCCTCATGGAGGGCCTGGACGACATCGGCCTCACCCTCCGCCACGCCGACGCCATCAACGAGTTCGAGAAGTCCCGCCAGGACTGGTTCCCCACCACCGTGTGAGCCCAGGGGGCGCCCCCTGGAACCCCCGTCGTCGAGCAGGCCCGCGACCCCGGAGGAGGCCCCTCCGAAAGGCGCGGGCCGCGCTCATGGGGACCCCGGGCGTGTCGGTGGCCGGCGGCACCAGGGACAATTTCGGGTGTGCCATGCTCGCCGACCGTTTGGGGGAATGGAATTGAGCGCCGTCCCGTGGACCGGGCCGGAGTGGGACGATCCCGCGTTGATGCTGCTCGCGCGCCAGTTGCGTGACGCTCATCGGGCGGTGGCGCCGCTTCCGGCCGAGACCCGGCAGCGGCTCATCCGGCACCTGCTGGCGATCACCGATCTGGCGAAACGGGACGCCGGACTGGCCGCTCGCAGGCTGGACGCGTTCCTCGCCGATTTCCAAGACGGGGCCGACGTCGGTTAGCGTGCGCAGTGGCCGGATCCGGTCCGGTCACCCGGCGAGACGGGGGCGAGGCCGACAAAAACGCCAGCGACACGCCAACTCTTGCGTGCAGGTGATTGTGTCCATGCTGAGGGTCCCTTAGTTTCGTTCGGGCAAGGGGGGAACTAGAGGAGTAACCCATGAACAAGCGTGAGCTGGTCGACGCCATCTCTGACCGGCTGGGCAGCAAGAAGGCCGCAGCCGAGGCCGTCGACGCCATCCTGGAGGCGATCCAGAACGCCGTCGCCAAGGGCGACAAGGTCGCCATCACCGGGTTCGGTTCGTTCGAGAAGGCCGACCGGCCTGCCCGTACGGCCCGCAACCCCGCAACGGGCAAGACCATCGAGGTTCCCGCGACGTCCGTGCCGAAGTTCAAGGCCGGCGCGGACTTCAAGAACCTGGTGGCCGGCAAGAAGTAGCCACGCCGCGTCAGCGCCCGGGACCGTCCGAACGGTCCCGGGCGCTGACGCGTCCACGGGTCAGGTGGGCAGCGGGAACGTCAGGTGGGCAGCGGGAACGTCGACAGCGTCACGGCGGTGACCCGGCCGCCCGGGCCGCCCTCCACCGCGAGGTTCACCCGCTGGCCGAACCGCAGCAGCCGCAGCCCGCCCGCCGCGAACGCGTCCGCGTCGAACGCCAGCTCCGTGCCGTCGTCGAGGAGGACGCTCCCCGACCGGGTCTCCGCGTCGAACGCCTTCACCGTCCCCTGCATGACCGGAACTCTAGGCCACCGAGGGCAGCAGGGCCGCGACCTCGGCGGTGCGGGGGCCGGTGCCGAGCGCGAGGGCCTCGCGGAGGTCCTCCGGAGTGTCGACGTCGCGGCGTACGCTGTCGATGCCGGGCAGGACGATCTCCACGGCGCCGCGGGAGCGGTGCGCCGCCCGCGACCCGCCGCCGAACGCCGGGGCGAACGGCACGCCCGGACGGGCCGTGTACAGCGTCGTGCCGACGCCCGCCGCGTCCGGGACGAACGCCTGCGGCGCGGCCGCGGCGGCGTCGAGGACGCGGGCGAGTTCATCCGGCCGCAGCGCGGGAAGGTCCGCTGAGAGGGCGCCGACGCCCGCGTCCGGGAACAGCTCGCGCCCCCGGCCCGCGCCGTGCACCAGCGCCGGGTTCAGGCCGGCGTCCGGCACGTCGGGCACCACGCGGGCGCCGAGGGCGGCGAGCTCGGCCGCCGGAAGGGGATCGTCGGTGACAACGATCACGTCGCGGACCCGGTCGCAGCGCAGCGCCGCCGCGACCGTGTCGGCCGCCACCGCGAGCGCGAGGGCCTCCCGGTGCGGGCCCGCCGCGGCGGACATGCGGGTCTTGGCCCTGGCGAGCACCTTGACGGGGACGACGAGCGACCAGGGCGGGCGGGGCGCGTTCCGCGCGGCGCGGGCCCGTGCTGTTGTAGACATGGCAACTCGACACTATGCGCACGCAACCGCGACACTTGATGACACCCCACGTTCATCCGGGGGATGAAGCGAGGAGGGGAAGGAATGAGGAGGGGACGGGCATGAGCCACGGGTACTCGCCGCGCTGGCGGAAGCTCACCATCGTCATCCTGCGCCCGCTGCTGTTCGGGCTGCTGAAGCGGGACTGGCGCGGCCGGGGCAACGTACCCGGGAAGGGCGGCGTCATCATCGCCGCCAACCACATCTCCGAGTCCGACCCCCTGGCGCTCGCCCACTTCGTCTACGAGTCGGGCCGCTACCCGGTCTACCTGGCCAAGTCCACGCTGTTCGACGTGAAGTTCATCGGCAGCGTGCTGCGCGGCACCGGCCAGATCCCCGTGTACCGCGACCGCGCCGACGCCTCGCTCGCCCTGAAGGACGCGGAGCGGGCGCTGCTGGACGGCGAGTGCCTGATGTTCTACCCGGAGGGCAGCTGCACCCGCGACCCGGAGCTGTGGCCGATGACCGGCCAGACGGGCGTCGCCCGCATGGCGCTGACGACGGGCGCGAAGGTCGTCCCTGTCGCGAGCTGGGGGGCGCACGAGCTGATGCCGTACAAGAAGGGCGAGCAGAAGGGCCTGGCGGGCAGCCTGAAGAAGGGCTTCCACCCGCTGCCCCGCAAGACCATGAAGGTGATCGCCGGGCCGCCGGTGGACCTGTCGGCGTACGAGGGTCTGCCGCTGAGCAAGGAGACGCTGCGCGCCGCCACCGACGACATCATGGCGGCGATCGCCGGCCTTCTCGGCGAGCTGCGCGGCGAGGAGCCGCCGAAGGAGCGCTACGACCACCACCTGGTGCTGGAGGAGCGCCGCCGCGCCGCGCGGGCCGCGCAGGCCGCCGTGCCGGCGCCCGCGGAGCCGGCCGAGCCGGGGCAGGCCGAGCCGGGGCCGGGCGGCCGCACGCCCGCCGCGCGCGGCACCGCCGACCGGAAGGCGGACGGCTCGTGACCTTCCGTACCGCGGTGATGGGCGCCGGATCCTGGGGGACGACGTTCACCAAGCTGCTGCACGACGCGGGCGGCGACGTCGTCCTGTGGGGCCGCCGCCCCGAGGTCGTCGAGGCGGTCAACGAGCGGCACGAGAACCCCGACTACCTGCCCGGCGTCACGCTGCCGCCGGGCGTCCGCGCCACCCTCGACCCGGCGGAGGCGCTGAAGGGCGCCGACTTCGTCGCGCTCGCCGTGCCCGCGCAGACGCTCCGCGAGAACCTCGGCGCGTGGGTGCCGCACCTGCCGCCGGACGCGGTGCTCGTCAGCCTGATGAAGGGCGTCGAGATGGGCACCGCCCGGCGGATGTCGGAGGTGATCCGCGAGGTCGCCGACGTCCCGCAGGAGCGGGTCGGCGTGTTCTGCGGCCCCAACCTGGCCCGCGAGATCGCGAGCGGGGAGCCGGGCGCGGCCGTCGCCGCCTGCGTGGACGAGGCCGTCGCGCGGCGCCTGCAGGCCGCGACGATGACCCCGTACTTCCGCGTCTACACCTCCACCGACGTGGTCGGCTGCGAGCTCGGCGGCGCGGTGAAGAACATCGTCGCGCTGTGCGTCGGCATGTCGGTCGGGCTCGGCTTCGGCGCCAGCACCCAGGCGCTGCTGATCACCCGCGGGCTCGCCGAGATCGCCCGGCTCGGCGCGGCGCTCGGCGCCGACGAGCACACCTTCGCCGGGCTCGCCGGCATGGGCGACCTCGTCGGGACGTGCATCTCGCCGCTGTCGCGGAACCGGACGTTCGGCGAGAACCTCGGTCGCGGCATGACGCTCGACGAGGTCATCGCCGTCACCAAGCAGACCGCGGAGGGCGTGAAGTCGTCCGAGGCGGTGCTGGAGCTGGCCCGCAAGCACAACGTCGAGATGCCGATCACCGAGGCGGTCACCGCCGTGCTGCACCACGGCATGCCGATCAAGGAGGCGGCGGTCTCGCTGATCTCGCGGTCCCCGAAGCCCGAGCGTTACGGGGTGTGACGTGCCGCCGCCCCGCGTCCCGCCGCGCCCGGCCGCTCGTGGCCGAGCCGGACTGATCACCGGTAGGGTCGGACCTCATGTCCCAGGTTTCTAAGATCCGCGTGGCCGTGGTCTTCGGCGGACGCAGCTCCGAGCACGCGATCTCGTGCGTCACCGCGGGCGCCGTCATGGCCGCCATCGACCGGGACCGGTACGAGGTGGTGCCGATCGGCATCGCCCGCGACGGCCGCTGGGTGCTGCCGCCCGCCGACCTGCCGCTCGCGATCGAGGGCGGCCGGCTGCCCGAGGTGACCGGCGCCGGCAGCGCCCTCGCGCTGCCGTTCGACCCCGACAGCCGCGGGCTGATGGTGGTCCGGCCGGGCGAGGTCCCCGACACGCTCGCCGAGGTCGACGTCGTGCTGCCGCTGCTGCACGGCCCCTACGGCGAGGACGGCACGATCCAGGGCCTGCTCGACCTGGCGGGCGTCCGCTACGTCGGCGCCGGGGTGCTGGCCAGCGCCGTCGGCATGGACAAGGGGTACATGAAGCTCGTCTGGCAGGCGCGCGGCCTGCCCGTCGGCCCGTACGTGCTGGTCGGCGACCGGGAGTGGCGGCGCGAGCGCAAGCGCAAGATCGACGAGATCAAGGAGCTGGGCCTCACGGACGGCGCCGCGGTGTTCGTCAAGCCGGCCCGCGCCGGGTCGAGCATGGGCATCACCCGCGTCACCGACGAGGCCGACCTGGAGGCGGCGGTCGAGGCGGCCCGCGAGCACGACCCGAAGGTGGTCGTGGAGGCCGGGATCGCGGGCCGCGAGGTCGAGTGCGGCGTCCTGCAGGGCGTGGACGACGGCCCGCCCGAGGCGAGCCTGCCCGCCGAGGTGCTGATGGCGGGCGAGCACGACTTCTACGACTTCGAGACCAAGTACCTCGACGGCTCCACCTCGATGGCGATCCCGCCGGACCTGCCGCCCGCCGCGATCGAGGAGGTCCGCCGCGTCGCCGTGCAGGCGTTCGAGGTGCTCGACTGCGAGGGCCTCGCCCGCGTCGACTTCTTCTACACGCCGGACGGCCGGTGGGTCCTCAACGAGATCAACACCATGCCGGGCTTCACCCCCGCGTCGGCGTTCCCGCAGATGTGGGCGGCGACCGGGCTGGACTACCCGGCGCTGGTCGACCGGCTCATCCAGACGGCGCTGAAGCGCTCGACCGGCCTGCGCTAGCCGGGCGCGTCAGCGGTAGGGGAGCCAGGCGCTCTCGTCGAGCGCGGCCGTGCCGGTCGCGCGGGCTCCGTCGTCGGAGAACGTCCACAGGGTGTCGCCGACGACGAGCGAGCGGATGACGCCGCCCGGCTGCCGGATGCGGCCCGCCCGGGTGATGGACGAGCCGGTCACCGTGAGGACGAGCGCCTCCGCGTCGGCCATGCCGTCGCCGCGCGACGCCGGGACGACGGTCAGTCCGGACTTCGGCCAGTACAGGAACGCGTGCGGGTCGAACTCGACCTGGGACGTCGCGCCGGGCAGCGTGTAGGCGGCGATCCTGCGCGGCGCGCCGGAGACGTCGAAGAGGGACACCTGGAGGCCGGTCGTGCGGCCGGACGTCTCGGCTGCCTGGCCGACGCCGAGGAGCCTGCCGCCGCCCGCCGGGTGCAGGTACGCCGAATAGCCGGTGATCTTGAGTTCGCCGGTGCGGCGGGGGCGGCGCGGGTCGGTGAGGTCCACCGTGTACAGCGGGTCGGTCCGCCGGAACGTCACGACGTAGGCGGTGGCGCCGAGGAACCGGACGGCGTGGATCCGCTCGCCCTTGCCGAGCCCGTCGAGCCGTCCGACCTGGTCGAGGCGGGCGCCCCGCTGGGCGAGGACGTGCACCGAGCTCTGCGACTTGGCACTGTCCCGGTCGGTGGTCGTGGTGAGCCGGAGGTTCCCGCCGTGCTCGGACATCGCGTACTGGTTGAGCAGGAACCCCTTGACGGACCCTGACGCGGCGTAGCGCGGGCGCCCGCTCCCGCCCAGGTCGAACTTGTAGATGTCGGTGTGCGGCTCTGGGCGCTTCTTGGTCGACCACCTGAACAGCTCCGGCGGCATGCCCGTGACGTACAGGCTCTTACCGTTGCCGTAGATGGTGGAGCCGTCCGCGGTGACCGCGATGGGCTGCGGGTCACCGAGCCCCTTGCCCAGATCCAGGGTGAGCACGGTCAGCATCGACGAGCCCTTGTACGAGGACGGGCGGCTGACCTGGTCGCAGGGCGCGCGGTACGCCCTGCCGTCGCCGAGGGTGAACGCCGGGAGCCAGGCGTCGAGCGGGGCCTTCCAGACCTCCACCCGGTTCTCCTCGATCGCGTCCTCCCGGCCCGTCCCGCCGGGGAAGGCGATCCGCGGCTCCGACCGCACCACGACGCGCACCGTCGAGCCGCTCTGCCGCGCGTCCAGGTACTGGACGTCGGAGTCCATCGTCCCGATGATCTTCGGCGGGCCGGCGAGGTCGACCAGCGTGAGGCGCATGGCGCGGCCGGTGTACCCGGGCGGCGGCGCGTCGCCGGCGTAGGACGGTGCGCGGTTCGTCAGCACGAGCGCGCGGTCGCCGCCGAGCAGAAGTTCGGCGCGGTCGAACCGGCCGGAGCCCGGCAGGTCCAGCGTGTGGGCGATCTTGCGGGTGGCGGGGTCGATGACCCGGAGGCGGCCGCCGGCGACCGCCACGATCCGGCGGCCGTCGGTCTTGACGCGGTCGGGCTCGTCCGCGCCCGGCTCGTGGGCGTTCGTCGCCGAGTGCTCCTGCGGCCCGGCGGCCTCGGCGGGCAGCCGGCCGCCCTTGCTCAGCGCCCAGGTCCCGTCCGCCGGCAGCATCGGCGCGTCGCTCAGCCCGTCCGGGCCGACCCGGTCGACGGTGGCGCGGCGCAGGTCGTCGAGCAGCGCGTCGCACCCGGCGTAGGCGACGAGCCGCACCGCCGGCGCCGGGTCGGGGCGCGGCCCGGACGGGGGCGTACCGGAGCAGCCGGCCGCCAGGAGCGTCACTGCGGCCGTTGCCGAGATTCGACCCCGCATGGACATTGGACGCCCGTACCGGCCGCCCGGTTTCCGTTATTCGTCCTTTTTCTTCCGCTGCTGCTTCTCGTGCTTCGCGATGAGGGTGTCGATCTGGACGCTCAACCGCGAGCCGAGCGGCCAGCCGATGTAGTGGGTCAGGAAGATGCCGATCTCGCGGAGCTCGTCCGGCGACAGCTCGCCGTTGCCGAGCGCCGCCGGGATCTGGATGTCCAGGACGTCGTTCAGCCCCTGCCCCGCGAGGGCGCCGACGAGCAGCAGCCGCCGGTCCCGCATGCTCAGCCCGGGACGCGTCCAGATGTCGCCGAACAGGTGGTCGACGGTGATGCCGAAGAAGTCGCCCGGCCCGTCCCCGACCTCCCAGCCGTAGACCTGCCGCATCATCTCCAGCCCGCGCTCGCGCCGCTCATCCATGGCTATCTCCCTTCGGCAAGCCCAGCCCGGGGCCGAACCGGTCGCGGGCGATCCGGGCGAGCGGGACGTCAACCCCGAGCTCGTCCGCCAGTTCCAGGGCGAGGGACAGGTCCTTCTCGCCGAGGTCCCGGGTGTGGCACAGGATGTCGTACAGGTCGTCGCCCGGCTCCAGCGGCGCGGTCGTCGGGCGCAGCATGATCGAGCCGGCGCCGCCGGTGATCGCGTCGGTGTGCCGGACGACCCGCCCGAGCTTGCGCAGCGACACCCCGGACGCCTCCGCGAGCCGCTGCGCCTCGGCTGCGGCGGTGAACGAGATGAAGTGCAGCATGTTGCGGGCCAGCTTCGCGCGGGTGCCCGCGCCCACCGGCCCCATGTGCAGGACGAGGTCCGCCCACGCGCCGAACGGCTCCCGGCAGCGCTCGAACGCCTCGTCCGTCCCGCCGACCATCACCGCGAGGGTGCCCGCGCTCGCCCCCATGAAGCCGCCGCTGACCGGCGCGTCCACGACCTCGATCGAGTAGCGCCGGGCCCGCGCCGCGAGGTCCTCGGCCGTCGCCGCCCGGATCGTCGAGTGGATCGCCAGCACCGTGCCCGGACGGGCCGAGGCGAGCACCTCCGCGCCCACCTCGCGCACCTGCGCGTCGTCCCGCACCATGACCGACACCAGGTCGGCATGTGCGGCGGCCTCGGCGACGCTCTTGGCCGCCCGCGCGCCCGCCTTCACCAGCGGCGCCACCGCCTCCGGGCGCGCGTCGTGGACGACCAGGCCCGCGCCCGTCAGGTGCCCGGCCATGGGGGCGCCCATCTGGCCGAGCCCGATGAACGCGACCGTCATGCGTGCTCCGTGCGGGGGGACGACCCCCCGCGCCCCCCGGTTCGCGTCGCTCATGCCCTGAACACCTCGCCGCCGTCTACATTGATGATCTGGCCGGTGATCCAGGCGGCGTCGTCGGACAGCAGGAACAGGCACGCGCCGACGAGGTCCTCGGGGGCGCCCATCCGCTTGAGCGCCATCTTGTCCTGGACGATCTTCTGCGACATGTTGCCGGGCACGACCGTCCGGTTGGCCTCGGTGTCGATCGGACCGGGGGCGATCGCGTTGACGCGGATGTTCATGCCGCCCAGCTCGTGCGCGAGCTGCTGCGTCAGCCCGTTGACGCCGACCTTCGCCAGCCCGTAGAAGCCGGAGTACTGCCACGCCGCCGTGGACGACTGGTTCACGATGGAGCCGCCGCCGCGCTCCTGCATGTGGGGGTAGCAGGCGCGCGCGCACAGCAGCGCACCGTCCATGTTCACGGACATGAACTTCTTGTAGTAGTCCCAGTCGACGGTGAAGAGGAAGTCCAGCTTCATCGTCCCGAAGATGGCGGCGTTGTTGACGAGGTGGTCGATCCCGCCGAACCGCTCCTTCGCGGCCGCCGCCATGGCCTCCACCGACGCGGGGTCGGACACGTCCGTCCGGACGAACAGCCCCTTGACGTCGTCGGCCACGCCCTGCCCGCGCTCGTCCACGTCGGCGACGACGACGTGCGCGCCCTCCGCCGCCAGTGCCCGCGCGTACGCCTCGCCGATGCCCTGCGCGGCCCCGGTGACGACCGCGACCTTTCCCTCGAACCTCACAAGCCCTCCGCGATCGCCTTGGTCTCCAGGTACTCCTCGAACCCGGCCACGCCCATCTCGCGGCCGATGCCCGACTGCTTGTAGCCGCCGAACGGCACGTCCGCGCTGTACCAGACGCCGCCGTTCACGCTGACCGTCCCGGTGCGCAGCCGCCGCGCGACCGCGCGCGCCCGCTCCACGTCACCGCCGTGCACCGCGCCCGACAGCCCGTAGGGCGAGTCGTTCGCGATCCGCACCGCGTCGTCGTCGCCGTCGTGCGGCAGGAGGACCAGCACCGGGCCGAAGATCTCCTCCCGCGCCGCGCGGGCCTCGTTCGTGAGGCCGGTGATCAGCGTCGGCTCGATCCAGAAGCCCTTGTCGCGGCCCTCCGGGCGTCCGCCGCCGCACGCGAACGAGCCGCCCTCCTCGACCGCGAGCTCCAGGTAGCCCTCGATCCGCTCGCGCTGCCTCGCGGAGATCACCGGGCCGCAGATCGTCCGGTCGTCCTGGGGGTCGCCGACGCCGAGCTTGGCCAGCGTCCCCGCCGTGATCTCGGCGGCCTCCGCGTAGCGCTCGCGCGGGACGAGGATCCGGGTGGTGATCGCGCAGCCCTGCCCGGCGTGCGCGACCCCGGAGAACGCCGCGTACGAGCACGCCGCCCGCAGGTCGGCGTCGTCCAGCACGATGAACGCCGACTTGCCGCCGAGCTCCAGGAAGACCCGCTTGAGGGTGCCGGCCGCGCTCGCCATGACCTCCCGTCCCGTCGCGGTGGAGCCGGTGAACGACACCAGGTCGACGCGCGGGTCCCGGGTCAGCTGGGCGCCGAGCCCGTGGTCGGACGACGTCACGACGTTGACGACGCCCGCCGGGATGTCGGTCTCCTCCGCGATCACCTCGCCGAGCACCGCCGCGCACCACGGGGTGTCGGGCGCGGGCTTCAGCACCACCGTGTTCCCCGCCGCGAGCGCGGGGCCCAGCTTGGCCAGGTTGATCTGGTGCGGGAAGTTCCACGGGGTGACGGCGCCGACGACGCCCGTCGCCTCCCGGCGGACCCGCCGGTGGCTGGCCATCCCCATCGGCTCGGCCCGGCCGAGGTCGCGCTCCCACGCGTAGGACTCGACCAGGTCGGCGAACCAGCCCAGGTCGTCGACGGGCGCGTCGAGCTGGGCCCCGAACGTCAGGAAGCGGGGCGCGCCGACCTCCCGGATCGTCAGGTCGCGCAGCTCGTCGGCGCGCCGCCGCAGGCCGTCCCGGAGCTGGCGCAGGCAGCGCGCCCGGAACGCGTGGTCGGTCGCCCAGCCGGTCTCGTCGAACGCGCGGCGGGCGGCGCCGATCGCGCGGTCCATGTCGGCGGGGGAGGCGTCGGCGGCGGTGCCGAGCACCTCCTCGGTCGCGGGGTTGATCGTCTCGAAGGCGCCGCCCGTCCCGGGGACGAGCCGCCCGTCCAGCAGAAGCAAGCGATCGGTAGTTCTGGACACTTGTCCAGACTACAGTTCAGCCCCGCCCGGAGCGCAAGGGCCCGGCGCCGGGCGGTGCCGGGCCGGGACGGCCGGACGGGCCGCGCGAGGTGTCCGGATATGCCAGGCTTGGAGGGTTGACCGCCGTCCCGAGGAGAACGTCCGTGCCGCACGCCGACCTGCCGGAGCGCATCGGCCCCTACCGGGTCGTGGACCGCCTCGGGGAGGGCGGCATGGGCACGGTGTACGCGGGCCTGGACGCGTCCGGGCGCAAGGTCGCCCTCAAGGTGATCCGGCGGGAGTTCGCCGCCGACCGGCAGTACCGCGCGCGGTTCCAGGCGGAGGTCGCGGCGGCGCAGCGCGTCCGCCCCTTCTGCACGGCGCCCGTCCTGGACGCCGACCCCGCCGCGGACCCGCCCTACCTGGTCACCGAGTTCGTCAACGGGCCGAGCCTCGACGCCGCCGTGGCGAAGGACGGCCCGCTGCGCGGCGCCGACCTGGAGGCCGTCGCGGTCGGCATCGCGACCGCGCTCACCGCCATCCACGACGCGGGCGTCGTGCACCGCGACCTGAAGCCCGCCAACGTGCTGCTGTCCACGTTCGGTCCGCGCGTCATCGACTTCGGCATCGCCCGGTCCGTGGACGGCACGCGCCTCACCGCGACCGGCGGCATCGTGGGCACGCCCGCGTTCATGTCGCCCGAGCAGCTGGACGGCCGCGGCGCGGGCCCCGCGTCGGACGTGTGGGCGTGGGGCGCGACCGTGGCGTTCGCGGCGCGCGGCGGGACGTGCTTCGGCGGTACCTCGATCCCGGCGGTCATCCACCAGATCGTCAGCGGCGAGCCCGACCTGAGCGGGCTGGACGGCATGCTGCTCGGCGCGGTCCGGGCGGCGCTCGCCAAGGACCCGGCGCGGCGGCCGTCCGCGCAGGCGCTGCTGGACGGCCTGATCTCCAGCGGCGTCCGGCAGGACGCCCGCGCACCCGTCCGGCAGCCCACCCAGCAGCCGTCTCAGTCCAGCCAGCCGCCGTCTCGGCCCACTCAGCCGCCGCAGCGCCCCCAGGCGGCCGGTGCGCACACGTCCTCGATCGTCCCGCCGCCGGCGCCGCCGCTCGCCGCGGGGGAGGCGGAGGCGCTGGTCGAGCAGCAGTACCGGCACGCGGCGCAGGCCGGCGACCCCTCCGCGATGCGCAGCCTCGCGGTGCTCCTGAACGGCCAGGGGCGCACGGCCGAGGCGGAGTCCTGGACCCGCTACGCCGACGCGATCGCCGCCCGCTCGGCCGTGTACGGGCAGCAGCACACCGGTCATCACGGACACCAGACGTCGCCTCCGCACCTGTACGCGGCGCCGCCGGGCAAGCCGCCGATGAACAGCCTCGCGATCTACGCGGTGTCCATGGGCGCGGTCGGGCTGATCACGTGCGGGCTGCCGTCCATCCCCGCGATCATCGCCGGGCACCTGGCGTGGGTGCGGGTGCGGCGCTCCGGCGAGCGCGGGCTCGGCCTCGCGGTGACCGGGATCGCGCTCGGCTGGATCATGGTCGCGTTCTGGGCGCTGGTCGCCTTCGGCTGGTCCCTGCCCGACGAGACCTGACCGCCGGAAAACCCGTTGCGGCCGTCCCGCCGCCGATGGCACCGTGGACGTCGTCGGCCCGCACACGACGGCTGAGAGGAGGACCGGCCATGGCTCTGGAGCAGTATCGACTTCGACTGCCCTCGGCGTCGCACGCCCGCCCCGGCCGGTATCCCGCCTTCTAAGGAACCCGGCCGAGCCGTCGCGAGTGACGCCACCTCGCGACCACGCGGCTCTACCCCAACCGGCAGAGGGACCACTCTCAGGAAGTGGACGTTCCGGGTTCGACTCCCGGGAGCCGCACGCCTCCGTAGTCCAACGGCAGAGACAGCGGCATGAGGTGCCGTGTGCTGGATCTGGTCGGCCAGGGCTGGCACTGAATCCCTCCGGAGGTACGACAACGTCAAGGGGCGGCGCCGACGCTCGGAGAGTCGGGCCTGGCTGTAACCCAGGCGCCTCGCGCTGAGTGGGTTCGAATCC
>NZ_VCKZ01000502.1 GCF_005889745.1 Actinomadura geliboluensis
GCTTGGCCGCGCCGGCGGCGTCACGGCGCAGCCGGTCGAAGGCGCGGTTGCGGGCCGCCGTCGTGAGCCACGCGCCGGGGCGGTCCGGGACGCCGTCGCGGGGCCAGGTGGCGAGGGCGGCGGCGAACGCGTCCTGCGCGCAGTCCTCGGCGAGGTCCCAGTCCCCGGTCAGGCCGATGAGGGTCGCGACGACCTGGCCCCATTCGTCCCGGTAGGCGGCGTCGACCGCCGCGCGCACGCCGTCCGGCGCGGTCATTCCCAGACGGGACGGACCTCGACTCCGCCCCACCGCGCGTAGGGGTGGCCCGCGGCGATATGGATGGCCTCGTCCAGATCGGCGCACTCGATGATCACGACGCCGCCGACGAAGTCCTTCGTCTCGGCGTACGGCCCGTCCGAGACGAGGGTCTCCCCGTCCCGGACCCGGACCGTCGTCGCGTCCGCGACGGGACGCAGCCGCACGCCGAAGCGCTCCGCGCCGCGCCGCTCCAGGTCGGCGAGCCACGCCCGGTGCCCCGGGTCGGCCGCGATCTCCGCGTTGGACGGCGAGACCTGCTCGTCGTCGCAGATCAGCAGTGCGTACCTCATGCAGCCGATTCTGCCCCGGTCAGCCGGTGTTCTGGAGGCCCGCGGCGACGCCGTTGACCGACAGGAGGAGCACTTCTTCCAGGTGGGCGCGCTCGTCGTCGTTCTCCACGCCCGCGCGGAGGGCCTTCAGGGCCCGCAGTTGCAGGTGGGAGAGGGCGTCCACGTACGGGTTGCGCAGCTCGACGGCGCGGGACAGGACGCGGCGGTTCTCCAGGAGGCGTTCGTGGCCGGTCACCGCGAGCACCAGGCGGCGGGTGCGGTCGTACTCGGCCAGGACGGTCTCGGAGAGTTCGGGCCGCTCGCCCAGGGCCAGGTAGCGCTCGGCGATCGCCCGGTCGGACTTGGCGAGGCTCATCTCGGCGTTGTCGAGGAGGGTGTTGAACAGCGGCCACGCCTCGTACGCCTCGCGGAGCTCGGTGAGGTCGCGGCCGTCGTCGGAGACGGCGGCGAGGCCGCTGCCGAGGCCGTACCAGCCGGGCAGGTTGACGCGGGTCTGCGTCCAGGCGAACACCCAGGGGATGGCGCGCAGGTCCTCCAGGCCGCGGGCGGCCTTGCGGCGGGCGGGACGGGAGCCGATGCGCAGCTCGGAGATCTCTTCGAGGGGGCTCACCCGGGCGAACCAGACGGCGAAGTCCGGGGTCTCGATGAGGGCGCGGAACGCCGACCGCGCCGCGTCGCTGATCTTGTCGGCGAGCGGGCGGAAGCGGGCGGCGGCCTCGCGGGCGCGGTCCTGCACGGGGTCGGTCGAGGCGAGGAGGACCGCGCTGGTCACCTGCTCGACGTGGCGGCGGGCGATCTCGCGGTGGCCGTAGCGGGCGAAGATGACCTCGCCCTGCTCGGTGACCTTGAACCGGCCCGCGACCGAGCCGGGCGCCTGCGCGAGGATCGCGCGGTTCGCGGGGCCGCCGCCGCGGCCGAGCGAGCCGCCGCGGCCGTGGAACAGGGTGAGCTTGATGTCGTGGCGGGCCGCCCACGCGGCGAGGGCCTCCTGCGTGTCGTACAGGCGGAGGGTCGCGCTGGTCGGGCCGAGCTGCTTGGCGGAGTCGCTGTAGCCGAGCATGACCTCCAGGCGGCGGCCGGTGTCGTCCAGGCGGCGCCGCACGGCGGGGATCTCCAGCATCCCGTCCAGGACGGCCGGGGCGTGCTCCAGGTCCTCGCCGGTCTCGAACAGCGGGATGACGTCCAGCACGGGCGCCCCCTCGCCGAGGGACTCGGCGAGCGCGTGCACGTTCGCGATGTCCTGGGCGGAGCGGGTGAACGAGACGATGTAGCGGTGGCAGGCGCGGACGCCGAAGCGCCGCTGGATCCACGCGACGACCCGGAGAGTCTCCAGGATCTCCTCGGTCATCTCCGAGCGCTCGCCGTCGAGCTCGGCGAGGGCCCGCTCGTGCAACTCGGAGTGCTGGCGGATCTCCAACTCGGCGAGGTGGAAACCGAACGTCTCGACCTGCCAGATCAGCTGCTGGACGCGCCCGTACGCCTGCCGGACGGCGCCCGCGGCGGCGAGGGAGTCCTGGACGGCGCGCAGATCGGCGAGCAGCTCCTCCGGGGACGCGTAGGCCAGGTCGGCGTTGCGCTCCCGCGTCGCGGCGATGCGGGCGGCGGCGTGCAGCAGGAGCTGCCGGTGCGGCTCGCCCGGGGAGCGCTTGGCGATCTCCGCGATCAGGCCCGGCTGCGCGGTGCGGGCGGCGGCGAGGGCGTCCAGCAGGCCGGGCGAGGCGGGCGTGGTCGTCTCGTGGACGGTCAGCTCCCGGCCGATCCGGGCGGTCGCGTTCTCCAGCGCGTGCAGGACGTGCTCGGCCTGGATCATCACGGCGTCCCGGGTGACCTGCGCGGTGACGTAGGGGTTGCCGTCGCGGTCGCCGCCGATCCAGCTGCCGAACCGCAGGTACGGGTGCGCCTTCGGGGGCCGGGTGCCGGTGTCCGCGCCGTCGAGCGCGCGGTCCAGCGCCCGGTAGATGTGCGGGACGACCCGGAAGATCGTCTCGTCGAACGCGGCCATCGCGGTGCGGACCTCGTCCAGCGGGTCGAGCTGGGTGTGCCGGCGCAGCGCCGTCCGCCACAGCAGGTCGATCTCCTCGCGGAGGCTGCGCTCGGTCTCCTCCCGCTCCGACGCGCCGGGCGCCTCGTTCAGCCGGGTCAGCAGGTCGCTGATCCGCTGGATCGCGGTGACCACGGCGCGGCGGCGCGCCTCGGTCGGGTGCGCGGTGAAGACGGGCCGGAACTCCAGGCCCTCGACGATCTCCGCCGGCCGGCCGTCGCCGGAGGCGCGGATCTCCTCGATCGCGGCGGCCACCGACCCCGGCACGGTGTCGCCGGTGTCGCGCTCCCGCAGCGTCCGGATGCGGTGGTGCTCCTCGGCGAGGTTCGTCAGGTGGAAGTACACGGTGAAGGCGCGGGCCACCAGCCCGGCGCGCTCCAGCGTCCAGCCGTCGACGAGCGCGGCGACCTCGTCGATGCCGGTCTCGCCGCGGCGCGCCGCGATCACGGCGTGGCGGAGCCGTTCGACGTCGTCCAGCAGCTCTTTCCCGCCGTACTCCACGAGCCCGTCGCCGAGCATCGCGCCCAGCAGCCGGACGTCGCGGCGCAGCGGCTCGGGCATGTCCTGCCGAAAAGTGTCACGGGGCCTCCTTCGTCGGCCCCCTGACACCTGGTGTGCTCTGCTCATTGGTGCCCTCGCTGCGCTCGGTCACGTGTCTTCGTAGCCACCCGACCAAGCCTAACGAGCGAGCCCAGGGCGGGGTTCGTCCCGGTCACCGGCACCCGGCCGCAAGAGCCGCATCAGTCGCCGGTTACCCTGACCGGCATGGCGACGGAAGCCCCTGAGCCCCCCGTGGACTACGACCTCCACACCACGGCGGGGAAGATCGCGGACCTGGAGCGGCGGCGCTACGAGGCGGTGAACGCCGGATCCGCGCGCGCCGTGGAGAAGCAGCACGCCAAGGGCAAGATGACGGCCCGGGAGCGGATCGACGCGCTGCTCGACCCCGGTTCGTTCGTGGAGTTCGACGAGATGGCGCGGCACCGCTCCACCAACTTCGGGATGGAGAAGAACCGGCCCTACGGCGACGGCGTCGTCACCGGCTACGGCACGGTGGACGGGCGCCCGGTCGCGGTGTTCAGCCAGGACTTCACCGTCTCCGGCGGATCGCTGGGCGAGGTCTTCGGCGAGAAGATCTGCAAGGTCATGGACCACGCGATCAAGACCGGCTGCCCGGTGATCGGGATCAACGACTCCGGCGGCGCGCGGATCCAGGAGGGCGTGGTCGCGCTCGGCCTGTACGCGGAGATCTTCAAGCGGAACGTGCACGCCTCCGGCGTCATCCCGCAGATCTCGCTGGTCATGGGCCCGTGCGCGGGCGGCGCGGTGTACTCCCCGGCGATCACCGACTTCATCGTCATGGTCGACCAGACGTCCCACATGTTCATCACCGGCCCCGACGTGATCAAGACGGTCACCGGTGAAGAGGTCACAATGGAGGAGCTGGGCGGGGCGCACTCGCACAACTCCAAGTCCGGCGTCGCCCACTACCAGGGGTCGGACGAGGACGACGCGATCGAGTACGTCAAGGCGCTGCTGTCGTACCTGCCGTCCAACAACCTGTCCGACGCGCCCGCGTTCGACGTGCCGGTGGACGTGACCGAGCTGGACGAGGAGCTCGACACCCTCATCCCCGACTCGCCGAACCAGCCCTACGACATGCACACCGCGATCGAGCGGGTGCTGGACGACGGCGAGTTCCTGGAGGTCCAGGAGCAGTTCGCGCCCAACATCATCGTCGGGTTCGGCCGCGTCGAGGGCCACTCGGTCGGCATCGTCGCGAACCAGCCGATGCAGTTCGCCGGGACGCTCGACATCGACGCGTCCGAGAAGGCCGCCCGGTTCGTCCGGACCTGCGACGCCTTCAACATCCCGGTGCTGACCTTCGTGGACGTCCCCGGCTTCCTGCCCGGCACCGACCAGGAGTGGAACGGCATCATCCGGCGCGGCGCGAAGCTGCTGTTCGCCTACGCCGAGGCCACCGTCCCGCTCGTCACGATCATCACGCGGAAGGCGTACGGCGGCGCCTACGACGTCATGGGGTCCAAGCACCTCGGCGCCGACATCAACCTGGCGTGGCCGACCGCGCAGATCGCGGTGATGGGCGCGCAGGGCGCGGTCAACATCCTGTACCGGCGCGAGCTGGCCGCCGCGGACGACCCGGACGCCCGCCGCGCCGAGCTGATCACCGAGTACGAGGACACGCTCGCCAACCCCTACATCGCGGCCGAGCGCGGCTACGTCGACAACGTGATCAAGCCGTCGGAGACGCGCGGGCAGGTCGTGCGGGCGCTGCGGTCGCTGCGCGAGAAGCGCAAGACGCTGCCGCCGAAGAAGCACGGGAACATCCCGCTGTGACCCGGACTCTCCTGGAAGGCCGGTTTTCGTGAGCTCCGAGCAGAAGCCGTTCCTGCAGATCGTCCGGGGCGACCCGGGGCCGGAGGAGATCGCCGCGCTCGTCGCCGTGCTGACCGCCCGCGCGCAGGCCGCGGCGGCGGCGCGGGACGGCGGCGGCCCGGCCCGCCCGTCCCGGTGGGCGGACCGGTCACGGCTCGTCCGCAACACGTTCGCGGGCGACCTCGGGCCGCGCGGCCCGGGCGCCTGGCGGGCGAGCGCCCTACCGCGCTGACCTGCCCGATGAGCCGCGGCGCGGCCCGCCCGCGGCGGGCCGCGCACCGACTCCCCGCGGACCGCCCGCAGCGAGATGTAACCGTGGTTCGCACCCAGTGGGGGCCTCCGCACGAATAAGGTGGAAGGCCATGGCCACCTCGGAGTACGTTGCCCAGCCCGCGCGATACGCCATCTTCGTCGACGCGGGATACCTTTACGCGGCCTCCGGTGCGCTGCTGCTCGGCTGCGGATCCCGGCGCGAGTACCGGGTCGCCGCCGAGAAGCTGATCAAGGCGCTGACCGACCACGCCGACGGGCAGCGGCGCGGCGAGCTGCTGCGGGTGTACTGGTTCGACGCCGCGCCGAAGAAGCAGCCGACGGTCGACCAGCGCGTGATCGCCAACCTGCCGCTGGTGAAGCTGCGGCTCGGCAACCTGAACGCGCAGGGCCAGCAGAAGGGCGTGGACGCGCAGCTGCGCGCCGACCTGGAGGCCCTCGCCCGGCACCGCGCGATCACCGACGCGGTGCTCCTGGCCGGCGACGAGGACATGCTGCCCGCCGTGGAGGCCGCGCAGCGCTACGGCGTCCGCGTGCACCTGTGGGGCGTCGAGCCGACGCACGGCTCCAACCAGGCCGAATGGCTGGTGTGGGAGTCCGACACCGTCGAGGTGCTGCCCGCCGAGTTCCTCCGCCCGTACTTCACCAAGGCCAAGGTGCTGCCGGTGCCCGCGCCGGGCAGCGCCGCCGCCGTCCGGGACGCCGCGGCCGCCGCGCAGCGCGCGAACCCCGTCCCGTCCCCGTCCCAGGTGGTCGCGTCCAAGCCCCCGGGCCCTCC
>NZ_VCKZ01000503.1 GCF_005889745.1 Actinomadura geliboluensis
GGGGCGGGGTGGGGGCGGCGATCCGCTGCGTCTCCCGGCCGGCGGCGTCGTAGACGACGAGGCCGCCCTCCTTGAGGGTCGCGACGACGAGGTCGCCGGCGCGGTCGCTCGGGTGGCTCCAGATCGCCGGGTCGTCGGCGTTGGCGTTGCCGCCCGCCTCGTCGTCGTAGTTCGGCGGGGTCTCCAGCGCCGCGCGGACCTGGGCGAGCTCGTCGCCGTCGGCGGCGGCCGGGGCGGCCGACAGCACGGCGGCGGCGAGCGCCGCGGTGGTGGCGGCGGCCGCCAGCCGGACGCCCTTGGGGGTGGGTCTCAAGTGCATCGGGTTCCTCCTGATGCGGGAAGGGGGGATGCCTGCACCGTAAGCGTTAGAGCGCTCTAATTCAATAGAGCGCTCTAATTGATCAAGAGGAGTTCGCCCGGCGTTCGGCGGGCCGCCGCCCGGCGGCTACCGCTCCACGAGGGTGAGCGCGAACGAGTAGCGGTCCGCGCGGTACACGTGGCAGCCGTACTCGACCGCGACGCCCTTGTCGTCGTAGGCGGTGCGGTTCATGGTCAGCAGCGGGACGCCGCGCCGCTCGTCCAGCAGCCGGGCCTCGGCCGCCGTCGCGCCGCGCGCGCCGATGGTCTGGTTCGCGATGCGCAGGTTGATGCCGGTCGCGCGGAGCAGCTCGTACAGGCCGTGCTCGGCGAGGTCGGCCTCGGTCACCTTCATCAGGTCGACGGGCAGGTAGTTGGTGAGCAGCGCGAGCGGCTCCTCGCCGGTGCAGCGGATGCGGCGCATCCGGACGACCTCCGCGCCGGGCGGGACGCCGAGCTCCTTGGCCACCTTGTCGTCGGCGGGGACGGGCCCGAGCTCCAGCACGCGGGTGCGCGGCTCCCGGCCGGCCGCCGCCAGGTCGTCGTGCAGGCTGGTCAGCTCGATCGGGCGGCGGATCTCCGACCGCACGACCTGCGTGCCGACGCCCCGCTTGCGCACGAGGAGCCCGCGGTCCACCAGGTGCTGGATGGCCTGCCGGACGGTCGGGCGGGACAGCCCGCAGCGGTCGGCCAGCTCGACCTCGTTCTCCAGCCGGGTGCCGGGGGCCAGCTCGCCGGCCCGGATCGCCGCCTCCAGTTGCTGGGCGAGCTGGTAGTACAGCGGCACGGGGCTGCTGCGGTCCACGGTCACGCGCGGTCGGTACACCCATCGTCTCCTCTCGTGCGGGACGATCGTACCTCGTTCCGTGTGTTTAACTTATTACCTCATAATGTCCTAACAAACTATTGACATCGCCTCCTGACCTTCAGCAGACTCGGCGGGGCCGGTGCCACGACCGGCCGGAGCACGTTCCCGGAGAGATGGTGAGCTGATGATCAAGGATCGTGTCGCGGGAGCCCCGATCTCGTGGGGGGTGTGCGAGGTGCCGGGCTGGGGCCACCAGCTGGCGCCCGCGCGGGTGCTGGCGGAGATGCGCGACCTCGGGCTGGCCGCCGCCGAGTTCGGGCCGGACGGCTTCCTGCCGGCCGGGGCCGCCGAGCGCGCGGCGCTGCTCGCCGGGTACGGGCTGCGCCCGGTGGGCGGGTTCGCGCCGGTCGTGCTGCACGACCCGGACCGCGACCCGCTGCCGGAGGTGCGGAGGATCCTGTCCGGATTTGGGATGGAACGCTCCAATGAGCGGCTCACGCTGGTGCTGGCGGCCGTGACCGGCCTGGACGGCTACGACGAGCGCCCCGCGCTCGACGCCGCCGGCTGGGCGGCGCTGCTCGGCAACCTCGACCGGATCGACGCGGTCGCCGCCGACGCCGGCGTCCGCGCGGTGCTGCACCCGCACGTCGGGACGATGGTGGAGCGGTCCGACGAGGTCGACCGCGTCCTCGCCGGCTCGGCGATCCCGCTCTGCCTCGACACCGGCCACCTGCTCATCGGCGGCACCGACCCCGGCGAGCTCGCCGCGCGCGCCCCCCGCCGGATCGCGCACGTCCACCTCAAGGACGTCGACGCCGCGCTCGCCGCCGCCGTCCGGACCGGCGCGACCTCCTACACCGACGCCGTCCGCGCCGGCATCTACCGCCCGCTCGGCGCGGGCGACATCGACATCGCCGGGATCGTCCGCTCCCTCGAAGGCGCCGGGTACGACGGCTGGTACGTCCTCGAACAGGACATGATCATCGACGCGGAGCCCGCGCCCGGCGCCGGCCCCGCCGACGACGTCCGCGCCTGCGTCGACTTCCTCGCCGGGATCCCCGCATGACCGGATTCGACGTCATCACCATGGGCCGCGTCGGCGTCGACCTCTACCCGCTCCAGACCGGCGCCCGGCTGGACGAGGTCGAGACGTTCGCCCGCTTCCTCGGCGGCAGCGCAACCAACGTCGCGGTCGCCGCCGCCCGGCACGGCCGCCGCGCCGCCGTGATCACCCGCACCGGCGCCGACCCGTTCGGCCGGTTCGTCCGCCGCGCCCTCGCCGAGTACGGGGTGGACGCCCGGTACGTCGCCGACGTCCCCGGCCTGCCGACGCCCGTCACCTTCTGCGAGCTGTTCCCGCCCGACGACTTCCCGCTGTACTTCTACCGCGTCCCGAAGGCCCCCGACCTGGAGATCCGCGCGGACGAGCTGGACCGTCCCGCGATCGAGGCCGCCGGAGTGCTGTGGACGACGGTGACCGGGCTGTGCGCCGAGCCGTCCCGCACGGCGACGCTCGCCGCGCTCGGCCTGCGCCGCCGCGCCGACCTCACCGTCCTCGACCTCGACTACCGCCCCGTGTTCTGGGAGTCGCCGGCGGAGGCGCGGCGCTGGGCGGGGGAGGCCCTCGAACACGCCACGGTCGCGGTCGGCAACCTCGCCGAATGCGAGATGGCCGTGGGGGAGGGCGACCCGGAGCGGGCCGCCCGCGCGCTGCTCGACCGGGGCGTGCGCCTCGCGGTCGTCAAGCGCGGCCCCGACGGCGTCCTCGCCGTCGCGGCCGGCGGCGAGACCGCCGCCGCGCCCGCGCTGCCGGTCGAGGTCGTCAACGGCCTCGGCGCCGGCGACGCGTTCGGCGGCGCCCTCTGCCACGGGCTGCTCGCCGGCTGGGACCTCGCGCGCGTGCTCGCGTTCGCCAACCGGGCCGGCGCGATCGTCGCGTCCCGGCTCGCCTGCTCGGCCGCCATGCCGACGACCGCCGAGGTCGCCGGGTCCGCGGAGCCGGCGGTGGCCCCGTGACCCTCGACACCGAGTCCCCCGCCGGAGCGCGGGCCGGGCGGATCGCGGCGCTCGCCGAGACCCGCGCCGTCCGCCCCGAGGCCGTCGCCGAGGCCGCCGCCCGCCGCACCCGGCGCCCCGCGCTGCTCGGCGCCACCGGGCGGCTGATGCTGATCGCCGCCGACCACCCGGCGCGCGGCGCGCTCGCCGCCGGCGGCGACCCGCTCGCCATGGCCGACCGCGGCGAGCTGCTCGACCGGCTGTGCACGGCGCTGGAGCGCCCCGGCGTGGACGGCGTCCTCGCCACCCCCGACGTCGCCGAGGACCTGCTGCTCCTCGGCGCCCTGGACGGCAAGGTCGTGATCGGCTCGATGAACCGGGGCGGGCTCGCCGGCTCCGCGTTCGAGATCGACGACCGGTTCACCGCCTACAGCGCCGACGGGATCGCCGCGTCCCGCTTCGACGGCGGCAAGGTGCTGCTGCGGGTGGACGACGACGACCCGGCGACCCCGCGCACCCTGGAGAGCTGCGCCCGCGCGGTGTCGGCGCTCGCCGGGCACGGGCTGATGGCGATGGTGGAGCCGTTCATCGCCCGCCGGGTGGACGGCCGCGTCCGCAACGACCTCAGCCCCGAGGCGATGATCCGGGCGATCGCGATCGGGTCCGGGCTCGGCACGACCTCCGCGCGCACCTGGCTGAAGGTCCCCGTCGTCCCGGACATGGAGCGCGTCATGGCCGCCTCCACGCTGCCCGCGCTGCTGCTGGGCGGCGAGGTGTCCGCCGACCCGCGCGCCGCCCGCGACGGCTGGCGCCGCGCGATGCGGCTGCCGACCGTGCGGGGCCTGGTCGTCGGCCGCTCCCTTCTTTACCCTGCCGACGGCGATGTGGCCGGAGCCGTGGACGCAGCAGTGGAGGTCATATGAGCACGAGACTCACCGTGGGCCAGGCGGTCATCCGCTTCCTGGCGGCGCAGTACAGCGAGCGGGACGGCGAAGAGCGGCGCTTCTTCGCCGGATGCTTCGGGATCTTCGGGCACGGCAACGTCGCCGGGCTCGGCCAGGCGCTACTGGAGCACGCCGACGACTTCCCGTACTACATGGCCCGCAACGAGCAGGCGATGGTGCACACGGCGTCCGGCTACGCCCGGATGAACGACCGGCTGTCCACGTTCGCCTGCACGACGTCCATCGGGCCCGGCGCGACCAACATGGTCACCGGTGCCGCGCTGGCGACCATCAACCGGCTGCCGGTGCTGCTTCTGCCCGGCGACATCTTCGCGACCCGTGCCGCCAACCCCGTCCTCCAGGAGCTGGAGGACGCGCGGTCCTACGACGTGTCGGTCAACGACTGCTTCAAGCCGGTGTCGAAGTACTGGGACCGCATCAACCGTCCCGAGCAACTCCCCAGCGCGCTGCTGGCGGCGATGCGCGTCCTCACCGACCCGGCCGAGACCGGCGCCGTCACGCTCGCGCTGCCGCAGGACGTCCAGGCGGAGGCGTACGACTGGCCGGACGAGCTGTTCGACCGCCGGGTGTGGCGCATCCCGCGCCCCGTCCCCGAACCGGCCGCGATCGAGGAGGCGGCGGCCGTCCTCCGGTCGGCGGAGCGTCCGCTCATCGTCGCGGGCGGCGGCGTGATCTACTCGCGGGCCACCGACGAACTGCGCGCCTTCGCCGAGCGCACCGGCATCCCGGTCGCCGAGACGCAGGCGGGCAAGGGCGCCCTGCCGTGGGACCACGAGTGCTCGGTCGGGGCGATCGGCGCGACCGGCACCACGGCCGCGAACGCCCTCGCCCGCGAAGCCGATGCCGTCGTCGGCATCGGCACCCGCTACAGCGACTTCACCACCGCCTCGCACAGCCTGTTCGCCGACCCGGGCGTCCGGTTCGTCAACATCAACGTCGCCCGTCCCGACGCCCTCAAGCTCGCCGGGACGGCGGTCGTCGCCGACGCCGGGGAGGCGCTCCGGGCCCTCGGCGCCGCGCTCGGCGGCCACTCCGTCCCGGACGCGTACCGCGCGAAGACGCGGGAGCTCGCCGGGCGGTGGAACGCCGTCGTCGACGGGGCGTACGGCGCGCGCGGCGACGGGCTTCCCGCGCAGGCCGCGGTCATCGGGGTCGTCAACGAGCTGTCCGGCCCCCGCGACGTCGTCGTCTGCGCGGCCGGGTCCATGCCCGGCGACCTGCACAAACTGTGGCGGACGCGGGACCCCAAGGGCTACCACGTCGAGTACGGCTACTCCTGCATGGGCTACGAGATCGCCGGCGGCCTCGGGGTGAAGATGGCCGCCCCCGACCGCGAGGTGTTCGTCCTCGTCGGCGACGGCTCGTACCTGATGATGGCGCAGGAGCTGGCCACGGCCGTCGCCGAGGGCGTCAAGCTCGTCGTCGTCCTCATCGAGAACCGCGGCTACGCCTCCATCGGGAACCTGTCCGAGAGCGTCGGCGCCGAGCGGTTCGGCACCCGCTACCGGGCCCGCACCGGCACCGGGCTGGACGGCGACGTCCTGCCCGTCGACCTCGCCGCCAACGCCGCGAGCCTCGGCGCCGACGTGCTCCGCGCCGAAGGCGTCGACGGGTTCCGGGACGCGCTCCGCGCGGCGGTCGCGTCGCCGCGCACCACCGTCGTCCACGTCGAGACCGACCCGCTCGCCCCCGCCCCCGACAGCGAGGCGTGGTGGGACGTCCCCGTCGCCGAGGTCTCCGCGCTGGAGTCCACCGCGCGGGCCCGCGCCCGCTACGACGACGACAAGAAGACCCAGCGCCACCACCTCTGAAACCCCTGAAAGGAATCTCAGTGACCATGTCAAGCCGCGATAGCGCTGACCTGCGATGGCGGGATCGGGCTGAAGGTTCGGTTGTCGCGCAGCAGAGCCCACAGGACGTCGACCATGCGTCGAGCCAGGGCGAGTAGG
>NZ_VCKZ01000504.1 GCF_005889745.1 Actinomadura geliboluensis
GAACCGCCCCCGGCCGAGGACGCGCCGGAGGCGGCCGGGCAGGGCGGTGCCGACGCCGGGCAGGACGACCCCGACGACCCGCTCCGCCAGCTCGTCGGGGAGCTGAACCAGGAGACCGGCAGCCTCGTCGACGCGCTCGACGACCTCGGCCCGGCCGAGGCGTACTCGCCGGAGGGGTACGGCCGGCTGCGGCGCCTGCGCGACGAGCTGCGCGGTCTGCGGAGCCAGGTCGGGCTGCCGCTGCCCGACCTCGTCACCGAGGTCGAGCGGGCCCTCGGCCTCGACATCGAGGTCGCCGCGCGGTCCGGGCTCGACCCCGTCACCGCCCGCGCCGACCTCGACGCCTTCATCGACGCCGCCGCCACCTTCGCCGGCGACGCCGAGGACCCGACGCTCGGCGCGTTCCTCGCCTACCTCAAGGCCGCCGAGACCGAGGAGTTCGGGCTGGAGGCCGGGCGCGTGGGGGAGACCGACAGCGTCAAGCTGCTCACCGTCCACGCGTCCAAGGGCCTGGAGTGGCCCGTCGTCGTGGTGCCGGGCCTGTCGTACACGGCGCAGAAGAACGGCGGCCCCGCCAAGGGGTCGATCTTCCCGTCGCCGCCGCAGAACGCCACCCGCTGGACGGCGAACCCGCGCGTCCTGCCGTTCATGCTGCGCGGCGACCGCGCCGACCTGCCCGCGCTGACCGGCCTGGAGAAGGACGACCTCGCCGCGTTCGACCAGGCGTGCGCCGAACGCGACCTGCGCGAGGAGCGGCGGCTCGCCTACGTCGCGGTCACCCGCGCGTCCAGCCTGCTCATCACCACCGGCTACTGGTGGGGGGCGTCGGGGCGGCCGCTCGGCCCGTCGCCGTTCCTGGAGGAGGTGCGCGCCGTCTGCGTCGCCGGCGCCGGGTCCGTCGCCGTGTGGACCGACCCGCCGGAGGAGGGCGCCGCCAACCCGCTGCTCGCCGACCCCGAGGAGGCGCAGTGGCCCGTCGCGCCCGGTGAGCGCGGCCAGTCCGACCTCACCGCCCGCGAGCGGTACGAGGCGGTCGTCGAGGGCGCCCGGATGGTCGAGGCCGAGATGGCCGGGCGGACGCGGCACTGGGCGGGCGACGCCGGGCTGTCGGACGCCGACCGCGCCCGGATGACCGCGTGGGCGCGCGACGTCGAGCTGCTGCTCGCCGAGCGCGACCGGGGCCGCTCCGGCGACGGCCTGCTCGTCGAGCTGCCGGCGCACCTGTCGGTGTCGTCGCTGGTGTCGCTGGCCCGCGACCCGGCCGCGCTCGCCCGGCAGATCCGCCGCCCGATGCCGCGCCCGCCCGCCCCCTACGCGCGGCGCGGCACCGCGTTCCACGCCTGGCTGGAGGGCCGCTGGGGGCAGCAGCGCCTCCTCGACCCCGACGAGCTGCCCGGCGCCGCCGACGAGGGCGCCGCCGACGACTCGCAGCTCGCGCGGCTGCGGGAGCGGTTCGAGCAGTCGGAGTGGGCGTCCCGCGAACCGCTCGACATCGAGGTGCCGTTCGAGACGATCATCGGCGACCGGCTCGTCCGGGGCCGGATGGACGCGGTGTTCCGGTCGCCGGGCGGCGGCTACGAGGTCGTCGACTGGAAGACCGGCTCGCCGCCGTCCGGGGAGGAGGCGCGGTTCGCGGCGGTGCAGCTCGCCGCGTACCGGCTGGCGTGGGCGACGCTGACCGGGGTGGACGTCTCCGCGGTCAGCGCGGCGTTCCACTACGTCGCCGCCAACGTCACCGTCCGCCCGGCCGACCTGCTGGACGCCGCCGGGCTCGCCGCGCTGCTCGACGGCGTCCCCGCCGCGTGACCCGCGGCCCGCGCGCGGTGTGATTCTCCGCCGCGCGGTGTGATTCTCCGCCCGCGCGGCGTGATGAGTCTCACTCCCCTCTGGTCACCGTGCGTGCTTTCGGGGATGATCCGGGCAACCATTCGAGGGAGGCGACGTGACGGTTACCCACGACGAGAAAGTCGTACGGGAGTTCTCCAAGCAGGCGCCCGGGTTCGCCGACCCCAGGCTGAACGTCGCCTTCACCCGTCACCTGGACCGGCTCGTCCGCTTCATGGAGCCGGAACTCGACCTCGAGGACGTCGTGCTGGAGGTCGCGGCCGGCACCGGCATCGTGTCCCGCGCGATCGCCCACCGCGTCCGGCACGTCACGGCCCTCGACCTCACGCCCGCGATGCTCGCCGAGGGCAAGCGCGCCGCCGACCACGCCGGCCTCACGAACCTGACGTTCACGCACGGCGACGCGACCGCGCTGCCGTACCTCGACCGGTCGTTCACGCTGGTCATGACCCGTTTCTCGCTGCACCAGGTCGCCGACCCCGGGGCCGTCGTGGCGGAGATGGCCCGGGTCAGCCGGCCCGGCGCCGCGCTGATCATCGCCGATCTGGTGCGGCCGGAGGGCGTCGCGGGCGACCCCGACCGCATCGAGCGGCTCCGCGACCCCTCGCACGGCACCGCGCTCACCGAGGCGCGGATCGCCGAGCTGGTCACGGCGGCGGGCGCCGAGGTGAAGCGCACCGACCGGTTCGACTACGTGCGGCCCCTCGACCCGTGGCTGGAGCTCAGCCAGACCCCCGCCGAGGCCGCCGCCCAGATCAGGCGGGAGCTGGAGGAGGAGCTGGCGGGCGGCCCCCCGACCGGCATGCGCCCGAGCATGGTGGACGGCGTCCTCCACTTCACGCACGCGTATCTCTTCCAGCAGGCGATCGCCGGGTAACGATTCGAGCGAATGTTCGACGCCGCTCGCTCATATGTTCTAGGTTGTCGGGCATGGGTTCCACCACCGTGCGGTCCCTCGACCGCGAGCCCGCCGCGCTGGCGATGCGCATCGGCGTCGTCGCGGCCGAGGCGGCCCTCGCCACCTTCGCCCGCAACCTCGACCTCGACGACCTGGCGGACGGCGTCGACTTCCAGGGCGCGATCGGCCCCGCCGAATGGCCGGTGTTCTCGCTGGTCATCGACACCCTCGCCGAGGCGGGTCCGGGCGACCGCCGGTCGCTGGACGAGCGCCGCGCCGACGCCCTCAACGACCTCGCCCGCATCTGCATGGCGGCCAAGAACCGCGGCGCCGCATGACCCGGTGACCGGGCGCGTCCGGGACCGTGCGGCCTTGGGCCCGGGCGCCGCCCTCAACCGCCCAGCGCCGCCGGCCTGACCTTCCCCGTGCTGGTCCGGGGCAGCTCCCGGACGAACCGGATGTCGCGCGGCACCTTGTACCTGGCCAGGTGCGTGCGCACGTGCTCCTTGAGCTCGTCCTCGGTGACCTCCGAGCCGGGAGCCCGCACCACGTACGCGGCGAGGCGCTGGCCGAACGCCTCGTCGTCCACGCCGGTGACGGCGACGTCCGCGACGTCCGGACGGCCGCCGAGCAGGTCCTCGACCTCGCCGGGGAACACGTTCTCCCCGCCGGACACGATCATGTCGTCGGCGCGGCCGTCGATGAACAGCCGCCCGGCCGCGTCGAGGTGGCCGAGGTCGCCGGTGCTCGTCAGGCCGTCCAGCGTCGGCTTGCCCCCGCCGCCGGTGTAGCCGGCGAACCGCAGGCCGCCGCCGGTGTAGACCTCCCCGGTCTCGCCGCGCGGGACCTCCCGGCCGTCCTCGCCGAGGATCCGGACGGTCAGCCGGAGCGACGGCCGCCCGGCGGTGCCCGGCGCGGCGCGCAGGTCGGCCGGTGTGGCGATGGTGGCCCAGCCCGTCTCCGTCGCGCCGTAGACGTTGACGAGGACGTCGCCGAACGCGTCCATGAACGACTCCGACAGGTGCGGGTGGAGCATCGAGCCGCCCGACACGACCGCGCGGAGGGTGGGCGTCTCCGGCCGGTCGGGCACGTCCAGGATGCGCTGGAGCATCAGCGGCACCGCGACCAGCGCCTCCGCCTCGTGGTCGGCGATGGCCCGCAGCGTCGCGCGCGCGTCGAACCGGCGCGACAGGACGAGCGGCATGCCCATGCCGAGGCCGACCGCCGTGTAGGCGAAGCCGAGGATGTGGAACAGCGGCGGCGCGATGACGATCGGCGCCCCCGCCCGGACGGGGACGCGCATGGCGTGGGTCAGCGCGGCCGGCAGCAGCGCCCCGAGGGACATGTCGTGCCGGGCGCCCTTCGGCGTGCCGGTGGTCCCCGACGTCATCACGATCACGCCGCCGGTGCGGTCGGGGAGGAGCGGTTCGGGCTCGGTGCCGCCGATGAGCGCGTCGAGCGTCTCCGTCTCCGGGGCCGCGTCGCCGTCGGTCCAGGCGAGCAGCCGCCGCCCGGCGAACCCGGACTCATCGACGGCGTCGGCGAACTCCGCGTCGTGGACGAGCAGCTCGATCCCCTCGCGCTCCGCGACCTCCCCGAGCTGCGCGCCGGAGAAGTCGGTGTTGAGCAGGACGACGTCGTTGCCCAGCCGCGACACCGCGAGGAGCGTCTGCACGAACCCGCGGTGGTTGCGGCACAGGACGCCGGCCCGCCCGTCCCCGATGCGGCCGCCGAGGGCGGTGGCCAGCGCCGCCGCGTGCCGCTCCAGCTCGGCGTAGGTGAGCGCGCCGCGCTCGTCGATCAGCGCGGTCCGGCCGGGGAACCGCAGTGCGGCCATCGCGCCGATCGTCGCCGGCACGGGCCCGAACCGGACGTACGGGAACAGCAGCCGCGCGGCCCGGTCCGGCCGGATCGGCCGCACGACCCCCGTGTCCCGCACGGCGCGGACCGCCCGCACCCCTGACCGCAGCTGGTCGAGCAGTGGCAACGTCTTTCCTTCCCCTCGTCCTCCGCCACGCCCATACCCGCCCTTTGCGGAGATATTGAGCGCTGCGCGGCGTGGGTTACCGTCGGGGCATGACGATCTCCGACGATGCCGTGACCGCCGGCGACGTGGAGCTGGCCGTCCGGCTCGCGGTCTCCGTCCTGCGGAAGGCGCCGCCGGACGCCTGGGACGCCATGGCGGGGTCGCTGGAATGGACCTGCTGGGAGACCGTCGAGCACCTGAGCGACGACCTGTTCGCCTACGCCGCCCAGCTCGCTCCGCAGGCGCCCCCGGCGGACGGCGACGTGCCGTTCGTCTGGGAGAGCCGCCGCCCGGGCGGCCCGGCGAACGCGGTCCACGCGGACCGCGAGGCCGGGCCGGACGGGCTGCTGCGGGTGCTCGACGCCTGCGGCGGCCTGCTGGTCGCCATGGTGCGCACCACCTCCCCTGACGTCCGCGCCCACCACGTCTACGGCGCGTCCGACGCCGAGGGCTTCGCCGCCATGGGGATCGTGGAGACGCTCGTCCACACCCATGACCTCGCCGAAGGGCTCGGCCTCCCGTGGGAGCCGCCCGCCGACCTGTGCTCGCGTGCGCTCGGCCGCCTGTTCCCCGACGCGCCGCGCGACACCGACCCGTGGCCGACGCTGCTGTGGGCGACGGGACGCGGGGAGCTCCCGGGCCGCCCGCGCCTCACCTCATGGCGCTGGTACGGCGCGCCGCGCGACTGACGTCCCTCAGCGGTGGTTCAGCACGTTCACGACCCGCCCGTTGGGATCGCGGACGAAGAACCGGCGCACGCCCCACTCCTCGTCCTGCAGCGGATGCACGATCTCCGCGCCGCTCTTCCGCACGGCCTCGTAGACCGCGTCGACGTCCTCCACCTCGACGCTGATGTCCGGGACGACGGGCCCGGTCTTGTCGCCGGTCATGAAGCTGACCTGCGCCGTCGGCACGGACGGGGAGGCGAGCGTCACGATCCACCCCTGGTTCATGACCTCCTCGAACCCCAGGCGCTCGTAGAACTCCCGGCTCTCCTCCACGGCCCCGGACTCGATGTTGGGCACGACACGGCGAATGGTCATCGATATCTCCAAGCAGAACGTGATGGCGATGTGGAAGACCCCATCGTCGCCCACCGCCACCTGCGGGGTCTTGGACGAATGGGAGCTCAGCGCAGGTAGTGGAAGCCCGGCTTGGGGTGCATCAGGAAGTCGTGGTGGGAGATGTTCCAGGCGTAGGCCCCGGCCATGCCGAAGGCGACCACGTCGCCGGGGGACAGGGGCGGGACGGGGACCTGTCTCTTATACAC
>NZ_VCKZ01000505.1 GCF_005889745.1 Actinomadura geliboluensis
ACCCACGCCCCCGCCGCACCCGACCAACCACCCCCAGAAGCCGCCGCCAAACCGCCGGCCCCTAACGCCAACTGCAGAGGAGCCAAAGCGAGTACCGCCTCACCCTGAAGCAGATCCATCGGCGACTTCGGCGACCTAATACCAGCGGCAGGGGAGTCAAAGCGGGTAGCGCCCAAGGGATGTCAGGTGCGGAGTTCCTTGGCAGCCGTCCGATCTTTGATGGATGTCCAGTCCTTTAGCGACTTCACGTCCGCGGCTCGGTGTGCGGGGTTCCGTGCGTTCTTCGTAGCTCCGCCACCGACATCGTGATGGTCAAGGCACAGGGGGCGACCAGCGTGATGCGGCCGTTCTGGTCAGGAACAGGCCACCTGCCGCCGCGCCCGCGCGAGCCGAGGACGCTGCCGAGCCAGCCACCGGTCACGAACTGCCGAGCTAGGAGACGGAGATCCGGGCTAAAAGATGTGCACGCGACGGGCCTGGACGTCGAGACCCCCAGTACGACGGTCGCCCTCTCCTAACCCCCCCGCCAGAAGGTGACGCGGTGCCCGGCGCGGACGCCATCGTCGGCGGCTACACCGCCCAGCAGGCCGACACTGGACGGTCCGCAGTGCGCCGACCTCGCGCTGCCCGTTCTCGCGGGACGCGTCGCCTGCGAGGTCCCCGCCCCGCCAGACGGTGAGCGCCTCGGGGACCCTGCTCCCGCGCCCGCCGGACGAGCGCGAGGTCGCGGCGGCCGTGGCGCGGGAGCCGCGCGCACACCGCCTTGACGGGCCGATGAGGACGAGGGCAATGAACAGGTGCTGCTTCTGGCCGACCGGACAGCTGGGTTTGTCGCAGGTCGGCGGGCCGCTGATCGTGGTGGGCGCGGGCCTGCCGCACCACGCCGATCTTGCGCCACTTCCGTCCCCCGGTCCTCAGTTCGGGTGGGGGGCGCGGCACGGCGGTCACGTCCGGCGGGGAGTGGTGTAATAGTTGATCTTCGTGTGAGCCTGTTGTCGCAGGTTAAGCAGCGAGCTCGCGGTTGTCGATGGTGTGGTGCCTGCCGTCCTCCTCGTGCAGCCCGAGTTCTGGCCGGAAACTGCAGGCCCATGTGGTGGCCAACCCCGGTCCACTCGGCTGTCTGCTCCATCAGCACGACGTCAACGAGGCGGAGGAGCGCGGCTCGAGCAGGGAAGATCCCGACCCACCTCGGTCCGCTGGCGAATCTCCTCATCCGGCTGCCTTCGAATTGTTGGCCCTGCTCCGCCGCCATGGCTGCGACGGCAACGCGGTGGAGGCTCAGCAGACCGGGTTCAGAGCCTGGTCCAGGTGCTCTGTCGCGTCAGGAGGCTTGTCCTTCAGCACGGGCTTCCTCGGCGGCGGGCCTCGAAGAGGGGGGCGCGGCCGGAGCCTTACTGCGCACGGCGAACGGGTCGGACCGCCCGTCGCGCCGGGCGGCTTGCGCCTCCTGGTGGACGGGTCAGCCCGCCCCGTCACACTGTCCGGCGGGCGGCTCGGGTCACCTCGTGGGGGGCTGGCCGCTCCTCCGCCTCGCGCCGCGCGCGGGACCCGCCCTCGCGCCGGTTCGCCTCGCGCTGGCCGGGTTCGCGGCGGGGGCCGTCCTGCGCCGCGCTCGAACCAGTCCGGCTGCTCCGACCACCAGGACCCCTCGGGCCACTGGGGTTCCTCGGACCAGCTCGCCTCCCAGACTGCCGGTCTCGATGAGGGGTCTGGTCGAAGATGGTGCGTACCAGCGTGGCCACCCACGGCTGGCAGCACTTGGGTCATCCTGGTCAGCCGCAGCTAATGTGCGCTCGGCAGCGGTGGCCTGATCACCTCGACCCGTTCGGCATGGGCTGGCCACCCTCACGCACCTTCCGGGGCGGGGTGTCGAGCATCTAGTGCATTTCGCTGACCTGGAGATGCCAGCCGCTGCGGCGATCACCCAAGCAGCTATGAGGTGGATAACCCTCTGACCAGGGCCTGATCGACCCGGCGACGCCGCTTCGGAAGCGATTCCGGGAAGTAGGACTCCGCACCATGCTGTCCATGGCGTGTGCTCTTATCCTTCGGTCCTGGTGGCGTTTCACGTCACGGCGCCATGCCCCTCGCCGACCAGGGGCTTCGCAGGCTTCCGTCGGGCGACCATCGGTCTGTCCGGTGCAAGGTGGTCGCTTGCCGATCGGCATGTCGGTATGTCGCCAGGTGAAGGCTGGCGGCGCGACGGATGCTCTCGCGAAGCTTCACGAGAGTGGCCTAGTGCGCTGATCACATACGTTCGCCGGGTTGGTGACACGCCGGTCGGGGTCCGTGGGACCGCGGAGGACGTCGCCTTCCCGTCCGGGACGACGGGCAAGACCGGAACGGCGGAATTCGGGGAAGGTGGCGACCCGCCCACCCGCGCATGATTCATCGACTACCGCGCCGACCTGGCGTTCGCCGTGAGCGTTGAGGGCGGAGGGACAAGCGCCGAAGCCGCTGCCTCCATCGCGGACGCGATTCCTCAAGGCCACCGGGTGAGGAGCCGAGGGCAGGCCGCCGTCCTCGCGGCCGAGGCTGCTCACCGTGCCTGTTGAGCTCTTGAGGCCGACCAGGCCGTCCAGCCCCGGCTGAGCACATACGCGGCCAGCAGCATGAGCGTGACCACTCCGTCGGCGATCAGCGCTGCGCCGGCGCCGTCGGTCTCGCTGCCGAAGGACAGGGCGGCCAGGGTCAGGCCGAGTTTGTTGAGGATGGCGAGCTCCCAGATCCCGGCGTAGAGCCGGGGGCGGTAGCCCAGCAGCAGGAACACGCCCGCGAAGACACCGAAACCGAGCATGCGCCAGGTCTCGACCATGCGTGTGGCGGGTCCGGCGTCCGCGACGTCGCCCACTGCGCCGGCCACCGCGGCGGCGGCCCCGGCGGCAGCGAGGACGAGCAGGGCCCGCGCGACGCGGTCACGGATCCGCGCGGAGCCGGTGTCGGTCTCGACGTGAATGGATTGGGCACGAGCGGGCATCGATGTCACCTTTCTCCCTAACGGTGTTAGGACGCTACCCTAACAGCGTTAGGGTGAACTGGAAAGGCGGGACGGATGGCTTCCCACGCACTGAGTCGGCTCACCCCCCGAGCCCGGGAGATCGTGCAGACCGCGCGGCAGCTCCTCGAGCAGGAGGGCCCCGATGCGCTATCGATGCGTCGGCTCGCCGCCCAGCTCGGGATCCGCGCCTCCTCGATCTACGAGCACCTCCGCGACAAGCAGGCACTGGAGGCGGCGCTGATCTCGGTCGGCTTCGAGGAGCAGGCCGAACTGTTCGCGCAGGCCGTCCATCGATCCGACGCGCCGATCGCCGCCCTCACCGCCGCGTACCGCGACTTCGCGCGCCGCCAGCCGAACCTCTACCGGCTGATGACCGAGCGGCCCCTGCGCCGCGACCTGCTCACCCCCGGCGTCGAGGAGGCGGCCGCAATGCCGCTTCTCGACGCCACCGGCGGTGACCACGAACGCGCACGGGCCATCTGGGCCTTCACGCACGGCATGGTCATCCTCGAACTGAACCAACGCTTTCCACCCGACGCGGATCTCGACACCACCTGGCACAAGGGCATCGACGCGTTCCACGATGCGGGCAGCTAATGCGGTGTCCATGAACGTTTGCCGGTTTGGTCACGTTGCCTTGGTGCGTGGGCGGGCCAAGCGTTGTTGTCGTTCGCTGCGGATGCGGGCGCGTTCGCGGCGTTGGCGGCCAGGGCGTCGGGGTGGCGGGCGTTGGCGTTGCGCCACCGCAGGGACGCGTGCAGCCTGCGGGCGAGCACGGTGTGGTCGGGATGGCTCGTATCGCCCATCACACGAAGGTCCGCAAGGGCCCGAACTGTGCTTCGGTCGGGTTCGCCCACGAGGCGTAGGTCGGTGTCAGGCACAACTCGACCTTGTTCTTGTTCGCCCAAGTGCGGATCGCCGGGGTCTTGTTCGCCGACAGGTTGTCCATGATCACGTAGATGGGTGCGCCGTCGGGGCGCGCGGCCCGGATCGACTTGAGCGCGGCGAGTGAGTGATCGCCGCCCTTGCGTCTGCGGATCACACCCCCAACTGGTCATCGCCCAGGGAGTAAAAACCGTGGAGGTAACGGACGCCGTGGGTGCGCCGGTAGGTCGCCGGCAGCCGGTCCGGCCGGGACGGCGCGCCCACGCCGACACGTGGCATGGGCGGATCGATAGCGGCCCGAACTGGTCGAAAACGAAAGTCCGATCGGGGAAACGGCTGGTGACGTGCTTGATGCGATCCAGCTTGGCATCGGAGTCCGGATCGGACGATTCCTTCCAGGCCCGGGTGCGCTCGAAGGAGATTGCGCGTGAGCCGCAGGATCTGCCGGAGCCGTTCCAGGCCGATATCGATGGTGCGAGGGGCCCCGGCCGCCAGATAATCGGCGAGCTTGCGGACGCTTCAGTGCGTGAACGGACGTTCCAGCTCGACCGGATGCGTGGTGGCCGTCTCGACGATGAAGGCGATGTCATCGTTGCTGATCAGGCGGGGACGGCCGGCCGCCCACTTAGGGGCCAGGCAGGCTAGCCCGCGCTCGTTGAACGCGTGGATCACATCCCGGACGGTGTCTTCTTCCGCGGCGACCAGCCGGGCAATCGCCGACACCGGTGTCCCGGACGCAGACGCCGTGATCATCATCGCCCGGCGAATCCGGATCGACTCGCCTTTGCCTCGCCGCATGATCTGGGTCAACCGCTGACCTTCTTGGTCAGTCAGTTGCCGTGCCCGAACCGGCTCTGCCGCCCGATGGCCTCACTCTCAACAGCGATGTGGTCGCTATCGAGACTGAGGCCGGCAAACCCCGCGACCGGGTGTCACCAACCCTGCGAACGCATGTGGTCACCGCATTAGGTGGTGGGGCTGATGCAGTCAGGCCGGTGTCGGGGATGGTGGTGTTCGTCAGCGGGTGCGGACGTCGGCTCTGCCCGTGTGCAGGTAGCGGGCGCGGCCTTCGTCGTCGTCGCCCAGGAAGGCGACGGGGCCGTGGCCGGGCTCTGCAGGCAGTAGGGAGTCTCCTCGCCAGCTGAGCAGTTCCGTCCGGTAGGGCTTGTCGCCGAGTTCTACCGCGAGGCCGAGGGGGATCTGCTCAAGCCACAGCCGTCCCTGGTCGTCCGTGCTCACCGTGGTTTCGCTTGTGCTCGACCGGTAGACGCCCGTGTAGCGCCGGGCGTCCAGGCGTGCTGTGGGGTTCGGGACGGGCTCGGCGGGCACCTCGACGATTCTGCCCAGGATCTCCTTCATCAGCGGCTTGCGGTCGCCGCCGTTGGTGAAGACCGCCACGCACACGTCGCGGTCGGGGTCGATCCGCAGGACGGCCGACTGCCCGATGGTGTTGCCGTCGTGGCCGAATACCAGGCCGCCCGGCAGGTCGTAGAGCGTCCAGCCCAGGCCCCAGGCCGTCCCCCAGTCGATGTCCGGTAGGGCGACCTGCGGCTCCCGCATGGCCCGCAGGCTGTCGTCGGTGAGATGCGACCGGGCGAAGGCCAGCAGGTCGCGCGGGGTCATGGCGAGCATCGACCCGGCGGGTGCGTTCGAGCGGGCCATCGCCCAGACCGGGGCGGGACGTCCGTCGAGGTGCCCCACTGCCGCGCGGTGCAGGATCGCCTCGTACGGATCGGTCGCCGCGTGCGTCATGCCCAGGGGCGTGAACAGGTGGTCCCGCATGCACTGGTCGAACGGCTCGCCCCGCACTACCTCGACGATCCGCCCGAGCACGCTGTAGCCCGCGTTGTTGTAGGAGAACATCTCCCCGGGCTCGAAGATCTGCGGCACGTCGGCCAGCAGTTCGACGTACCTTTCCAGGCAGTCGTCTCCCTTGCCCGTGTCGGTGAACACGTCTCCCTCGAACCCGGCCGTGTGGCACAGCAGCTGCCGGACGGTCGCCTTCCGGAACCCGGGAAGGTAGCTGTCCACCGGGGCGTCGAGTTCCACCAGCCCTTCGGTGACGAGCCCCATCACCAGTGTCGCCGTCAGCGTCTTGGTGACCGACCCGATCTGGAACACCGAGTCGAC
>NZ_VCKZ01000506.1 GCF_005889745.1 Actinomadura geliboluensis
GTACGACTCAGGTCGTACGCGGGCGGCGCGGATAGCCGGGAGGGGGACGCGGAGCGTGGACGCCGGGGCGATGGCAGCGGCGGCCCGGATTCCTAGCGTGGTTCCCGATCGATCGCGAACGCGACGACGACGTAGCACGACCCATGAAGGAGCCACCGTGACCAGCACGTTCACCGATCCGCCCGGGGGAGCCCCCGCCGCCGCGGCGCCGCCCGCCGTCACCGCCGAGGGCGTGTCGAAGGTGTACGGGTCCGGGGACGCGGCCGTGCACGCGCTGCGCGGGGTCGGCGTCGGGTTCGCCCGCGGCGCGTTCACCGCGATCATGGGCCCGTCCGGGTCCGGGAAGTCGACGCTGATGCACTGCCTCGCCGGGCTGGACACCGTCACCAGCGGGCGGATCATGCTCGGCGACGCCGAGATCACCGGGATGGGCGACCGGCAGCTCACGCTGCTGCGCCGCGACCGGGTCGGCTTCGTGTTCCAGGCGTTCAACCTGCTGCCGACGCTCACCGCCGAGCAGAACATCCTGCTGCCGATGGAACTGGCCGGACGCAAGCCCGACCGTGCCTGGTTCCAGCAGGTCGTGGACGTTCTCGGCCTGCGCGACCGACTGGACCACCGGCCGAGCGAGCTGTCGGGAGGCCAGCAGCAGCGGGTGGCGTGCGCGCGCGCCATCGTCGCCCGTCCCGAGGTCATCTTCGCGGACGAACCGACCGGAAACCTCGACTCGCGTGCGGGCGCGGAGGTCCTCGGGTTCCTGCGCGCGTCCGTCCGGGAGATGGGCCAGACGATCGTGATGGTGACCCACGACCCGGTGGCCGCCTCCTACGCCGACCGGGTGGTGTTCCTACGGGACGGTGCGATCGTCTCCGAGATCTACCAGCCGACCCCTGAGGCCGTCCTGGACCGGCTCAAGTCCCTGGGGGCCTGATGCTGAAGACGACATTGGCGGGCCTGCGTGCCCACAAGCTGCGGCTGCTGCTGACGGCAGTCGCCATCACGCTGGGCGTCGGCTTCATCTCCGGCACGTTCGTCCTGACCGACACGATGAACAAGGGTGTGGCCAAGACGTTCGCCCAGTCAGCCGACAAGGTGGACATCGCCGTCCTCCCGGCTGAGTCATCGGACGAGGGCCTGCCGCCCTCGCTGCTGCAGAAGCTCCGCGGCCTTCCCGGAGTCACCGACGCCCAGGGCGCCGTTAAGGGCGAGGCGGCCTTGGTGGGCAAGAACGGTAAGACGGTCGGCGACTACCCCACGATGGGCATGTCCGTGCCGTCCGGACGGCTGCTGCGCTACGACGTCGACAAGGGACGGCCCCCGTCGAACGGCGGCGAGACCGTCATCGACGGCAAGGTCGCCAAGCGGGAGGGCTTCGCCGTCGGCGACACCGTGACGGTCCTGGACGACAAGAACCGGCCGCACAAGTTCACCGTCGTCGGGCTGGTCGACTTCGGCATCGACCAGGAGGCGAGCATCTTCGGCGCGGTCGGGTTCGACCCGGTGACCGCGGCCCGCATGACCGGCGAGACGTCGTTCCAGGAGATCGACATCGCGGGCACGGTGACCATGTCCGCCGTGAAGGCCGCCGCCGGCCCCGGCCAGCGCGTCTACACGGGGGAGGAGCTGGGCGCGAAGCTGGCGAAGGCGGCGGGCGCCGACACGAAGATCATCCGCACCGGGCTGCTGATCTTCGCGCTGGTCGCGATGCTGGTGTCCGCCCTGGTCATCTACAACACGTTCGCGATCCTCGTCGCGCAGCGGATGCGGGAGATGGCGCTGCTGCGCTGCGTCGGCGCGACCCGCCGGCAGATCTTCGCCGGCGTCCTCACCGAGTCGGCGGCGGTCGGCCTGACCGGCTCGCTGCTCGGCCTCGGCGTGGGCGTCGGCCTCGGGCAGGGCGCGCTCGTGCTGATCAGCAACCTGAACGGCAACGTCTCCGTCACCGGCCCGTCGCTCGCGCTGCGGACGGTCCTGGTCGGCCTCGCGGTCGGCGTCGCCGTGACCGTCCTGTCCGCGCTGCTCCCCGCCCGCGCCGCCACCCGCGTCGCGCCCATCGCGGCGCTGCGCGCCGACGCCGAGCCGGGCGGCGGACGGTTCCGGCTCGGCGTGTGGCGCACCGCCGCCGCCGTCCTGCTCGGCCTCGCGGGCCTCGCCATCGGCGTGTTCGCGGCCCTGGTGATGGAGAAGGGCGAGGCCGCGATGTTCGCGGTGGCCTTCTCCGGCTGCGTCTTCTTCCTCGCGGTCGTCGCGGCGATGCCGGCGCTCGTCCGCCCGCTGGGACGGCTCGCGGGGGCGATCCCGGCGCGGCTCGGCGGCGTCCCCGGGCGGCTGGCGGTGGCGAACGCGCAGCGCGCCCCGCGCCGCACCGCCACCACCACGATCGCGCTGACCGTCGGCGTCGGGCTGATGAGCCTGTTCGCGGTCATCGGGGCGAGCAGCAAGGCGACCGCGAGCCACGAGCTGGACGAGCAGTTCCCCGTCCAGTACAGGATCGCCACCCAGAACGGCGAGGCCCTCCCGCGCGCGCTTGGCGACGACCTGCGCAACCGGCCGGAAGTCGAGAAGGTCGTCGAGCTCCGTGACAAGGAGACCAAGGTCGACGGCGAGGACGCGTCCATCACCACGGTCAGCGCGTCCGCATGGGGCGACATCGCGAAGCCGGAGATGAAGACCGGCGCGCTCTCCGACCTCAAGCAGGGCACCGCGTTCGTGGACGAGAGCGCCGTGACCGGCTCGGGCTGGAACGTCGGCCGGACGCTCCAGGTCACGACGCGCAGCGGTACCGTCCCCGTCAAGATCAGCGGCGTGTACAAGATCGGTGGGCAGTTCAACGGGATCGTCCTGCCCGAGGCCGATTTCGCCCGGTACTTCGGCGCCGTGGACCCGTCCGAGATCTTCGTCAAGAGCAACGAGGCCGTCCCCGACGACCGGGTGCGCAAGGCCGTCGACCAGGCGGCGCAGCCGTACCCGGCGGCGAAGGTCGAGTCCAGCGCCGACTTCCAGCAGCAGCTGGAGGACGCGATCGACATGGTGCTGATGGTCTTCGGCGGGCTGCTCGCCCTCGCGATCATCATCGCGCTGTTCGGCATCGCCAACACGCTGACCCTCTCCGTCGTGGAGCGGACCCGCGAATCGGCGCTGCTGCGCGCCCTCGGCCTCACCAAGCGCCAGCTCCGCCGGATGCTGTCGATCGAGGCGGTCGTGATGGCGGTGATCGGCGCGGTGACCGGGGTCGCGCTCGGGATCGTGTTCGGCCTGGCCGCGACCAGCGCGATGGCGGACGGTGCCGTGTTCGCCCTGCCCTATCTCCAGATCGCCGGGTTCGTCCTCCTGGCCGGCGCGGCCGGGACGCCCGCCGCCGTGATGCCCGCGCGGCGCGCCGCGAAGACGTCCATCGTCGAGTCCCTCGCGCATGACTGAATGGGAGGGCGGGGTGGCGCTCGTCACCCACCGGACCACGTGACCGGGTCCCATGGGTACTCTGGTTCGCGCCCGTCCGGTACCTACACGTGAGGACTGGAACGAAACCGATGGACCCCAACGTCACGCCCTCCTCCGGCGCGCCCGCAAAGGCCCCCCGCGGGGGGGCGGAGGCCCCGGAGGACAGGCCCGCGCGGCTCGCGGTCGGCGTCGTCGGCGCCGGCCGCGTCGGCACGGCGCTCGGCGCCGCGCTGTCCCGCGCGGGCCACCGCGTGGTCGCCGCGGCCGCCGTGTCCGACCGGTCGCGGTCCCGCGTCGAGGAGCGCCTTCCCGGCGCGGACGTCGCCCCGCCGCAGGACGTCGTGGCGGCCGCCGACCTGGTGCTGCTGACCGTCCCCGACGACGAGCTGCCCGAACTCGCGGCCGGCCTCGTCGCCGCGGGCGTCCCCGTCACCGGGAAGCTGGTCATGCACACCAGCGGCCGGTACGGGACGGCCGTCCTCGACCCGCTCACCCGCGCCGGCGCGCTCCCCCTGGCCCTGCACCCGGCGATGACCTTCACCGGACGCCCCGACGACGTGAACCGGCTCACCGGCATCTCGTTCGGCGTCACCTCGCCCGAGCCGCTGCGGCCCGTCGCCGAGGCGCTCGTCCTGGAGATGGGCGGCGAACCGGTGTGGATCACCGAGGACGCGCGCCCGCTCTACCACGCGGCGCTCGCCGGCGGCGCGAACCACCTGGTCACCCTGGTCGTCGAGTCGATGGACCTGCTGTCGCGGGCGGGCGTGGCCGAACCCGGCCGGATGCTCGGCCCGCTCCTCGGCGCCGCCCTCGACAACGGGCTGCGCCTCGGCATCGACGGCCTCACCGGCCCGGTCGCGCGCGGCGACGCCGGGACGGTCTCCGACCACATCGCCGAACTGGGCAAGGTGTCCCCGGAGAGCCGCCGCGCCTACATCGCCCTGGCCCGCCTCACCGCCGACCGCGCGCTCGGCGCCGGGCTGCTCAAGCCCGAAGACGCCGAACGCCTCCTGGAAGCCCTGGCCGATTGACTCTGGTCAGCCACCCCCCGTCCCTCCGCCCCCACCTCAGGAGGCCGCTTGAAACCCGTCATCGCGCGGACGCGTGAGGAACTGGCCGCGGCGCGCGCGCGTATCGAGGGCACGCTCGCGTTCGTTCCGACCATGGGCGCGCTTCATGAGGGGCACCTGTCCCTGATGCGCGAGGCCCGCCGCAATGCCGACAAGGTCGCCGTCAGCATCTTCGTCAACCCGCTCCAGTTCGGGCCCGGCGAGGACTTCGACCGGTACCCGAGGACGTTCGAGGCCGACGTCGAGGCGTGCGCCGCCGAGGGCGTCGACCTCGTCTTCGCGCCGACCCGCGACGTCATGTACCCGGACGAACCGCAGGTCACGATCAAGTCCGGACCGATGGGCGAGGTCATCGAGGGCGCGGCGCGGCCTGGCCACTTCGACGGGATGCTGACCGTCGTGCTCAAGCTGCTCAACCTCGTCCGCCCCGACGCGGCGGTCTTCGGGGAGAAGGACGCGCAGCAGCTCGCGATGATCCGCCGCATGGTCGCGGACCTGAACGTGCCCGTGCGGATCGTCGGCGCGCCGACCGTCCGCGAACCCGACGGGCTGGCCCTCTCCAGCCGCAACCGCTACCTCTCGGAACCCGAGCGGCGGACCGCCCTCGCCCTGTCGCGCGCCCTCCGCGCCGGCGCGGACGCCGCCGACGACGGGCCGGACGCGGTCCTCCGCGCGGCCGGCGCCGTCCTCGACGGGGCCGCGACCGCCGACCCGCCCCTCGCACTCGACTACCTCGTCCTCGTCGACCCGGCGACCTTCACCCCCGCCGCCGGCGGCGGCCCCGCCGTCCTCGCCGTCGCCGGCCGCGTCGGCGCCACCCACCTCATCGACAACGTTCACCTCCAGCTCGGCAAGGAGCACTGATGATCCGGACGATGTTCAAGTCCAAGATCCACCGCGCCACGGTGACGCAGGCGGACCTGCACTACGTCGGCTCGCTCACCATCGACCAGGACCTGATGGACGCCGCCGACCTCCTCCCCGGCGAGCAGGTCTCGATCGTGGACATCGACAACGGCGCCCGGCTGGAGACCTACCTGATCGCGGGCGAGCGCGGCTCCGGCGTCATCGGCATCAACGGCGCCGCGGCCCGCCTCGTGCAGCCCGGCGACCTGGTGATCATCATCAGCTACGCCCAGCTCACCGACGCCGAGGCCCGCGAGTTCGTGCCCACCGTCGTCCACGTCGACCGCTCCAACAAGATCATCTCCCTGGGCAGCGACCCCGCCGAGCCCGTCCCCGGCACCAAGACCACCCGAGGCGACCTGGTCCACGGCTGACCCCCCGAGCGCGACCTCGCCCGAGGCCGTCCGTCTCTGGGCGCGACCTGCCATGCCCGGACGCGCACGGCGTGCGAGCTGCGGCGGCGGACCTCGACCGAGGCCGTCCGTCCTGTGGGGGGCGACCAGTCGTACGTGTGCCGCGCAGGGCGTGTGAGCCTGTCCCTTATACACATCTGACGCTGCCGACGACGGAGAGAGTGTAGATCTAGG
>NZ_VCKZ01000065.1 GCF_005889745.1 Actinomadura geliboluensis
GCCCAGGTGCATGACCGGGTCAGGTGGGGTCGCACGAACGATGTGCCGCGGCGCTCCAGCCGGTCCGGGGTCGAGATCGTCCGCGCGAACGTGCTGACACGGTTCAACGCGCTTATCGGGTCGCTGCTGGTCCTCGTGCTGGTCTTCGGGCAGTGGCAGGACGGGCTGTTCGGTTTGATCATCGTGGCGAACTCGGCGATCGGGGTCGTCCAGGAACTGCGCGCGAAGCGGACCCTGGACCGGCTCGCCGTGCTCGGCGAGGCGCCCGTGCGGGTGCGGCGGGACGGCGCCGTCCGGGAGGTCGACCAACGCGAGGTCGTGCTGGACGACCTGATCGTGCTCGGGAGCGGCGACGAGATCACCGTGGACGGTGACGTGGTGGCCTCCGACGGCCTGGAGGTCGACGAGTCGCTGCTCACCGGGGAGGCCGACGCGGTCCTCAAACAGGCGGGGGCGCAGGTGCGGTCGGGCAGCTTCGTGGTGGCGGGCTCCGGCGCGTTCACCGCCGCGAAGGTCGGCCGGGACGCCTACGCGGCGCGCCTGGTGGCGGAGGCGAGCCGCTTCTCGCTGGCGCACTCGGAGCTGATGGCGGGCATCAACGCGTTCCTCAAATACGTGACCTGGCTGATCGTCCCGGCCGGGATCCTGCTGTTCGCCACCCAGTTCGCCGCGGCCGACAACGCCTCCGACGCCGTGACCGGCGCGGTCGCGGGGGTGGTGACGATGGTCCCGGAGGGGCTCGTGCTGATGACGAGCATCGCGTTCGCGGTCGGGGTGGTCCGGGTCGGGCGGCGGCGCTGCCTGGTCCAGGAACTGCCCGCGATCGAGAGCCTGGCCAGGGTGGACGTGCTGTGCGTCGACAAGACCGGCACGCTCACCGAGACCGGCATGGACCTCGGGGAGGTGATCGTCCTGCGCGAGGACCTGCCGGCCCGGGAGGCGCTCGCGTCGGTCGCCGCGTCCGACCCCGATCCGAACGCCACGATGCGGGCCGTCCTCGCCGGGCTCGACGGCGCCGAGCCGTGGCCGGCCGGCGGGACCGTCCCGTTCTCCTCGGCCCGCAAGTGGAGCGGCGCGGAGTTCGACGGCCGCGGAAGCTGGGTGCTCGGCGCGGCGGACGTCCTCCTCGGCGCGGACGCCCCGGCCCGCCGCCGGGCCGGGGAACTGGGCGCCGCCGGTTTGCGGGTGCTGGCCCTCGCCCGCGTGCCGGACGGCTCGCTCGGCGACCCCGGCCGGCTCGACGCGGCGGCCGCGGAACCGGCCGCGCTCCTGGTGCTGCGGCAGCGGCTGCGACCGGAGGCGGCCCCGACCCTGCGGTACTTCGCCGAGCAGGGCGTCTCGGTGAAAGTGATCTCCGGCGACGACCCGGTCTCCGTCGGCGCGATCGCCCGCGCCCTCGGCCTGCACGGCGCCGACCACCCGGTCGACGCCCGCGGGCTCCCGGCCGACACCGCCGCGAAGGCGGACGTCCTGGACGAGAACTCGGTGTTCGGGCGGGTCGGGCCGCGGCAGAAGCAGGCGATGGTCCGGGCGCTGCGGTCCCGGGGCCGTACGGTCGCGATGACGGGCGACGGCGTCAACGACGTCCTCGCGCTCAAGGACGCCGATCTCGGCGTGGCGATGGGATCGGGCAGCGGCGCGGCCAGGTCCGTCGCGCAGGTCGTGCTGCTGGACGACCGCTTCGCGACGCTGCCGCACGTGGTCGCCGAGGGGCGGCGCGTCCTCGGCAACATCGAGCGGGTCGCGAACCTGTTCCTCACCAAGACCGTGTACGCGATCATCCTGGTGGTGCTGGTCGGGCTGGCGAACGTCCGGTTCCCGTTCCTGCCCCGGCACCTGACGCTGATCAGCTCGCTGACCATCGGCGTGCCCGCGTTCTTCCTGGCGCTCGCGCCGAACACCGAGCGGGCCCGTCCCGGATTCGTGCCGCGCGTCCTGCGGTTCGCGGTACCCGCCGGGATCGCCTGCGGCGGCGCCACGTTCGCGGGCTACTACCTCGCCACCGAGCAGCCGCCCGGCGACTTCGCCGACCTCAGCACGACGGCGTCCGTCGCGCTGTTCGCGCTGACCCTCTGGGTCCTGGCCCTGATCGCGCGGCCCTGGAACTGGTGGCGGCTCGGCCTCGTCGCGGCGATGGCCGCCGCGTTCGCCGTCGTCCTGAGCGTCCCGCCGCTGCGGCACTTCTTCGCCCTGGAGACCGGTCCTACGCGCAACGATGCCGTCGCGCTGGCGATCGCGGTCGCCGCCGCCGTGCTGCTGACCGCCGCTCTCCGCTACCTCCCCGACCTCGCGAACCTATGGCGGCGCCGACGGGCAGTCTCTGAAGGGCGGCGGCGCACTGGTGACTGGTGACGGACGAGTCGGGTTCCGTCCTCGGGTGGGTTGGGGGAGTGAAGCATGGTGTCACTGTCACGACTTTTCCGTGTCCAGACCACTGCTGCTGCTGCCGTCGTTGTCGCCGGTGGGGCTGCCGGTGGCGAGTGCGGTGGTGATGCGCTGCCAGGTGCCGTCGCGGGTCCACAGCCGGAAGCGGCCGTAGACCGTGCGCCAGTTCCCGTACCGGTCGGGCAGCTGTCGCCAGGGGATCTGGGTGCGTTCGCGGAACCGGATCCCGTCGATGACGGTGCGATGATCCGCCCAGCGGGGTCCGCGGCCGGCATCGTCCGGTAGCAGCGGGGAGATCCTCTCCCACTGCTCGTCCGACAGGTCGTGTTCAGATGCCGCCGCCGACGGAGCTTGTTTCATAAAACAGTCCGGCGACGTCGCGTGCAGCCGGGCCCGGGTCTGCTGCACGAGATCGTCGAACAGGTCGTCGTCATGACGCTCGCTCATCCGGGCGGCGATGCGGGCCCACCTTTCCGGTGCGCCGGGCACCGTGTCCTTGAGCGTCGCCCCGACATCGTGACCGGCGTCCGCCAGCGGGGACTTGGCCTCCAGGAGCACCACGCCCACGGTCGTGCGGGCGATCCAGACGAATGCGTCCGCTCTCGCGTCGTCGTCCAACGGGCCTCGTTCCAGCGCGGCCAGAAGCCGGTCGAGCGCCGCGGCCCACGCGAGGGACAGCCGAGCATGGGAGCCGAACAGCGGGGCGACCCAGGGGTGGGCGACCATGCAGCGCCGCACGTCCCGCATCCAGGCGACGACGCTCTCGTCCCATGGCACGGGCTGCGGCCCGGCCTTTCCCACGTCCTCCAGGACCAGACCGGACACCCCGGCCAGGAGCGCGTCCCGGTCGGTGACGTGGCGGTAGATCGCCATCGGCGTCACCCCGAGCCGCTCGGCGGTGGCGGCCATGGTCAGCGCTTCCAGGCCGCCCTCGTCGAGCACGCTCCGGGCGGCGAGCAGGACGTCCCGCACGGTACGACCGCGCCGGACCGGCGGAGAGGAATTCGTTGACTGCCCCATAGGCCCAATGCTAAGTCTACGGCATACACAAAATGAAGGAGGCTGGAGTGGCCGTTATCGACCCGAAGAAGTCATGGGCCGCGCTTGAGGAGCGTCTCGCCCGGGAGACCGACCCGATCCTGCGCCGGAACCTGGAGATCGTCATCACCCATTCCAAGGCCGAGGCCCGCGGCGATCTCGACGCCCTGATGGCCACCCTCACCGACACCCCCGCCTACCGCCTCGGCGAGCCGGGCGCGCCCGGCATGACCCCGCACGGCCAGGCCGAGGTCCGCGCCTTCTACAGCGATTTCATCGCCTCGGGCGCCACCCGGCTCGAGCATGACATCGACCGGCTCGCGGTCGACCGCGACTGCGTGGTCACGGACGGGCTGATGCGGATGGCCTACCCCGGCCGCACGCTGCTCGCCCTGGGGATCGAGGTCGACGACCCCGATGCGTTCTACCTGTACGAGACCCGGATGGCGATCGTCTGGCCGATCGACGAGGACGGCCGCATCATCGGAGAGGAGAGCTACACCGACCGCGACGGCTTCGCCGGCATCGCCGGCCGCAAGCTCGCCCCCGCCGACATCGAGGCCCTCGCCTGAGAGCGTTTCGCAGTATCGGTTCCTCCTGATCCTGATGCCGCCCGGTATGTCCTCGCCTGCACGGTCGAAGAGCCCGGCCGCCGCGACACCGAAGGCGTCCGCCACCCGCATCACGCTGATCGACCGAGCCCTGGATGACCTCCGCTCCAGCAGCCACTGCCTACCGGAGAAGGACGCCGGCGCATCAACGTAATCGGCATCCACTCCTTCACCACCAACTGATCTGGATGAATGTCCGGTCTTCATGGGTGCCGGACAGGTCGGTGGTCCCGGGGTGCATTCCCCGGGGCCATCCGGCCCGGCCTCCGACTGCCGGCGCACCCTGTCGCTTGGGTAACCGCAGCGCCGGATCCGCGTGCCGTACCGGGCCGTGCCGTGCCGGACGTACGAACGCGCCCACTTCATCAAGCGGCCGCGGCCACTGGCCGGAGTGCTAGGAGCAAGCCGTACGGCCGAGGGTGCGGTGTCATCCGTTTCGTACTGTTTCGCTGCGTTGTGTGCGTGAGAGAAGGCGCAACGCCAGGACGGTTTGCCACGACAATGCCGTCGTTATGGCAATGCGTTGGAACAGTCCGGCCAGGTCGCCCAGTTGTCCCGTCTGACCGAAGGCGGCGCTGGAGATGAGCATGGTGACGGTGAAGGCGACGCCGCTGAGGATGCAGTAGAGCCGCCAGCGCGCTGAACCCTGGCGCGCGAACACGAAACATGCAGTGGTGAGCACGGCGAATCCAGCCAGTGAGACGTAGTCGTGAAGGGCGCCGTGCGTGGTGGCGTTTGGGATCCGGTCGGGGGTCCCCGCCGGGTAGCCCCCGACCGGATCGGTCACGAAGATGCCTGCGCCGAGCAGTGCGGTTCCCCACAGGCCGATCAAGAGCGGTTTCCAGGTCGAGGGGCGGGACGCACGGTGGACGCCGATGGCGAACACGATGGTGAGCGCGGCGGCGAGCAGGAAGTCGAGGGTCTGCATCCAGCCGTACTTGCCGAGAGCAAGTGAGCTGACGGGATGGCGCAGTGGGTCGTAACCCGCGCGGGTGGCTCCTTCGGCGAGGTAAACGAGGGTGAAGAGGGGGCCCGCGATTGCTCCGCAGAACAAGGGCACCCGTGATCGGGTCTCCATGCTGTCAACGTAGGTTGACAACCTGGCAAGTGTCAACATGGGTTGACGTTCTGGACGTGCTCCTCGGTGTCCGCCAGTCGAGCCCGGGCATCTCCGCCTCGCTGCGATGGGCGGTCGAGCGTGCGTGAGTGGGGAGCCGTGTACGGCTCGGTGTCGTTTTGCGATCATGGAAGTGCTCGCACATCGCCGATCCACCCGCCGACGAGGAGAGCGACGACTTTGGTGATCGACCCGATCGACCCGAACGACCTGCCTGAATCATCACCGGCCTACACCCATGGCACGCTGGTCAGTGGCGCACATCAGACGCTGTACATCAGCGGCCAGCCGCCGTGGACGACCGACGGGGACATCCCTGCCGACTTCGACGGACAATGCCGCTTGGCCTGGGAAAACGTGAAAACCGTGCTGGCCGCCGCTGGTATGGCGGTGCAGAATCTCGCCAAGGTCACCATATATCTGTCCGACCGGTGCCATCGCGAGGCCAACAGCCGGATACGCCATGAAGTGCTCGGCGGCCACCGCCCCGCAATCACGATCATCATCACCGGCATCTACGACGAGGCTTGGCTTCTTGAGATCGAAGCCGTCGCCGTCGCCCCGGCACCTACCCCCGCCCCTCATGCGGAGGACGAGGCACAGCAGCGAAAATAGGACCACGCCTCGCGGCGCGGCGGACCAGCAGGCACGATGGTGTGGCGTCGTCCCGGTGGGCCACTATCACGGCGCGGGTCGTCCTTGTGGCAAACCCGGATCAACCCTCCCAACGCTGCCAGAGCATTTCGAGTCCCAATGCGATGGCGCACAGTACCCCCATGGATCCCGGAACGGCCACGAATGCCACATGGATCAGGTCGCTCTGGTCGGGGAGGAACAGGTCGACCCATCCCAAAGCCAGCGCCAAAGCGGTTGAGATCCCGCCGATACGGGAAGCCCATTCGAAAAGGTATGTATGCCACTTCTTTGTCACCACTGAGTCTCTCGACCGCACATCGATGCTGAAGAAGATCAACAGAACGGCGAGGAACGAGATCAGGCTGACCATGTCGGCCGACGGCATCTGGCGCATACCGCGACTCTAGTTTCAGCGATGCGGCCCATCCGGCAAATATTGCGCAACGCACCCGAGGTCAGCTTTCGACGCAAAGATTGTGAGCCGTCTGACCGGCCTCGCCTTTTGCGTTGAACCGGACACGGTTGTGGAAAGAGCGCGTCCGGCAGATCAGGTGGGCCCGCCGTGCTGCTACCGGCGGCCGGACGGGCTGGTTCCGCGTCACCCTCCCAAGCGCCGACGGGCGGGGGCGGTGATCGGGGTGTCCGGGTGGAGGCGGCCGGATCGTAGGTGCAGGGTCCGGTCGATGGACCCGGGTGGCGGGGGAGTGTGCGTGATGAGCAGGATCCCCGGCCCGGACGTGTCGCCCAGGACGTCGGTGACGAGTTCGCGGGCGGTCGCGGCGTCGAGGTGGGCCGCGGGCTCGTCGAGGATCAGGATCCGCGCGCCGGACAGGAAGGCGCGGGCGAGTGCGATCCGCTGGCGCTGGCCGCCGGAGACGCGGGCGCCGTGCTCGCCGACGGGGGTGTCCAGGCCGCCGGGGAGGCGGGCGATCCAGTCCCAGGCGCGGGCGCGGCGCAGCGAGTCGACGATCTCGGCTTCGGTGGCGTCCGGCCTGGCGAGGGCGACGTTGGCGCGGATCGTGGTGGCGAACAGGTGGGCGTGCTGGTCGACGAGGCAGATCGCGCGCCGGACGTCGTCCTGGGCGTAGTCGCGCAGATCGTGGCCGTCGAGGGTGATGCGGCCCCCGTCCGGGTCGCGGAACCGGACCAGCAGGTGCGCCAGGGTGCTCTTGCCCGCGCCGCTCGGGCCGAGGAGCGCGACGCGGTGCCCCGGGCGGAGGTCGAGGTCGACGCCGTCCAGGACCCAGGGGGAGTCGGCGGTGTAGCGCGCGCGCACGCCGCGGATCCGGAGCAGGTCGCCGCGCGGCGCGGGCAGCGGCCGGGCCGGGTCGGCGGCGGGCGCCGGGCGGGCGGTGAGCGCGTCGAGGCGGGCGGCGGCGCCGTGCGCGGTGAGCAGGTCGCGGGCCGCCTCCGGAAGCGGCCGGACGGCCTCGAACGCGGCCGTGGCCGCCAGGGCGAGCGCCGCGAGCAGGACGCCGGGCAGCGCGTCCCGGCGGACGGCGTCCAGCCCCGCGACCAGCACGGCGAGGGTCGTCGCGGCGGTGAGGAGGGTCGTCGCGGCCGAGGTGGACCCGGCGGTGCGGGCGTCGCGGCGGGTGATCCGGGCCAGGACGGCGTCGGCGGCGGCGATCCGGCGGAGCTGGTCGTCCACGCGGCCGAAGGCGACCAGGTCGGGGGCGCCGTGCAGGAGTTCGACGGTCTCGGCGTTGCGCGCCGCGCGGGCGGCGGCCTCCCGCGCCGCGATCGAGCGGGCGAGCACGCCGGCCGCGGCGGGCAGCACGAGCGCGGCGGGCAGCAGGCCGAGCGCCAGCCACAGCCCGGCCGCCGGCAGCAGCCACGCGGCGGCGGCGACGGAGCCGATCCCCACGGCGAGCGCGACGAGCGGCGGGACGAGGCCGCGCAGGTACAGGTGCTGGACGGCGTCGACATCGGCGACGAACCCGCTGAGCAGGTCGCCCGAGCGGGCCCCCGGCAGGCCCGCCGGGACGAGCGGTTCCAGCCGCCGGAACCACCGCACCCGCAGCTCCCGCAGCAGCCGCAGGCTCGTGTCGTGGGAGACCAGCCGCTCGGCGTAGCGGAACACGGCCCGGGACAGGCTGAGCGCGCGCACCGCCGTGATCGCCAGGGCGAGGGTGACGATCTCCGGGCGAAGCGCGGCACGGGAGATCAGGTAGCCGGACATGCCCATCAGCGCGACCGCGGAGCCGAAGGCGAGCGCGCCGCAGCCCGCGGACGCGGCGAACCGGTGCGCGACGGGACGGGCGGCGGCGAGCAACGCCGGCAGCGGGCGGCCGCTCACGCGAGGATCCCCGCCCGCGCCCCGGTCACGTCGATCACCTGGTCGGCGCCCGACGCCAGCCGGGCGTCGTGCGTGGCGACCACCACCGTGCGGCCGCGCAGGGACAGGACGGCGTCGGTCACGTGCCGGGCGGCGGCCGCGTCGAGGTGGGCGGTGGGCTCGTCCAGCAGCAGGAGCGGCGCGGGGCGGGCCAGTGCCCGCGCCAGGGCCAGGCGGCGCAGTTCTCCCGCCGACAGGCCCGCGCCCGCCTCGCCGACGGTGCGGTGCAGCAGCGCGCCCGCACCGGCCAGTTCGGCGGCGGCGACGGGGTTCAGCCCGCCGGGCTCGGCCGGGGTGATGGCCTCCAGGACCGGGCCGGGACGCAGCCGCGGGCGCTGCGGCAGCCAGGCGACCTGCCGCCGCCACTCGTCCGGGTCGAACGCGGCGAGGTCCGTCCCGTCCACGGTGATGAGCCCCGACGACGGCTCGACGAAGCGCATCAGCAGGGCCAGCAGGGTGCTCTTGCCGGCGCCGCTGTCCCCGACGAGGACGGTGCGCGTCTCCGGGCGGATCTCCGCCGACAGGCCCGCCAGGACGGGCGGCCCGTCGTATCCGGCGGTGACGTCCGCGAGCCGGACGACTCCGAACCCGGCCGGGCGCGGGCGGGCCGGGACGGGCACGGCGGGCGGCAGCGCGAGCAGCGCCGACAGCCGCCGCGACGCGGTGAGCCCGTCGGCGGCGGCGTGGAACTCGGCCGCGAGTGCGCGCAGCGGCCCGTACAGCTCCGGCGCGAGGACGAGGACGGCCAGGCCCGCCTCCAGTTCCAGGCCGCCGCTCGCCAGCCGCAGGCCGATGCCGACCGCGACCAGCGCGGTGCCGAGGGTGGCGGCGAGCTCCAGCACGAGCGCCGACAGGAACGCGATCCGCAGGACCCGCATCGTGTCCCGCCGGTAGCGGTCGGTGGTCGCGGCGATCGCGGCCGCCTGCGCGGCGCCCCGGCGGTGGGCGCGCAGGGTCGTCAGCCCGTTCACCACGTCCAGGAAGTGCCCGCTCATCAGGGCCAGGGCCCGCCACCGCTCCCGGGTCCGGGCGCTGGTGGAGCGCCCGATCAGCGCCCCGAAGAGCGGGATCAGCGGCAGCGTGACCGCCATGACCACCGCCGAGAGGACGTCCTGGAAGGCGACCCAGACGAGGATCATGGGAGGCGCGAGCGCGGCGGTCGCCAGCTGCGGCAGGAACCGGGCGACATAGCCCTCCAGCGCCTCCACGCCCTCGGTGGTGACGGTCACCGCCTCCCCGGACGGCACACTCCCCGGACGCGCCCGCACCACCCGGCCGAGCACCCGTCCGCGCAGCTCGCGGACCATCCGGGACGCGGCCGTGCGGGCGCCGGTCTCCCGCGTCCAGCCGATCGCGGCGCGCGCCGCGCCCGCCGCCGCGAAGCAGACGAGCGCCGGCGCGACGTCCCGCACCCCGCGGTGCCCGAGGAACCCGGCGGCGACGATGTGCGCGAACAGCACGGCCTGCGCGATGGTCAGCGCCGCCGAGCAGGCGGCGAGCACGCCCGCCGCCGCGAGGAACCGGCGGACGCCGGGGACGTCGCGCGGCAGCCGGGGCTCGGTCGCGCGCATCCGCGGCCTACTCCCCGCCCCCGGCGGACGCGCCGCCCGACGACGCGTCGCCCCGCTTCCCGCCCCGCTCCCGGGTGATCATGTGCAGCGGGGTCGGCGGGCGGGTGAAGTCCGCCCGCGAGAGCCGCGCCCGGAACACCCACAGCGCCCACACCTGGTAGACGAGCACGACCGGCACGAACAGCGCGGCGATGATCGTCATGGCGACCAGCGAGTAGTGGTTGGACGCGGTGCTGTAGATCGTCAGGCTGGGGGAGCCGGGCGTGGACGACACCATGACCCGCGGATACAGCCGGGCGAACAGGGCGGCGACCAGCAGCACGGTGGCGACCGACGTGCCGGCGAACGCGGCCATGGGGCGGTTCAGCCAGGCGAGCGGGCCGGCCGCGGCGGCCGCCGCCAGGCTCAGGCCGAGCAGGACGAGCATCGGCACCGGGTACGGGGCCGACGCGTGCGCCTGCACGGCCGTCCAGACCGTGAACGCGATCAGCAGGACGGCGGCCGCCGGCCACAGCGCCAGGGCGAAGCGGCGCGCCCGCGCGTCCAGGCCGTCCTCGGTGCGGACGGCGAGGAACAGCGCGCCGTGCACCGCGAACGCCGCGACGAGCGCGAGCCCGGCGAGCACGGAGTAGCCGCTGAAGAGCGCGCCCTCGCCGGCGGTGACGTCGCCGAGGTCGTCCATCGGCACGCCCCGGGTGATCGAGGCGAACACGACGCCCAGCAGGAAGGGGATCGCGGCGCTGGCGATCGGCATCGCCACGTCCCAGCGGCGGCGCCAGGACAGGTCGTCGTGCTTGTTGCGGTACTCGATGGCGACCCCGCGCACGATGAGCGCGACCAGGACCGCGAAGAAGATCAGGTAGAAGCCGGAGAACATGCCGGCGTACCAGCCGGGGAACGCGGCGAAGGTGGCGCCGCCGGCCACGATGATCCACACCTCGTAGCTGTCCCACACGGGCAGGATCGTGGCGAGCAGCGCGTGCCGCTCCGGGTCGTCGCGGCCGAGGAAGGGGTAGAGCATCCCGACGCCGAAGTCGAAGCCGTCGAGCAGGAAGAACCCCATCCAGAGCACGGCGATCAGCACGAACCACAGCGTCTGGAGGTCGAAGTGCCCTGCGGTCTCCATGGTGGTGCGCCTCCCAGCGGGCCGGGTCAGTAGAGCATCGGCGGCAGTGCGTCCTCGCGGGTCACCCCGGGGGCGGCGGGCTCGGGGCCGGTCCTGATCGCGCGGACCATCAGCCAGCCCATGATCGCGGCGAGCACCCCGTAGACGGCCGCGAAGCCGGCCAGCGTCGCGATCACCTGGCCGCTGCCCACCCGGGGGGAGATCGCGTCGTGCGTCCTCAGCAGCCCCTGGACGATCCACGGCTGGCGCCCCATCTCGGTGAGCAGCCACCCGGCCGTGTTGGCGAGGAACGGCAGCCCGAGGAACGCGTAGGCCGTCAGCGCGAACCAGCGGGACCGCCGCCAGCCGCGCCGGCGGATGATCCACAGCCACAGGACGCTGTACAGCAGCAGGAGGAACCCGATGGTGATCATCACGCGCCAGGACCAGTAGACGCTGCCGATGATCGGGGTGTAGTCGCCGGGGCCGTACCGCGCCCGGTACTCGCGCTGGATGTCGTTGATCCCGCGGATCTCGCCGTTCCACTCGTTGGTCGACAGGACCGACAGGCCGTGCGGCAGGACGATGTCGACGTCCGTCCGGTCCGGGTGCTTCTCCCAGGGCCCGATCGCCAGCAGGGAGAGCGGCGCCGGCGCCTGCGTCTCGTACAGCGCCTCCGCCGCGGCCATCTTCATCGGCTGGTCCTTGACCAGGATCTGCGCCTGGAAGTGCCCCACGAGGATCACGACGACGGACGCCCCCGCCGTCACCCGCAGTGCGCCGCGCGCGGCGGCGCGGAACAGCGTTGCGTCCGGGTCGTCCCCGCCCTCCCGCCGTCCGCGGCGCAGCCGGTACGCGGACGCGGCGATCACCAGGAGCCCGGCGGTGATGAGCGAGGCGGCGATCGTGTGCAGGAAGTGGGTGATCTGCAGCGGCTGGAGGAGGACGGCGCCGAGCGAGGTCATCTCGGCCCGGCCGTCCCGCATCGCGAAGCCGACGGGGCGCTGCATCCAGCTGTTGGCCGCCAGGATGAAGTAGGCGGACGACGTCGTGCCCGCCACCACGAGCCAGATCATCGCCAGGTGCAGGCGCGGGGACAGCCGGTCCCAGCCGAAGATCCACAGCCCGATGAAGGTGGACTCCAGGAAGAACGCCACCAGGCCCTCGATCGCCAGCGGCGCGCCGAACACCGCACCCACGAACCGGGAGTAGACCGACCAGTTCATGCCGAACTGGAACTCCTGCACGATCCCGGTGACGACCCCCAGCGCGAAGTTGATCAGGAAGAGCTTCCCGAAGAACCGCGTCATCCGCAGGTAGTGCTCCTTGCCGGTGCGGTGCCACGCGGTCTGCATCCCGGCGACGAACCAGGCCAGGCCGATCGTGATCGGCACGAACAGGAAGTGGTACACGATGGTCACGGCGAACTGCCACCGGTCGAGGACCGCCGTCGTCTCCACCGTGCGCCCTTCCCTCATCGTAGGAGATCCCGGCGGCCGAGCACGTGCGGGCGGTGAATCCGCCTTCACCGGGATGCACTGGTCACATTTCCCCGGCCGCGCGTCCCGAAAGGCCCCGCACGGTCAATCGTTGATCAAGTTGTGGCCGTGCGTGGAAGCTCACTGGGCGGCATGCCTGTACGCCGGGACATATCCTCAATGTCCGTTTCTGTCTCGGGGGTGGCTCCAGAACCGGGGTGCCCGCACGTACTGGACGCGGTGACGGCAGGCGCCCGGCGGTGGGCTTGCGAAGAGGCGCTACAGGGGACGCCTGGAGGCTTTTCAGTATTTCTTCAAAGCTGTTTCCCGCGGGCACCTTGCCTGATCATTGAACGAGCGTTTAGCGTGGTCTCCGTGCGAACGCGGGACACGTCCTCGGAGGGTGACGCCGACCTCGGCGCCGCCGCCCGCATCCGGGACGCCGCGATCGACCGGTTCGCCAGGGACGGCTTCACCGCCGGGCTGCGGTCCATCGCCGAGGACGCGGCCGTGTCCCCGGGGCTGGTCCTGCACTACTTCGGCTCCAAGCGGGGCCTGCGGCGCGCGTGCGACGAGCACGTCCGCGCGGTGATCGCCGCCGAGAAGCGCGCGGTCACGACCGACGGCAGCGCCGCCCGGCTCCTCGCGCGGCTGGCCGAGGTCGAGCGCTTCGCCCCCCTCACCCTGTACGTGGTGCGATCGCTGCGCGAGGGCGGTGACCTGGCCGCCGAGCTGTTCGAGGACATGATCGGCGACGCGACGCACTATCTGGAGGCGGGCGTGGCGGCCGGGGTGATCCGGCCGAGCCGCGACCCGGCCGCACGGGCACGGGTGATGGCCTACCAGGCGATGGGCTCCCTGCTGATGTGGCTCACGCTGCACCCCGAGCACGCCGAACCGGCGTCCTTCGGCAAGGCGCTGCGCGCCTATGTTGAGGAGGTGACGGCCCCCATGCTGGAGATGTTCACCGAGGGGCTCTACACCGACCGGTCGCTCCTGGAGGAGTACCTCCTGTACGTCCCCGACCCGCCCCGCGACGGCTCGCAGGACTGACGCACCACACCATTTCACCGCCTTATCAAGGCGGGCTGCCGACCATGCCCGGCATTCCCTTCTCCATGCTTTTCAGCGAGGGCTGAACAATGACCCCTGCCATCGAAATCGACGACCTGCGCAAATCCTTCGGAAAAGTGAAGGCGCTGGACGGCCTCGACCTGTCCGTCGAGACCGGTCACGTCCACGGGTTCCTCGGGCCGAACGGCGCCGGGAAGTCCACCACGATCCGGATCCTGCTCGGCGTGCTGCGCGCCGACGCCGGACGGGCCCGGCTGCTCGGCGGCGACCCCTGGGCCGACGCGGTGGAGCTGCACCGCCGCCTCGCCTACGTCCCCGGCGACGTGGAGCTGTGGCCCAACCTCACCGGCGGCGAGGCGATCGACCTGTTCGCCCGGCTGCGCGGCGGCGCCGACCCGGCCCGCCGCGACGAGCTGTGCGAGCGGTTCGACCTCGACCCCACCAAGAAGGGCCGCACCTACTCCAAGGGCAACCGGCAGAAGGTCGCGCTGGTGGCCGCGCTGGCCGGCGACGTCGACCTGCTGCTGCTCGACGAGCCGACCGCAGGACTCGACCCGCTGATGGAGGCCGTCTTCCAGGAGTGCATCCGCGAGGCCCGCGAGGCGGGGCGGACGGTCCTGCTGTCCAGCCACATCCTCGCGCAGGTGGAGGCCCTCGCCGACCGCGTCTCCATCATCCGGAACGGCCGCATCGTGGAGACCGGCACGCTGACCGAGCTGCGGCACCTGACCCGCACCACCGTCACCGCGACCACCGACCGGGACGCCCGCGCCCTCGCCGAGCTGCCCGGCGTCCACGACCTGCGCACCGAGAACGGGCAGCTCCGCTTCGACGTCGACGGCGATCACCTGGCGGCCGCCGTCCGGCGCCTCGGTGAGCTGGACGTCCAGGCCCTCACCGCGCACCCGCCGACCCTGGAGCAGCTGCTGCTGCGCCATTACGGCGACGAGCTGGCTCGCACCGGCAACGGCGCGGCCGCGGGGAGGACGTCGTGACCGCGACGACCCTGCCCGCGCCCGTCCGCAGCGCGTCCGGGGGAGCGCTGGCGGGCACCGGCGTGCTGCTGCGGTTCATGCTGCGCCGCGACCGCGTCCGGTTCCCCGCCTGGACGCTCGGCCTGGCCCTGCTGATGGGCTACTTCACCACGGCACTGAACTCCGTCTACTCCACGACCGAGCAGCTGGAGTCGGTCAGCTCGTTCTCCACCAGCCCCGCCGGGGCGATCTTCGGCGGCCCCGGGTACGGCTACGACGCCATCACCCTCGAACGGTTCCTCTCAGGCCAGTACGGGCTGTACATCATGCTCGGCGCGGCGCTGATGGCGCTGCTGACCGTCACCCGGCACACCCGCGCCGAGGAGCGCTCGGGGCGCGCCGAACTGGTCCGCGCGAACGTCGTCGGACGGTCCGCCCAGCTCACCGCCGCGCTGATCCTCACCGCGCTGATGTGCGCCACGGCCGCCGTCCTGGTCACCGCGATCATGCTCGCCGCCGGGTACGCCGCCGCGGGGTCGGCCTTGTTCGGGGCGTCCGTCGGCGCCGTCGGCCTCGTGTTCGGCGGCATCGCCGCGACCGCCGTGCAGGTCTTCGCCTACCCCCGCGGCGCCTCCGGACTCACCGGAGCGGTCCTCGGTGCCGCGTTCGTCGTCCGGGGCATCGGCGACATGGCGGCCGTCCAGGACGGCGGCGGCTCCCGGCTGTCGTGGCTGTCCCCGCTCGGCTGGTCGCAGCAGACCGCGCCCTACGTGCTCGACCGGTGGTGGCCGCTGGCCCTCTCCCTGGCCTGCGCCGCCGCGACCGCCGCCGCCGGGTACCGCCTCGCCGGCCGCCGCGACCTGGACGCGGGGCTCGTCCCGCCGCGACCGGGCCCGCCCCGCGCCGCCGCCTGGCTCCGCACCGCGCCGACCTTGGCGTTCCGCCTCCAGCGCGCCGCGATCACCGGCTGGAGCGTCGCGCTCCTGGTCGCCGGCGCGGCCTACGGCGCGTTCGCCCAGCCGATGGCCGACGGGCTGGACGACGCCCCGGAAGATCTGATCGCCGTCATGGGCGGCGGCGGGGACCTGGTCGTCGGCTACCTCGGCGTCATGGGCCTGACCATGGCGTTCACGGTCGCCGTGTTCGCGATCCTGGCCGTGCAGGCGGTGCGGGGCGAGGAGTCGGCCGGACGCACCGAACCCGTCCTCGCCACCGCCGTCGGCCGCACCGGCTGGCTCGGCGGCAACCTCGCCGTCACCGCGCTCGCCGTCCCGTGGCTGCTGTTCCTCGCTGGCCTCGGCACCGGCGCGGCCGCCGCCGTCGGCACCGGCGACGCCGCGCTCCTGTGGAAGACGATCCTGGGGCATATCGCCCACACGCCGGCCGTGTGGCTGCTCCTCGCCGCCGCCGGCCTGCTGTACGGGGCGCTGCCCCGCGCGGTGCCGGCCGTCTGGGCCGTCCTCGGCTACGGCGTCGTCGCCGGGTTCTTCGCCCCCGTCCTCGACATCCCCGGCGGCGCGGTCGACCTCTCGCCGTTCGCGCATGTCGGCGAGTACCCGCGCGAAGACGTGAGCGCCGCGGCGGCCGGGATCCTGACCCTCGCGGCCGCGGCCCTCACCGCACTCGCGCTGTGGGCGTTCCGCCGCCGAGACCTCACGACCACGGCATGACGGCGCACCCGCCCGCCCGGCGGGGCGGGCGGGTGTCACGCGGCCAGCAGCCTGTCGAGCAGCGCACCCCAGCTCACCGCCCCCAGCACACCGCCGTCGTCGGCGACGACGGCCACGATCGGGCACCCCGTGCTGGTCATCGACGCCGCCGCCTCCAGCACCGTGGCGTCCGGGCCAACCACCGCCGACTTACGGCGGTCGCGGGGGAGGCAGTCCCGCACCGGCCGGTCGGCGCACTCGGTCAGGAACTCGTCGGCGTGCTCCTCGTCGATGACGCGCGCCAGTGCCGCCCGCTCGCCCACGTACGGCGGGACCACCAGCCGCAGCACCTCGGTCACCGAGAGCACCGCCACCAGACGCTCCCGGCCGTCCACCACGACCAGACCCGGCACCTTCCGACGCCACATCGCCCGCACCGCGTCCAAGACCCGGTCATCCAGCCCGACGACGGGGACCTCGTCAGCAAGCTCACGCACCAGCACCGGAACCTCCGCTGCACGCTTCTCCGAGGTCGGACGACCCCGGAGGCCGACCCGGCTTCCCGGCACTCCAGCCGCCACTGTAGGCGCGCCGCTCCGGACTGCCAACCTGCCCATGACGGATGCTCGCCCATGGTGCACGGCCCGTCCACTGCGCCCGGCGGACCGGGGCTATGGTGCTGCTCGAATCGCCGGTCCGGCCGCCGGGCCAGGGCGCTGCAGTTCGGAAGGGACGCCGGTGGAACGGGCGACGCAGGTGATCACTCTGGCCGATGGTCAGGTGGAGTACCGGCTGGAGCGGCGCGGTCCGGGCGTGGTGCTCATGGTGCACGGAGGGCACATGCGGGCCGGGCTGCCGCTCGGTGAGGACGTGTTCGCCGACGCGGGGTACACGATCCTGGCGGTCTCGCGTCCCGGCTACGGCCGGACGCCGCCGTCCACCGCCGCGTCACCGGACGGTTTCGCCGACGTGGTCGCCGCACTGTGCGCCGAGCTCGGGCTCGGACCTCTCGCCGCCGTGGTGGGCCAGTCGGCGGGAGGACCGACCGCGGTCGCGCTGACGGCCCGCCATCCCGACCTGGTCGAAAGGCTGATCCTGCAAAGCGCCGTGGGAGTGGTGCCCTGGCCCGACCGGCGCACCCGGACGGGCGCCGCCGTCGTCTTCCACCCGCGAACCGAAGCGGTGACCTGGCGGCTGATACGAGCGTTGACGCACCGCGCCCCGGGAACGGCGCTGCGGCTGCTGCTTCCGAACCTGACCGCCCGCCCGGTCGCCGAAGTGCTCGCCTCCCTCACCGACGTGCAACGCGGGGCGCTGCTGGACCTCTTCGGCCGGATGCGCTCCGGCGCCGGCTTCACCGCGGACGTGCGCGCCACGTCCGCCGCAGGCGCCGCCCGCCGGCTCGCCGCCGTGGCCGCCCGGGTCGACCGCCCCACCCTGGTGATCGGCAGCCGCGACGACGGGTCGGTCTCCTACGCCCACGCGCGGTCGCTCGCCGAGGCGATCCCGCACGCCCGCCTGGTGACCAGCACCGCCCCCAGCCACATGATCTGGTTCGGCGGCGACTACCCGGCCATCGCCGCCGCCATCACCGACTTCCTGCGATCCGGGACCGGCCCGTCCGGGGCACCGCGCCCGACGGACCCATAAAGGATCTTCACAAGGCCGAAATGCCGGGTTACGGTCCAGGGAAGTTCCCGAGCCCCTCGCCCCCCGGTGGTTCCATGAAGTCGCTTGAGACCTTCCTGTCCGATGTCAGCACTTTCGTCTGGGGACCGTGGCTGCTGATCCCGCTGCTCCTGCTGACCGGCCTCTACCTGACGATCCTGCTCCGCGGCCTGCAGTTCCGGCATTTCCGGCTGGCCTTCTGGCTGGCGTTCTTCAAACGCAAGGAAGACGACGACGTCCCCGGCGACATCGCGCACTACCAGGCGTTGACGACGGCGCTGGCCGCCACGGTGGGCGTCGGTAACATCGCGGGTGTGGCCACCGCGATCGCGCTGGGCGGGCCGGGCGCGGTGTTCTGGATGTGGTGCACCGGCCTGGTCGGCATGGCCACCAAGTACAGCGAGGCCTACCTCGGCGTGCGGTTCCGCCGAACCGACGCCGCCGGTGAGCAGAGCGGCGGACCCATGCACTACCTCCGGGAGGGCGTCAAGGGGCGCCTCGGCTGGTTCCTGGGCGGGTTCTTCGCGATCGCCGGCGCCATCGCGGCGTTCGGCATCGGGAACATGGTGCAGGCCAACACCGTCGCCGAGAACGTCGAGGACGAGTGGGGCCTGGCGCCCTGGGCGACCGGCGTGATCGTGACCCTGCTGGCCGCCGCCGTCATCCTGGGCGGCATCAAGAGCATCGGCCGGATCACCAGTGCCTTCGTCCCGGTGATGATCGTGTTCTACATCGTGGGCGCCGCCGCGGTCCTGGCCTACGAGATCGAGGAACTGCCCGGCGCGATCGGGCTCATCTTCAGCGACGCGTTCTCCGGGACCTCGGCCACCGGCGGCTTCGTGGGCGCCGGGGTGGCGGCCGCCGTCCGTTACGGCGTCGCGCGGGGCATCTTCTCCAACGAGTCCGGGCTCGGCACCGGCGGCATCGCCGCCGCCGCGGCCAAGACCACGCACCCGGTCCGGCAGGCGCTGGTGTCGATGACCCAGACCTTCATCGACACCCTGGTCGTGGTCAGCTTCACCGCGCTGACGATCCTGGTGACCGACGCCTGGAAGACCGGCGGCAAGGACGAGGCGGCCACCTTCACCGCCCGCGCCTTCGACGACGGCCTGCCCGGCGACTGGGGCAGCGTCATCGTCACCGTGGGCGTGCTCTTCTTCGCCTTCTCCACCCTGCTCGGCTGGTCCTACTACGGCGAGCGCTGCATGGAGTACCTGTTCGGCAGGCGAGCCGTCCTGCCCTACCGGGTCATCTTCATCGTGGCCATCTACGTCGGCTCGGTCTCGACCCTCACCGCCGTGTGGACCTTCTCGGACGTGATGAACGGACTGATGGCGCTGCCCAACCTGATCGGCCTGGTGATCCTGGGGCCGCTGGTCTGGCGGGAGACCCGCGCCTACTTCCAGGACCGGTCGACGGAGGCGAGGTCCACGACCGAGGCCCAGCCCTGACGCCGATGCCGCCGCATGCGGCGCCTGCTCATTCCGGACGTTCGCGGGCGGCGCCGCCGGAGTCCGCCGGCGGGTCGGCCGCGTCCGGTCCCGAGCCGGGGCGGCGGGTCTTCTGCAGGCGTGCTCGCGCTCGACCGTGCCAGGCCGGCACCTCGCGTTCGTCGTCGAAGCTGCGCGCGACGATGATGTCGGTGGAGGAGTGCGCAAGGATCGACAGCGCGATGGTGGCGCCGACGAGGTGGAAGATGTGGTCGCCCGCGGCGATCCCCGACTCCAGTACGAGCAGGCCGTAGACGACCGAGGCGAAGCCCTTGGGGCCGAACCACATCACCGCGGCCTGCTCCCGCATCGTCAGCCGGGAGCGCAGGAACGACACCCAGATCGCGACCGGCCGCGCGACCACCAGCGCGAGGACGGCGAAGGCCCAGCCCGCCCAGCCGACGTCGCCGAGGAACGCCGGGGACAGCAGCGCGCCGAACACCAGCAGCGCGGCGAGCTTGAGCAGTTCGGCGACCAGTTCGCCGAACTGCTCGAACGCCTCCCGGTGCTCGTGCCCGACGGTGGCGACGGTGACGCCCGCGGCGAACGCGGCCAGGAACAGGTTGCCGTGCGTGGCCTGCGCCGTCGCCAGCACCAGCAGGCCGATCGCGACGGCGTTCAGCGGCTCGTACTTGGGCGCGATCGCGAACCACCGGGTCCGCACCAGCATGATCGCGGCCCACGGGATCGCCACCCCGATGGCGAGCCCGCCGGCCAGTTCGCCCGCCAGTTCGCCGAAGTGCAGGTCCTCCTCGCCCTGCGCGATGGCCAGGAAGACCACCACGAACGGCAGGATGAGCCCGTCGTTGACGCCCGACTCCACGTTCAGCAGGTGGCGCAGCCGCGGCGGCACCTTCTCGTTGCCGACGAGCGCGGCCGCGAACACCGGGTCGGTCGGGGTGAGGACGGCGGCGATCAGCAGCGCCTCCACCCAGCCCAGCCCGACGAGGTAGTGCGCGAAGAGCGCCGTGATCCCCAGGGTCAGCGGGAGGCCCCAGCCCAGGGCGCGTCCGGGGAGCCGCCAGGCGCTGCGCAGGTCGTGCCAGCCGGCGTGCATGCCGTCGGTGAACAGCACGGCGAACAGGGCCAGTTCCGCCAGCCGCGACACGATCTCGTCCCCGGGCCGCAGGGAGACCAGGCCGGTGACGCCGTCGCCGAGCAGGAACCCGCCGACCAGGAACAGCGCCGCCGTCGACAGCACGGTCCGGTGCGCCAGGTTCGACACCAGCACCGCGAGCAGCAACATGGCGGCGAAGGCGAGCAGCAGGTTCGTCATGGGGGTCTTCCGGGGTCGGCGACAGTAGCGCCGACCAGACTTCCCGGCTCACCAGGCCACGACACTAACGGGATTCGGAGGCGCTTTCCACGCTCGTTTCCGGTCGCATCCCGCGGGCCCGTCGTCGCGTGCCGCGGCGAACCCGGTCGCACCGACGCCGGTCCCCGGGGATCGGCCTCGTCACCGGCGCTCGGCGAAGCGTTCGGCCTCGGCGATCGTCCCGGCGACCAGGATCACATCGCCGTACTGCAGGACGGTGTCGGCGGTCGCGTAGGTGAACTGCTCACCGACCGACTTCACGGACACCACCGTCACACCGTGCCGGGAGCGCAGGCGGGTGTCTCCCAGCGGGACGCCGACGATGTCGCGCGGCGGATGCGTCTTGACCAGCGCGAAGTTCTCGTCCACCTCGATGTAGTCGAGCATGCGGCCGCTGACCAGGTGGGCGACCCGCTCTCCCATGTCGCTCTCGGGCAGGACGATGTGGTGGGCGCCGATCCGCTCCAGGATGCGCTTGTGCTGATGGGTGACGGCCTTGGCCCAGATGTCGTCGACCTCCAGTTCGGTCAGCAGCGACGTGGTCAGGATGCTGGCCTCAAGGTCGCCGCCGATGGCCACCACCGCGCGGTGGAACTCCGCCACGCCGAGTTCACGCAGCGCCTGCAGGTCCGTGGCGTCCGCGGTGACGACATGGGTCAGCTGTCCCGCCAGGGCTTGGACGATCTTGGGACGGTGGTCGATGGCCAGCACCTCGCTGCCGCGCCTGGCCAGTTCCAGGGCCAGCGCGGTGCCGAACCGCCCCAGCCCGATCACCACGACGGGGTCGTTCCTGTGGTCAGCCAACGATGGGTCGCTCCTCCGGTAGCTCGTAGCGTTGCGCGCGCTCGCGCAGTGCGAGCGCGGTGGCGAACGTCAGCGGGCCGATGCGGCCGATGAACATCAGGCCGATCAGCAGCAGTTGCCCGCCGGCCGGGATGTCGGCGGTGATGCCCGTGGACAGGCCGACCGTGCCGAACGCCGAGGTGACCTCGAACAGCACCTGGTCCAGCGAGTACGAGGTCAGCGTGAGCAGGGCGAAGGTCACACTGGCGACCAGGCCGAGGCTCAGCAGGACGATCGCCATCGCCTGCCGCTGGGTGCCGTCCGGGAGCCGGCGGTGGCCGACGTTCACCCGCGGTTCCCCGCGCATCTCCGCCCACAGCACGAACGCCAGCAGCCCGAAGGTGGTGACCTTGATGCCGCCTGCGGTGCCGGCGCTGCCGCCGCCGATGAACATCAGCACGTCGGTGGCCACCCAGCTCTCCGGCCGCATCTGGGCGATGTCCACGGTGTTGAACCCGGCCGTGCGCGGCATGACCGCCGACGCGAAGCCCGCCAGCCAGCGGGCCGGCGTGGGCAGACCGCCCAGCGTCTCCGGGTTGTCCCACTCGGCGGCCGTCAGGATGAGCATGCCGCCGGCCAGGAGCACCGCCGTCATGCCCAGGGTGACGCGCGTGAGGACCGTCCAGACGCGAGGGCGCCGCCAGTTGCGCGCCAGGTCGAACACCACGGGGAAGCCGAGCCCGCCGACGATGACGGCCGCGCAGATCGCCAGCGTGATCCACGGGTCCGCCGCGAAGCGGACGAGGTTGTCGGGCCACAGCGCGAACCCGGCGTTGTTGAACGCCGACACCGCATGGAAGACCCCCAGGTAGAGGGCACGGCCGACCGGTTCGCCGTAGCCGAGGACCAGCCGGGCGGTCAGCACCGCCGCGATCAGCGCCTCCGAGACCAGGCTGAACACCACCACCTGCCGGACGACGCGCCGCACGTCGGTCATCCGCATGGTCTTGGTCTCGAGCTGGGCCGCCATCCTCGCCCGCAGCCCCAGCCGCCGCGACAGCAGGATCGCGAACAGGGTGGCCAGCGTCATCAACCCCAGCCCGCCCACCTGGATCAATCCCAGGATCACGACCTCACCGAACGACGACCAGTACGACCCGGTGTCCACGGTGATCAACCCGGTGACGCACACCGCCGACGTCGCGGTGAACAACGCGTCCCGCCAGTGCGCCGCGTCCCCGCTCTCGGTCGCCTGCGGCAACGACAGCAGGAGCGTCCCGGCGGCGATCACGACGGCGAACCCGCTGACCACCACCTGCGCCGGATGCTGGAACCGCTCCAGCACCAGCGACCCGCGCGGTCTCCGGACCGGCGACACACGATTCCAACCAGACAGGGCGGCTCCCCAACCAGATCACTTCCGCACCGACCACATACCACCACACCCCACGCCGAACCCGGCAACCGATGGCTCCACCGCCACTCTCGCGCCGCCGGGAAAAGCTGACCGGCTCGGGGACCAGCGCCCCTCAGAGGGCCGAGTGACCTTAGTCCTCAGGGGCATGGACATTTATCCCTACAGCCCGGCGGCCGTGGGGGTGACGCTCGGAGTAGGTGGTGTCCGGCCGTCATCGGGCGGCCGGGGTGCCTGACCGAAGGAGGCCGACGTGCACGGTCAACAGATGCCGGTCAGGGTGGACGGCCGGCTGGACGAGCCGCTGTCGCGGTGGCTGTGGCTGCTGAAATGGCTGCTGCTGATTCCGCACTACATCGTGCTGTTCTTCCTCGGAATCGCGTTCGCGGTGCTCACGGTGGTCGCGTTCTTCGCGATCCTGTTCACGGGCCGCTATCCGCGGTCGATCTTCGAGTTCAACCTCGGGGTGCTGCGCTGGGCGTGGCGGGTGGCCTTCTACGGCTATGGCGCGCTCGCCACGGACCGGTACCCGCCCTTCACGCTGAAGGACGTTCCCGAGTATCCCGCCCGGCTGGACATCGACTACCCGGAGCAGTTGTCACGAGGACTCGTCCTGGTGAAGTGGTGGTTGCTGGCGATCCCGCACTACCTGGTGGTCGCCCTGTTCACCGGTGGCGCCATCGGCGGCGACGACGCGGGATGGAACGCCGTCGGCCTGGTCGGGCTGCTGGTCCTCATCGCCGCCGTCGCCCTGCTGTTCACCACGCGTTACCTGCGCGGCATCTTCGATCTGGTCATGGGCATGAACCGCTGGACGCTGCGCGTGGCCGGCTACGCCTTCCTGATGACCGACCGGTATCCGCCGTTCCGGCTCGGCATGGGCGGTGCGGAGCCGGGCTCCGAGCCGGCGAGCACCGGGGCGGCCGGGCGGGGACGTTAGCGCCCGCGCGCGAGGACGGCGGGCAGCGCCGACGTCGCTCCACCGAACCCGACTTCGAAACTTCAGCCGAACCGATGAAGGAGGCACGTCATGAAGGCGATGGTGTACCACGGCCCCGGGAACAAGGCGTGGGAAGAGGTGCCGGAGCCGCAGATCGTCGAGGACGGCGACGCGATCGTCCGGGTCGACGCGGTGACGATCTGCGGGACGGACCTGCACATCCTCAAGGGAGACGTCCCGGCGGTGACCGACGGGCGGATCCTCGGCCACGAGGCGGTCGGCACGATCGAGGCGGTCGGCCCGGCCGTGCGGACGGTCAAGCCCGGCGACCAGGTGCTGGTGTCGTGCATCACCGCGTGCGGGACCTGCCGGTTCTGCCGCGAGGGCCGGTACGGGCAGTGCCTGGGCGGCGGCGGATGGATCCTCGGCCACATGATCGACGGGACGCAGGCCGAGTACGTCCGGGTGCCGTTCGCCGACACGTCCGTGCACCCGGTGCCCGACGGGGTGCCGGCGCAGGACGTGCTCATGCTGGCCGACATCCTGCCGACGGGCTACGAGGTCGGCGTGCTCAACGGCGCCGTCCGTCCCGGCGACACCGTCGCCGTCGTGGGCGCGGGCCCGATCGGGCTATCGGCGATCATGGGGGCGCGGCTGTTCAGCCCGAGCCGCGTCATCGCGATCGACCTGGCCGACAGCCGCCTGGAGGCGGCCGAGCGGTTCGGCGCCGACATCACCGTCAACAACTCGCGGCAGGATCCGCTCGCGGCCGTCCGGGACCTCACCGGCGGACTCGGCGCGGACGTGGCGATCGAGGCGGTCGGCGTCCCCGACGCCTTCGAGCTGACGGTGGCCCTCGCCCGGCCGGGCGGGCACATCGCCAACATCGGCGTGCACGGCGCCCCGGCCGCGCTGCACCTGGAGGAGCAGTGGATCCGGGACATCACCATCACCACGGGCCTGGTCGACACCTCCTCGACCCCGACCCTGCTCCGCCTGCTCGCCGGACGCCAGATCGACGCCGCGCGCTTCGTCACCCACCACTTCACCCTGGACGAGTTCCCCAAGGCCTACGACGTCTTCGCCGACGCCGCCGAGACCGGCGCGCTCAAGGTCGTCCTGACCCGGTGAACCGGCAAGGGAACCTGCGGTCCCGGCGGTGGCCGCAGGTCCCCGCCTTCGCCGTGGCGTCGGAAATGAATGTGAACGATGACTCAGGAGGGATGGCCGATGTCGTCTCCGATCGTCGTGGGAATCGATGGATCCGCGCATGCGTGGCGGGCGCTGGACTGGGCGGCGGACTATGCCGACCGCCATCGACGACCGCTCCTCTTGGTGCACGGCTCGCGTGCTCTGCTGGACGAGGGGACGATCCCGCCGGACGCGCTGCGCCGCCTGATCGCCGAGCGTGAGGATCTGCTCGGTGAGGCCCGCCAGTACGCGCTGAAGCTCCGCCCGGAGATCAACGTGGAGACGCGTCTGGTTCCGGCCGACCCGGCCCGGGCGCTGGTGGAGGAGAGCGAGCACGCGGACCTGGTGGCGGTGGGTTCGCGTGGCCAGGGCGGGTTCGAGGGCCTGCTGTTCGGGTCTGTCGGCTTGTACGTCGCCGCGCATGCCCGCTGCCCGGTTCTGGTGGTGCCGCGTGCGGCCCCCTACCCGTCCGGCGCTCCGGCGGAGATCGTGATCGGGATCGAGGGGTTGGACGACGAACGGACCTCCGTCGGATGGGCGTTCAAGGAGGCCGCCTCGCGCGGTTCGCGGATCCTCGCCCTGCACGCGGTGGGCGGCGAGTTCTCGCCGCGCCGCCGGGTGATCGAAGACCTGGAGCTGTCGGAGTCCCTAGCCGGTTATCGCGAGCGGTATCCGGACGTCGCGATCGACCAGCTCGTCTCCGAACGCACTCCCGCCCGGGCGCTGGTCGAGGCGTCCGAGAACGCGGCACTGGTCGTGGTGGGGGCGCGGCGTAGGCGCGCCCCTTTGGCCGGAATGGTGCTGGGCCGGGTCAACCACACAGTGCTGCACCACACACGATGCCCTGTCGTCGTCGTGCCCGACAGCGACTGAGGTCGTCGCAGGCCATGTGAGGAGCTGACCATGTCCGATCCGATCGTCGTCGGCGCTGACGGCTCGGTGCCGTCCGAGCGCGCTGTCGCATGGGCGGCCGATGAGGCGGCCCGCTACGGGCGTGACCTGAGAATCGTGCACGCCATCGAGAAATGGCCTTTCGACATCCCGCTGACCGCCGCGCCCGGAGAGATCGGTTCGCTGTCGCGCGCCGGCGGTGAGGTGCTCGCCGACGCCGAGCGCGTCGCGCACGCCCGCCGCCCCGAGGTGCCGGTGAGCGCCGAGCTGGCGTCCGGACGCACCGTGCAGGTGCTGGCCGAATGGTCCAGGGAGTCGTTCGAGCTGGTGGTGGGGCACCGCGGCCTCGGCGGCTTCACCGGGCTCCTGCTGGGGTCGGTCGGGCTCGGAGTCGTCCGGAACACCGCCTCCCCGGTGGTGCTGGTCCGCGGCGAGCCGGAGGCCGAGCGGGCCGAGATCGCCGTAGGCGTCGGTCTGGGGGACGATTCCGCGACCCTGGAGTACGCGTTCCGGGCCGCCGCGACACGGAACGCGAGGCTGCGCGTCGTGCACGCCTGGCCGTTCCCGGAGGCACTGGACGAGCCGGGGGCCGGGAGCGACCTGCGGCGCATCGAGGAGCGGGCCCGATGGCGCGTCATCGAGGCGCACGCGCCGATGCGCGAACGCTTCCCCGACGTGGACGTGGTCGAGGACATCGTCCAGGACAATCCCGCCGCCGCCCTCGTCACCGCGTCCCGGGACGTCGCTCTCGTGATCGCGGGCACGCGTCCGCGCACGGGACTGACGGCGCCGCGCAGCCACGCCGTGACGCACGCGCTCATCCACCACGCGCACTGCCCGGTCGCGGTCGTCCCCCACACCAACGGAGCCTGAAACCGCCGCGTGGACGGTCGCCCGCGCCTGGCCGAGGCGGCCGGGCGCGCCGACCTGCTGCTGGGGTTGGCCGCGGGAACGGTGCGCCGACCGGTTGAAGAAGTGATCGAGGAGACATGATCGGGCCTCCGGTGCCAGGGTTCCAGAGCTGACATCACCGCTTCCGCCCGGAATACTGGACATATGGTCGACCCACTCCGGGCCGGTGACGATCGGGCCAAGCTCGTGCTTCCGCAGTTGCAGCTTGACGACCTGTTGACGGAGTTGCAGACGCGGTTGGAGGCCGCGCGGGCGACTCGTGATCGTGTGCATGCGCTGCTGGAGGCCGTGGTCTCGATCGGCAGTGAGCTGGACTTGGAGTCGGTGCTGCGGCGGATCACCGAGGCGGCGACGACCCTGGTGGACGCGCGGTACGGCGCTCTCGGCGTCATCGCCGAGGAGGGCGGGCGGCTCGTCCAGTTCATCACGACCGGGGTGGGCGAAGACGAGATCGAGGCGATCGGGCACTGGCCGCACGGGCACGGCATCCTGGGGCTGCTGATCCGCGAGCCGCACCCGATCCGGCTACCCGACCTCGGCGAGCATCGGGACTCCTACGGGTTCCCGCCCAACCATCCGCCGATGCGGACGTTCCTCGGGGTGCCGATCCGCGTCCGGGACGAGGTGTTCGGCAACCTGTACCTGACCGAGAAGGCCGGCGGCGGCGAGTTCGATCCCGAGGACGAGGTCGTGGTGACGGCGCTGGCCACGGCGGCGGGTGTGG